>JAHEGM010000002.1:0-34660 GCA_024645105.1 Rhodoluna sp.
GGGGTTGGTCTGAGCCAGAGCTAGGCGAACTTTCGGCATAACCATTAGCCTAGTAGGAGCAAGAGAGAGGATTTCCCGATGGAAAGACAGCGCGATTTCGTACTTCGCACAATTGAGGAGCGAGGCGTTAAGTTTGTGCGCCTTTGGTTCACCGACGTAGCAGGTACCTTGAAGTCTGTGGCCATCGCCCCAGCCGAGGTTGAGGGCGCTTTTGCTGAGGGTTTGGGCTTTGATGGTTCTGCCATTGAAGGTCTGGCTCGCACCTATGAGGCCGATATGCTGGCTCAGCCAGACCCAAGCACGTTCCAAATTTTGCCATGGCGCGGAGAGATTGACCCTACCGCTCGCATGTTCTGCGACATTCAGACCCCTGATGGTCAGCCTGCCGCAGCGGATCCTCGAAACGTACTGCGTCGTGCCCTTGCCAAGGCCTCTGATCGCGGATTCTCTTTCTACATTCACCCAGAAATTGAGTTTTATCTTCTAAAGTCAACCCAGCTTGATGCCAAGGGGGAGCCGGTTCCAGTTGATAACGCCGGATACTTCGATAACGTGCCTGGAGGAACTGCCCACGACTTCCGTCGTCGCGCGGTATCGATGCTTGAACAGTTGGGTATCTCTGTTGAATTTAGCCACCACGAAGGTGGACCTGGTCAGAATGAAATTGATTTGCGTTATGCCGATGCGCTGACGATGGCCGATAACATCATGACCTTCCGTACCGTTATTAAAGAAGTTGCAATTGAGCAGGGCGTGTATGCAACCTTCATGCCAAAGCCTTTCACTCAGCACCCTGGTTCGGGAATGCACACCCACATGTCGCTCTTTGAGGGTGACACAAACGCTTTCTTTGATCCAAGCTCTCAGTACCACCTATCAAAGACCGCAAAGCACTTTATTGCCGGTCTTTTGAAGCACGCTCCAGAAATCACTGCGGTAACCAACCAGTATGTGAACTCATACAAGCGCCTCTGGGGTGGCGGTGAAGCGCCAAGTTTTGTTTGCTGGGGTCACAACAACCGCTCGGCATTGATTCGCGTGCCACTTTATAAGCCAGACAAGGGAAACTCATCTCGAATTGAGTACCGCGCGATTGACTCTGCTGCGAACCCATATCTTGCCTACGCACTATTGCTAAATGCCGGACTCAAGGGAATTGAAGAAGAGTATCCGCTTCCTGCTGAAACGGAAGACAACGTTTGGTCTTTGAACGATGCCGAGCGTCGCGCCATGGGTATTCAGCCGCTACCTCAAAGCCTCGATCACGCAATCAGAAAACTTGAAGAGTCAGAACTTGTTGCCGAAACACTTGGCGAAGAAGTCTTCTCTTACGTTCTTGCTAATAAGCGTCGAGAGTGGAGCGATTACCGCGCTCAGGTAACTCCGTTTGAGTTGAAGCAAAACCTAGAAACTCTCTAGTCTCTGGATTTCTGTAGAAGGCGTGCGCCAACATGGCTAATGACCGTTCTTTGGGCTTATCTGAGCTAGCCAGATTTGGCTTTGTTGATCTAAGCGGCACCATGGCAAAACTTGATCAACTCGTTGCGCTAGTTGGAGATTCTGGCCGATCTGCTCTGGCCGCACTCGGTAGCGTTGCCGACCCCGATCAAGCACTCGTGGCTTTGCTCAATCTGGCAACCGCGCATCCCGCCAAGGTAAAGACCCTTCTAAAAAAAGATGATTCTGCCAGGCGGCTCTGCAGTCTTTTAGGTGCTTCGACATCGCTCACCGATTTTCTGATGAGGCATCCGCAGCAACTCGAAGTCTTTGAAAAGTCTCAGCAGCTTCTGCCACCTGATGAATACAAGGCAAATCTGATTGCCAGTGTTCAGCCTCTTTTAATTCAAGGGTTTAATTCGCTCGAAGCTTGGAATGCTCTGCGCATCGCCTACCGCAGAGAGCTACTCAAGATAGCCGTTTTTGACTTGAACCAACCTGATGTCCAGGCTGGCCAGCCGCTGGTTGCGGCAGCTCTGGCAGACATTGCTGCTGCGGCTATTGAGGCAGGGCTGTTGGTTGCCAGGGCAGAGCTCAAGCTCAGTACAGAACACGGCGTGTATACCGCAGCAGAAGTTGATGCCACATTGCTTTCGGTAATTGCAATGGGAAAGTGTGGCGCCCGCGAACTCAACTACATTTCTGATGTTGATGTCATTTATGTGGGAGATTCGGCTTCGCCAGAACTTGATTCGCAGCGCGCAATCGAAATTGCAACCAGGCTTGCCACCAGGATGATGCGCGCCATGGATGGCACGGCCACTGAACCAATGCTTTGGCAGGTAGATCCAAACCTGAGGCCAGAGGGTAAATCAGGTGCTCTGGTTAGAACTCTGGAATCGCATGTTGCTTACTATGACCGCTGGGCTCAAAGCTGGGAGTTTCAGGCACTGCTAAAGGCAAGACCTTTGGCCGGCGATCAACAATTGGGTGAGCGATACGTAGCAGCGCTGGCACCTAAAGTGTGGACCTCCGCCGCAAGAGAAAATTTTGTTGAGTCTGTTCAAAAGATGCGTGAGCGAGTCACCGAGTTTATTCCGGCTAACGAGCTTGATCTTCAAATCAAACTAGGCCCTGGCGGATTGCGTGACATTGAATTTACTGTTCAATTGCTTCAGTTGGTTCACGGTCGCACCGATGAAACAGTTAGGCAACGAGACACAATCTCGGCTATTCAAGCCCTTGCTCTCGGCGGCTACATTGGCCGATCAGACGCAAACGAGTTTGCCTCGCACTACAGATTCCTTAGATTGCTAGAGCACCGCATTCAAATGTCAGAAATGCGTAGAACTCACTTGATGCCTACCTCAGACTCAAAGCGCCGTGCCTTGGCCAGGGCTGTAGACACCAAGCTATCTGCCGATGCACTCATTGAAAAATGGGAGAGCGTCAAAGTTGAAGTGCGTTCGCTTCATCAAAGAATCTTTTATCGTCCGTTGCTTTCAGCGGTTTCAAAACTTGGCGACGACAGCCTGTCGCTGAGCTCAGATCAGGTACGAGATCGCTTGCACGCAATTGGTTTTCAAGATCCAAAAGGTGCGCTTGATCAGATTGCTGCTTTGACCTCTGGGCTTTCGCGCAGAGCCGTGATTCAGAAGCAACTGTTACCAGTTCTATTGCAGTGGTTCTCAGAAGGCACTGATCCAGATTCCGCTTTGCTTGCGTTTAGAAGATTGAGTGAAGACCTTGGTGAATCGCACTGGTATTTGCGCATGCTTAGAGACTCCAGTGGTGCCGCAGAGCGAATGACCCAGGTACTTTCAAATAGCCGTCTTGCCACTAGCCTTTTTGAGCGAATCCCTGAGGCTGCGGCCTGGTTCGAAAAATCTGAGGATTTGATTCCCATGACCGCGGCCGAGCTTGCGGTTGAATTTGATGCAGTTATTTCTCGACACGAGGTTTCAGATAGCGCGGCCAATTCAATAAGAAATATCAGACGCCGAGAAACCCTAAGAATCGCTATGGGTGCAGTTCTCGGGGATCTGACCATCGCGCAGGTGTCGCAGGGATTGAGTGATCTAACCGCTTTATACCTTGGGGCCATGCTAGAAGTTGCCACCGATTTAAACGGTGCCGATATCGCAAGCACCAACGTTTCCGAAATTCTTGATTTTGGAATCATTGCTATGGGTAGGTTTGGTGGCGAAGAGCTAGGTTTTGGCTCAGACGCAGATGTCATGTGCGTTTATAAAACTAAGCCGGGTGTTGAGGGCACAGTCGCCCAAAAAGTTGCCGAGCGAATCATCTCTGAACTAAAGCGACTCACCACAGATCAGGTCCTTGAATTTGAACTAGATCTTGACCTCAGACCTGAGGGGAAGAACGGTCCGGTCGCTAGGTCAATTGAGTCTTACGCGGCTTACTACGAGAGGTGGTCAAACACCTGGGAGGCACAGGCACTAACCCGTGCACGTCCTATTGCCGGTAGCGAAGAGCTCCGAAGCGAATTCTTGGAGCTCATTAATAAGTACCGCTACCCAAGTCAGATGTCCGAGAGTGCCGCGATGGAAATTCGCCGCATCAAGGCACGTGTTGAAACTGAGCGACTCCCACTTGGAGCAGATCCAAAGCGTCACCTGAAGCTTGGTCGTGGTTCGCTCAGCGATGTTGAGTGGCTAGTGCAACTGTTCCAAATGCAATTCGGTAGCGAACACCCGGCAATTAGAACCCCAAAAACGCTTGAGGCCCTTGACGCAATGGTGGTCGAAGGCTTGATCGCGGAACACGATGCGAGAGTGCTCAGCGAGGCCTGGCTGCTGGCATCAAGATTGCGATCCGCAAGTGTTCTGTGGGCCAATAAACGAATTGACGTCTTACCTACCGACCGCCGTCAACTTGAAGGCATGGCGCGCATTCTTGAGTACCCTCGAGGCAGCGCCACGGCCCTGGAAGACGACTATCTGGCTTTTACTCGCAGGGCACGTAGTGTTTATGAGCGCCTGTTCTATGGCGCCACAGAAGACAACAGATACGAATAAAAAAAGGACCCCACCTTTCGGTGAGGTCCTTTTCAATTCCGACGATTTATACGCCGTAGTAAAGCTCGAACTCGTATGGGTGAGGACGAAGTGCAAGAGGCTTGATTTCCTTCTCGCGCTTGTAGTCAATCCATGTTTCGATTAGGTCCTTGGTGAACACGTCTCCCTGAAGTAGGTAGTCGTGGTCTGCCTCAAGAGCCTTCAAGCAGTCTTCAAGGTTGCCAGGAACCTGAGGAATAAGCTTTGCTTCCTCTGGTGGCAACTCGTAAAGGTCTTTGTCTACTGGCTCGTGTGGCTCGATGCGGTTCTTGATACCGTCAAGACCAGCCATCAACATTGCTGCGAAGGCTAGGTATGGGTTTGAAGATGCATCTGGCGCACGGAACTCAATGCGCTTTGCCTTAGGGTTTGTTCCGGTCATCGGGATGCGGATTGCAGCCGAACGGTTACCAGCTGAGTAAACAAGGTTTACTGGCGCTTCGTAACCTGGAACCAAACGGTGGAAACTGTTTACTGTTGGGTTGGTGAATGCAAGCAGTGATGAAGCGTGCTTCAAAATTCCACCGATGTACCAGCGAGCGATGTCTGAAAGACCGCCGTAGCCTGATTCGTCGTAGAACAAAGGCTTGCCTTCTTTCCACAATGACATGTGTACGTGCATACCTGAGCCGTTGTCACCGAAAAGTGGCTTTGGCATGAAGGTTGCGGTCTTGCCCCAACGCTCAGCAACGTTCTTCACGATGTACTTGAACTTCAGAATGTCATCGGCTGATGAAAGCAGTGTGTCGAACTTGTAGTTGATCTCACCCTGACCCGCAGTTCCAACTTCGTGGTGGCTGCGCTCAACCTCTAGGCCAACAGCAAGAAGCTCAGACACAATGTCGTCGCGCATGTCTGCGTGCTTATCGGTTGGGGTTACCGGGAAGTATCCACCCTTATAAGGAGTCTTGTTGGCTAGGTTTCCGCCCATTTCTTCGCGGCCTGAGTTCCAAGCTGCTTCATCTGAATCAATGAAGTGCATTGAACCGTTCTGCTTGTACTCGTAGCGAACGTCGTCGAAGATGAAGAATTCTGCTTCCGGAGCAAAGAACGCGGTGTCGGCGATACCGGTTGTTGCGAGGTATGCCTGAGCCTTCTTCGCGGTCTGACGTGGGTCGCGACCATAGATCTCTCCGTTGCGTGGGTTGTATACGTCAAACACCATGCAAAGGGTCTTCTGAACGCGGAATGCGTCAATGTATGCGGTGGTCACATCAGGAATCAACTGCATGTCTGATTCGTTAATTGATGCGAATCCACGGATTGATGAACCGTCAAACAGCTGGCCGTCAACGAAGAACTGCTCGTCGATTTGCTGTGCTGGAAGGTTGAAGTGCTGCTGCACACCAGGTAGGTCTGTGAATCGAACGTCAAGGAACTTTACGTCGTTGTCCTTGATGTACTTGACAACCTCTGAGGCGGTCTTGAACATAGAGAGATTTCCCTTCGAAGGTGAATTGGGGAGCCTGGCGCGTCTTTAAGCCATCACCTGAAGTTTACCGAGGCTATTGGGTCAGGATTGTTCAGTTAATGTTTCGGCAATGTAAAAACTTTGATTTAGGCTCGAATTATGACTGAAACGGCTAATTGGGCAGGCAAAAGACTGGGCCTACCAGAGGATGGACCAGGCTCTTTGGCCAAGATGGGGCGACGCTCGCTGGCCCTAGCGCTGGACTGGGCAATAGCCCTTATGGTGTCTGGTGCTTTTTTTGGCGGCGATAACACCGCAACGCTAAGTTTCTTCATGTTGGAGCAGTGGCTGCTGGTGGCAACTTTGGGAAACAGTTTTGGCCACCTAGTTGCCGGCATCAAAGTTCAAAAACTTGACGGTAGCCACGTGGGGATTGTCTCATCACTCGTGCGCATCGGTTTAATTTTGCTCGTAATTCCGGCAGTGATTTGGGATGCCGATAATCGTGGCCTGCACGACAAGGCCGCCAAGACAATTTTGGTGCGTCGCTAATTTAGCCGCGGCGCATCTTGCCAAGCTTGGTTGGGTCAATTCCCTTTGGAATCGGAATATTCATCCCCAAAGACTCAAGGCGCTTTGCAACCACAGAGATTTCTCCGCGACTCATTGACTTCTTCATTTTGTAGAGAGTCTTTGAAAGATCTGGCAGGGCAGTAGCTTCTGCGTCGTTAGTGACATAAACAAACTCAATCGGAGCACCAGGTGCAACGCGGCTAACCTTGCGACGTTCGTCTTCAAGAAGGACTTTCACGCGTGAGCGGGTGCCCTCACCAACCAGCACAACCCCTGCAGGTCCAATTGCTCGGTAGACGGCATCCTGCGTTCTAGGGTTCACAGCAACTGGCATTTCAGCTGCGCGCCAACCTTTTCTAATGTTTGCAAGCACTGCGCCAACTGCACCCATTTGACCGGCGATGCGTGAATAAGCAGCACGTTCTGCTTTGCGACCCATGACCACCATTGCTGCAATGAGGCCAAACATAGCGCCCATGATGATGAACACCACAAGGTTGACTACATTTCCTGGGAAGACAGCCACGTTGAAGGCGGTAAACGCGCCAAGCACCAAAGTGAAAGCCAAAGCTGCCCAAAGCACTGATGTCTTGTCTTGCTGGGCAGTCATTTTATAGACGGTCCACATTTGTGAAATCTGACCCGGGGCTTTGTTTGCCTTGTTCTTCTTTGCGCTCTTGTTGTCTTTAGCCATTTGTAAAGCCTATCTGTTTCGAACTAGTGAACCGCTTGACCAAAGCCATCGCGTGCCGCGGCATCGGCAAGGTGCTGCAGATCGGCCGGAATTTCTAAGCCCTTTTTCTGCATTGAGCTTGCCCAGAGTCGCCCTGCTCGGTATGAGCTTCTCACCAGTGGACCAGATAGCACTCCAAGGAATCCAATTTCTTGGGCTTCCTCAGCCATCTCGGCAAACTCGGTTGGTTTTACCCACCTTGTGACCGGGTGGTGCTTTGGGGTTGGTCGAAGATACTGAGTAATGGTCAAAATGTCAGTCCCGGCATCAAATAGATCCTGCATGGCTTGTGAAATCTCTTCGCGGGTTTCACCCATGCCCAAAATCAAGTTTGACTTTGTGACCAGCCCGGCGTCGCGAGCCTGGGTGAGAACATTTAGCGAGCGGTCGTAGCGGAAAGCCGGGCGAATTTCCTTGAAGATTCTAGGAACGGTTTCAACGTTGTGAGCAAACACCTCTGGTTTTGCATCGAACACTTTCTGAAGCAGCTCAGGCTTTCCAGAAAAGTCGGGAACCAAGATCTCTACTCCGGTACCAGGGGACTGTTGGTGAATCTGCCTAATGGTCTCGGCATAGAGCCAAGCGCCCTCGTCTTCAAGGTCGTCTCTGGCAACACCAGTCACCGTTGCGTAGCGAAGCTCCATGCGCTTCACCGAGTCGCCCACGCGGCGCGGTTCATCAGCATCAAACGCATCTGGCTTGCCTGTATCAATCTGGCAGAAGTCACATCTTCTTGTGCATTGAGAGCCACCAATCAAGAAGGTAGCTTCGCGATCTTCCCAACATTCAAAAATGTTTGGGCAGCCGGCCTCTTGGCAAACCGTGTGCAGGTTTTCACCCTTGACCAAAGCCTGTAGGGCTTGGTACTCAGGACCCATCTTTGCCGTGGTTTTGATCCAGTCGGGCTTTTTCTCAATTGGCACAGAACTATTTCTGGCCTCGATGCGCAAAAGTTTGCGCTCGGGCTTTTGTGGAGCTTCGTTAGTTTCTATTGTCAAAGCGCAACCTTGCCAATCTGAGTTAAGTGTTTCTGAACCACCTCGGCGGCCATTGCGGGTGTTATTTCTCTGCCTAGTAATTGAGTCAGAGTGCTGGTTTTTGCATCACGAATTCCGCACGCAATGATCGTTTCGTAAGGTTCAAGTGAATTATTGCAGTTCAAGGCAAAGCCATGCATTGTGGTGTGTTCGGCAACCCTGATGCCGATGGCGGCAACCTTTACATGAGTGTCGCCAATCGGGGCCCAAACGCCACTGCGGCCCTCTACTCTTTGAGTTTCGAGCCCAAACTCGGCAATTGAATCAATTAGAACCTGTTCTAGCCAGCGCACATAACCAACCACATCAATTGGCTGGGGTAGTTTCATGATTGGATACCCAACAAGCTGCCCAGGCCCGTGCCAGGTGATTTTTCCACCTCGGTCGACATCTATAACGGGAGTGCCGTCTGTAGGTCTTTCCGAGTCTTCTGTGCGTTTTCCGGCGGTAAATACGCTGCTGTGCTCCAAAAGAAGCACTGTGTCGGGGCGCTTGCCCGAGGCAACTTCTGCGTGCACTTCGCGCTGCATGGCCCAGCCCTGCTCATACCCAATAAAGTCAGGGGCTAAGCCGGCAATCAGGAAGTCGGGCATTGGTCAATTCTAAGTTGGATTACGGTTATCAACAGACTCGCACCACAATAAATTTCCCTCAGACGCTTTCGACATGCTTGGGTTGTGTTCAGGCCAAATATCAGGGGAGTGCCAAGGTCAAATCTGCGACCAAGTCTGCGCGGCTGGCTCACTGCAGATCAGCCTGGCAACCTGGTCCTGTATCGCCCACCGTGGCGCAAGTCATGGGTTCAAAAAATTTATGGTGAATCAGATTCAACTCCGCTGCTGTCCAGGTCAGGCGTTGTCCACGTGCTAACCAAAAGTGATCGCAACCAGAGACTGAGCCCCCAAAGGCTGAAGCCAGGAAAACATTTGAAGCCGAGGCAGATAATTATTTCCCTCGTTGCTGGTTTATTTTCTCTAGCGATTGGCCTGATGATGCTTGAGAGTAAGCCGGCCGCATCTCAAGATGCAATCGGCTCCGATGTAGTTGCGGTTCAAAAAACTGATGCTGAATGTAGAAAGTACTTGGGCGACCCAAATCTTTTGATTTCAAATAGTCTCGAATTCACCGATGTTCCCGGCCTGCGAGCCACCTTTTCCAGCGAACTGATTTATGGCGGAGTTAGGTCCAGAGACGTTGAAATGACCTGTGCTGAGAAGTCAAAGGCCTATCGTCTAGTTGAGGTTCTTGTGGACGGAAACTGGCAGTTAAAAAAATTTGCTCCAACTAGATAACTAGTTGGAGCAAATAAATTTTAGAAATTAGATTCCAAGTACTGAATCAAAGTTGGCTTCTTCAAGACGTGCCTTAACATCTACCAAGAAACGGCTTGCGTCTGCGCCGTCTACTAGGCGGTGATCGTAAGACAGTGCTAGGTAAACCATGCTGCGAATTGAAATTGAGTCTTGACCATTTGAATCGGTGACTACAACCGGGCGCTTGCTCACAACACCGGTACCAAGAATCGCAACCTGAGGAAGGAACACAACTGGCGTGTCAAATAGAGCACCTCGTGAACCTGTGTTGGTCAGTGTGAATGTGCCACCACCCAGCTCATCTGGTTTTAGCTGGTTGTTTCTTGTGCGCGCAGCAAGGTCTGCAATCTGCTGAGCAATCTGCGCGATGTTTAGGGTTGATGCATCGCGAATAACTGGAGTCAGTAGACCCTTTTCAGTGTCCACAGCAAAAGAGATGTTCTCGGTTCCGTGATAGACGATGTTTTCACCATCGATGGTTGCGTTCAGCTTTGGGTGCACTCGCAAGGCCTCGGCTGCGGCCAGGGCAAAGAATGGCATGAAGTTCAACTTGCCGCCTGTCGCCGCAACAAATTGTGGCTGCACGCGAGCGCGCATGTTTGCAATCTTGGTTACATCAACCTCAACAACTGTTGTCAGCTGAGCGGTTGAAACCATCGATGCAACTGCACGTTCTGCAAGAACCTTGCGAAGTCTTGACATTGGCTCTGTGGTTCCGCGCAGTGGCGAAGCGGCACCCGGTACGTAAGGTGCGCTAGGAACTGCGGCTGCGGCAGGCGTTGCAACTGGTGCAGAAGCTGCATAAGTTGGAGCAGCCGGAGCAGATGTTGAGGCAAGAACATCTTCTTTGCGAATGCGGCCACCAACACCAGTGCCAGCGATCTTAGAAAGGTCAATACCAATTTCAGATGCAAGCTTGCGAACCAATGGGGTGACGTATCCGGCGTCAACAGACGAGCCTGTTGGTGCTGCAACCGGTGGGGCCACAGGAGCGACTGGTGCCGCAACTGGTGGAGCTACCGGAGCTGCGACTGGAGCCGCAACAGGTGCAGCTGCTGCTACCGGGGCTAGGGCTTCAACTGGTGCCGGCGCAGCAACAGGAGTTTCGGCCACCGGTGTCGCTGCAGGAGCTGCTGCTCCTGAGCCACTGCCGATAACAACAAGCACGGCGCCAACCTGAACTGTCTCATCTTCTTGAACCAGAATCTGCTCAATTACGCCAGCAACAGGTGAAGGAATTTCTGTATCAACCTTGTCTGTTGAAACTTCAACCAGTGGCTCGTCTACTGCAACGGTGTCGCCAACCTTCTTCAACCATCGTGTGACGGTGCCTTCGGTAACACTCTCACCAAGTGCTGGAAGAACTACTTGTTCGCTCATTTACTTTTGCTCCTGTTTGGATTTGAAAAATTATGCGTGTGCGTGAAGTGGCTTACCAGCGAGCGCTAGGTGTGCCTCGCCGATAGCTTCGTTCATGGTTGGGTGTGCGTGAACCAATGTTGCAACGTCCTCTGGGTACGCTTCCCAGTTAACAATTAGTTGTGCCTCACCGATCTGCTCGCCAACGCGAGAACCAATCATGTGAACACCGATAACTGGACCATTGTTCTTGCGAATCAACTTAATGAAACCAGCAGTGCCGAGGATCTGGCTCTTTCCGTTTCCACCCAAGTTATACTCATAGGTTGAAATGTTTCCAGCGCCGTAAGTCTCAATTGCTTTGGCTTCTGATAGTCCAACAGATGCAACCTCAGGCTCACAGTAAGTCACCTTTGGGATTCCTGTTTCGTCGATGAATGCAGGGTTTAGTCCTGCGATTTCTTCGGCAATAAAGATGCCCTGCTGGAATCCGCGGTGAGCAAGCTGCAAACCTGGAACGATGTCACCGGCTGCGTAGACATTTGGCAAGTTTGTTTGTAGACGGTCGTTGGTTAGAACGTATCCGCGATCCATTGCAACGCCCTGCTCGTCGTATCCGAGACCTGCTGTGTTTGGGCCACGGCCTACTGCAACAAGCAAAAGATCTGCTTCGAGCTGCTCGCCGCTTTCAAGGCTGACAACAACACCGGTTTCGCTTTGGGTTACTCCTGAGAAACGAACACCAAGTTTGAAGTCAATGCCGCGCTTACGGAAGGCACGCTCTAGGCCCTTACTCACAGCTTCGTCTTCGTTTGGAACTAGGTGAGGCAAGCCTTCAACGATGGTCACATCGGTGCCAAATGACTTCCAGATTGAAGCAAACTCAACACCAATAACTCCGCCACCAAGAACGATTGCCTTCTTAGGCACAAAGTTCAACTGAAGTGCGTGCTCAGAAGTAATTACGCGCCCACCGATCTCAAGACCAGGAAGTGTGCGGCTGAATGATCCCGAAGCAAGCACAACATTTTCACCGGTGTAGTAGTCGCCGCCAACTTGAATGGTTCGTGGGCCAGCCATGCGGCCCTCGCCGGCAACTACAGTGATGTTCTTTGAACCCACTAGTCCGGTTAGTCCCTTGAAAAGACGATCAACGATTGAGTCTCTGTAGGAGTTCACGGCAGGCATGTCAATCGCTCCGAATGTTGCTTGCACGCCGTAGTGGCCTGCGTCGCGAACATTATCGGCAATTTCGGCTGAGTGAAGTAGCGCCTTGGTAGGAATACAGCCGCGGTGCAAGCAAGTTCCACCCAACTTATCCTTTTCAATCAAAGCAACAGATTTTCCAAGTTGAGCCGAACGAAGAGCAGCTGCATAGCCACCACTTCCGCCACCCAGAATTACAACGTCAAAGTTGTGGTCAGCCAATTAATTTCTCCTAAAAAGAGGTTCGTCAATACCTTCAAACTTTACTACTGAATAGTGCTTATTTATTGCCCGATAGACCCTCTGCAACAGCAACAAGGGTTCTCAGTATTACCCCAGTGCCCCCTTTAGGTGTGTAGCCATAGGCCGCACCACTGTTATCGGCCGGTCCGGCGATGTCCAAGTGGGCCCAATCAATCTCGGCAGGCACGAATTCGCGCAGGAAGTGCCCTCCAATCAACATGCCACCGGCACGATTGCCAATCTTCACATTTGCAATATCTGCCACATCAGAGTTCAAAAGTGAGCGCAGTTCAGCAGGCAAAGGCATGTGCCACACCAACTCACCAGCTTTAGCGGCAGCCGTTTCAACGGTCTTAATGGCTTTTTCTGCACCCATCAAGCCGGCGTAGCGATTGCCGAGGGCAATAGTCGCAGCCCCGGTCAGGGTCGCAATGTCAATAATTAGGTCGGGCTTGGTTTCCACGGCGGCTGAAAGCCCATCGGCAAGCACCAGGCGGCCTTCTGCATCGGTGTTAAGTACCTCAACGCTCTTGCCGTTTCTAATCTTGATGACATCATCTGGTCGCTGAGCGGTGCTAGATGGCATGTTTTCTGCCAGGCATAGCCACGCGCTTACCTGAACAGGCAACCCCAAACGCGCAATCGCCACAATGGCCTGATAAGAGGTAGCGGCGCCAGTCATGTCGTACTTCATACCAACCATTGATTCGGCCGGTTTCAGGCTGAGGCCCCCGGTATCAAAGGTGATTCCCTTACCAACCAGCGCTAAGTGCTTTTTCGCGCCCTTTGGCTTGTACTCGATCTTCACTAAACGAGGTGGACGGCTAGAACCCATACCAACCGCAAGAATGCCGCCAAAGCCATCCTTGGCAAGGGCTTTTTCGTCCCAAACCTGAATTTTTAAGCCAAGGCCTTTTGTTCCAGTTTGAACTGCCTTAACCATGCTCGCCGGATACATCTCATTTGGGGGAGTGTTCACTAGGTCTCGAGTTACGTGGACGGCTTCGCTAAGAACCTGAAGTTGAGTGAGCTCTGAGTTTGAGATTTTTGAGTCCGAAACTAGGGTTACCTTTTTTAGAAGAGCGGGCTTAATCGATGCCTTGCTCTTTCGGCCGTTGTACTCATAAAAACCAAGGTGCAAGCCTTCAATCAACGCAAGTGAGTTGCCTTTGTTTAGCGCGCCCAGATCTACAACCACCTCAGTGAAAGCTCGCAAATTGCGCGAAATAGCTCCACCAAGATTGCGTAGAGTATTCGCGTCAAATTTCTCTGACCCCAGACCAAGTAGCGCAAACACGGCGCCATTTGGTGCGGCTACTTTGGTAATAGATTCGCTCGCTGCTGATGCGCCCAACTGTTCCAGGTCGTGCTTGGCGAGACTTGAAGTGTCTGAATCTGACTTTGTCAGTTGCAACTTCTTAGATTGTTCTTTGACGCCAACCACATAGGCTGTGTCTTTTTTGAATACTGGGGATTTGCTGGCAATAGTGATCTTTAGTGAGCTCATGTTTCTATGCTAAACCCGTCAAGTTAGGATAAAACCATGACCCACTCAAGACAACTCTTTGAATTCAAAGAAGAATTTGCTGACGTGCCAAAGGGTCTTCATCTCATCGCGGGTCTCACCGGTTTCACAGATGCCGGCTCCACCTTGAACCTTGTCGCTGATCATATTTTTGCCAACCTGAGCACTCAGCTTGTAGTTCAGTTCAAGAATGACGAGCTTTTGGATTACCGCTCACGCCGACCGGTCATGTTCTTTGAACGAGACCACATCGAGCACTATGAGCCGGCAGTACTTGGAATTTACCTAGTTCACGATGAGGCTAATCAACCATTCCTTTATCTGCACGGATATGAACCCGATTTCAAGTGGGAGGCCTTTGCTGAGGCAGTGGTTGACCTTGTGCGTGGTCTAGAGGTAGAAGACTTCACCTGGGTGCACTCAATTCCATTCCCAATTCCGCATACTCGTGCCGTAGGGGTGACCGTTTCCGGAAATCGTCTTGACATCATTGACGCGGTTTCCGAGTGGAAACCGCAGACTCAGGTGCCAGGCAATGTTCTTCACTTGCTCGAGTACAGACTTAGCGAGATCTCTCTTCCGACCGTGGGTTACGTGATGTTGGTTCCGCACTACCTCAGCGAGAGTGAGTACCCGCAGTCTGCTTTGGTTGCTTTCGAGCACATTTCTTCGGCCACCGGTTTAGTTTTTCCGACTGACGCGATAAGGGAAGACAGCGTTGAATTTTTTGCCAAGCTAAAAACTCAGCTTGATAAGAACGAAGATTTGCAGAAGCTAGTGAAGAACCTAGAGCAAGGCTACGCATCAGAGAACATCGGCCCTAACCGAGCGCCAATCGAAAAGCCAATTGCAAAGATGCCAACGGCAGAAGAGATTGCAGCAGAGCTTGAAGATTACCTAGCCATCCGTCGCCGAAACTCAATGGACGAATAAACCTAAAAGGTAAATTTTCTTCCGGTGAGCGTTTCGCTTTTTTTCCAAAAATTTTCCAATTCTTGGCCTGATGGTAGTTGTGGTCTTGCCTCGGAAGTTTTTCCCCACAGTGCAAAAATTTTAGGAACCAGATACTGGCCGTTACCGGCAAGGCAGGCGTCGAAAATCGGCTGCGAACCCGCTTTTGCAGATTGAGCGAACAGGTATTCTGCGAGCCTGATTTTCCAGTTGCCGTATGCATCAGCCCTAGCAAAGCCTGGGTGGGCAGCATTAGCTGATCTCTTAGAGCCTGCAACTTTCTCTGAAAGCATCAATGCGAAAACAAGATTCATAAGTTTTGAGTCTGCGTATTGAGCGCTTGCATTGATTTCATTTGGTTCAAGATTAAGGCTTCCCTGCCTGGCAACAATCGATGAGACTGAAACCACTTTTGCATCGCTAGCCGCTGAGGGCCAAAGATCGGCAGTCAGGGCAAAGTGCCCCAGGTGGTTCACACCAATGTGCCATTCAAAACCTTGCTTGGTTAGCTTATGAGGTCGCTCAATTTTTGCACCGGCGTTGTTCACTAATAGGTTCCAGCTTGAGTTCTGTTGCTTTGCAAAACTTGAAACGGAATCTAGGTCAGAAAGATCCAGTTGCCCAACCTCAATTTTTCTTGAAGGGTTAAGTTGCACAATCTCTTTCGCGGCGGCTTCACCGCTTGATTGATTGCGACAGGCAATCACTAGGTCAAAGCCTTCTTTTGCGAGGCGAAGCGCAGTTTGTTTACCCAGGCCGGTATTACCGCCGGTAACAATCGCTAGCTTTTGCATACATGCAGACTAATCGTTTGCCAGAATGAACCAGTGAAGAAAACTAACGCCTTCTGGGTGCTTGCCGCAGGTTCTGTCTCATACCTGATGGCTGTGACCAATCGCAGCAGCATGGGCGTTGCTTCACTCGAGGCTACCGAGAGGTTTGAAGTTGCTGCAACAGCGCTGTCGACTCTTGCGGTGGCGCAACTCATTGTTTACGCAGCGATGCAGATACCAGTAGGAATTCTTTTAGACAGATTCGGCGCACGTGCCCTGTTAGTTTTTGGTGCTGCTTCAATGAGCGTTGGTCAATTTCTTGTTTCGGTAGCCGATGTTCTTTCGGTAGCCGTTGTAGGCAGAATGTTCGTTGGTTTTGGTGATGCATTTGTTTTCATTTCAGTAATACGCCTGGTCAATGGCTGGTACGAGGGACCTAAAGCCACTCGAGTGCAGCAGTTGACCACAAACATTGGTCAGCTAGGGCAAGCAGTTTCCGCCATTCCGTTTGCTGCACTACTGCATCAGGTTGGCTGGAACTCCACCTTTATGCTCCTTTCCGGAATATCCTGCGCGATTGTATTTGTTGGACTTGTATTTATTGTGAACGACCGCCCCGGTCATCAAGTAAGTTCAGGTAGTCAAACTTTTAAGCAGGTCTTGGCTCAATTAGGTGAAAACATTCGGCACCCTGGGGTTCGAATGGCATTCTGGACTCACTTCACACTTCAGTCGGCGCCATCGGTTTTCCTTTTGTTGTGGGGATATCCGTTTCTGGTTCAGGGCCAAGGTTTCAGCACCCAAGATGCTTCTGTCCTTTTAAGTTGCTTCGTTTTCGTGGGCTTTCTCGTGGGTCCTGTGATCAGTTGGTTCTGTGCCAAGTATCCAAAACGCAGATCGTTTTTAGTGCTAATAACAATCTTTGCGATTGCAATTTCCTGGGCGCTGGTGATTGGCATTCCGGGCAGCGCACCAACTTGGCTAATTGTTGTTTTGTGTCTCGTGCTTGCTACCAGCGGACCAATGTCGATGATTGCCTTTGACTACACCAAGGGGTTCATAAACAAAAGCCGGCTCGGATCGGCCAGCGGATTCGTAAACATCGGTGGATTCGTAGCAACTTTCAGCATGATGTTTTTTGCCGGTGTGATTCTTGACCTGGTTCGAGCCAAAAATACTTCGGCCGGGGGATCAGCCGAGCTTTACAGTTTGGCTGGCTTTAAGTGGGCCATGAGCATACAGTTTGTTGCGCTTGTTATTGGAACCACTATGTTTCTGATCGAGCGAAGGCGAGCAAGGGCGAAACTCTTTCTAGATGAGGGAATAATACTTAGGCCCCTGGGCGTTGTTCTCGTTGAACGAATTAGCCGCAAAACGCGATAAATGGCCTAAAAGCCTTGGTTTGGCGGCTATAATTTTACCAAGACCCAGTCGTCCTTCAGTTTTGAGGGACTTGACATGGGTCTTAGTAATGCCCGGAACGGTATAAATCGGATCGGTGGGGGCGTCGAGAGGTATCAATTGGCTAAGAAAGATGTAGAGGCTAAAAACGGCAAGAAGCGTAGCGGCTTGCTCTCAAGTCTTTTGCGCGGCTCAAGTGATAAATCATCGGGAGAAAAAACCTCTAAAGCTAAGGAAACTCCAGCCATTTCTGCTTCAACTGCAAAAAAGACAACCGCTAAGCCTGCTGGTGCCAAGCCAGCCGCAAAGACTTCAGCAAAGCCAGTGGTGAAATCAGCTGCTAAGCCAGCCGCCAAGGCACCCGCAAAGCCTGCCGCCAAAGCGGCAACCAAGGCACCCGCAAAGACCACTGCAAAACCAGCCGCAAAGCCAGTAGTTAAAGCGGCCGCAAAGGCTCCTGCAAAGGCTCCTGCAAAGTCTGCTGCAAAGCCTGTTGCCAAGACAGCAGCAAAACCTGCCGCCAAGTCAGCTGCTAAGCCAGTTGCCAAGTCAGCTGCAAAACCTGCCGCCAAGTCAGCTGCCAAAACTTCAGCCAAGCCTGCGGCTAAAAGTCCTACCAAGGTGGCTACCAAAACCACCAAGTCACCTGCTAAATCTGTGGCAAAACCTGCCGCCAAGTCGGCAGTAAAGGTCGCTGCCAAAGCCAACGCAAAGGCGCCCGTAAAGACTCCTGCTGCAAAGGGTAAGGCTGCTGCTGTTCCTGCAAGCAAGGCCAAACCTGCGAAAGCCAGCAAACTACCAAAGGGTTTGGCTGATGACGATGAAGAACTTGAAGACGATGCCGATCTAGATTCGGTTGAAGAAATAGTCGCTGAAGCTGCTGCGGTTGTTGACATCGTTGCGGTTGACGAAGAACTTCCTGAGGAAGAGCCAGAAGACGACAAGAGCAAAGAAATTGAAAACCTTGGCGGAATGGTTCTTTCGAACCGCGAGGAAGACGATATTCCTGCGCAAACCACAACCATCACGGGAGCAACTGCCGACCCTGTTAAGGATTACCTAAAGCAGATCGGAAAGGTTGCCCTTCTAAATGCGGAGCTTGAGGTTGAGCTTGCAAAACGTATTGAAGCTGGTCTATTCGCAGAAGAAAAGCTAGCCACCGATAAAAAGATTTCTCGTGATGTTGAGCGTGACCTCAAATGGGTTGTCAAAGACGGACAGCGTGCAAAGAGTCACCTTCTAGAAGCAAACCTTCGCTTGGTAGTTAGCCTTGCAAAACGCTACACCGGCCGCGGCATGCAATTTCTTGACCTGATCCAAGAAGGAAACCTAGGTCTAATTCGCGCTGTTGAGAAGTTTGACTACACAAAGGGCTATAAGTTCTCGACCTATGCAACTTGGTGGATTCGCCAAGCCATTACTCGTGCAATGGCAGACCAGGCTCGCACCATTCGTATTCCTGTTCACATGGTTGAGGTAATTAATAAGCTTGCCCGTGTTCAGCGTCAGCTACTGCAGGACCTTGGTCGCGAACCTACCCCTGAGGAACTAGCCCGCGAGTTGGATATGACTCCTGAGAAGGTTGTTGAAGTTCAAAAGTACGGTCGCGAGCCAATCTCATTGTCGACACCTCTTGGTGAAGACGGAGATAGCGAGTTCGGTGACCTCATTGAAGATACCGAAGCGGTTGTTCCTGCCGACGCTGTTGGCTTCACAATGCTTCAGCGCGAGTTAGAAAGAATTCTTGACTCGTTGCACCCACGCGAAGCTGGAGTTATTCGCAGCAGGTTTGGGCTTGGTGATGGCGTGCAAAAGACTCTTGACCAAATTGGTGAGGAATTTGGTGTGACTCGTGAGCGAATCCGCCAAATCGAATCAAAAACTATGTCTAAGTTGCGCCACCCATCTCGTTCCCAGATGCTCCGCGATTACCTAGAGAACTAAGTTCAACTCGTGTTTTACGTACCGGCAATCCTGATTGGGCGCATGGTGCGAATCGCTGTGAGGCTGGTTCGACCGGGTGGCGGTTCTGCGCTGCCAGGTCTGGTTCTTAGCAAGATAGCGCCTGGGCTTTTAGTAAAAACCATGGCTTCCTTTCCCGATGGCTTGGTAGTTGTTACCGGTTCCGCTGGCAAGTCAACTACAACCAAAATGCTGGTGGCAATTGCCCGCGCCCATGGAAAGAATGTTTTCACAAATCCATCAACCGCGAATATTGCACAGGGTTTCTATTCTTCAATCATCGAGCGATCAAACATTTTCGGAAAGATTCAGGGCGATGTTGCAATTCTTGAAATGGATGAAGGTCACGCCGCCGAAATCACTAAGAAAATCAGTCCACGACAAGTCACCTTGCTGAATGTGCTTGAAGATCAGCTTGACAGATTTGTAGATCCGGCTGTGGTTCGAGAAAAACTTTTAATGGTTGCCGCAAAAGCCAAAAGCGCTCTGGTTCTAAACGCTGACGACCAAAATATTCTTTTGATTGATAAAGAAATGGATTCCAAGCCCGTGAGTTGGTTTGGTGTGAAGTCATCTCTGATTTCAAATACTGAGCACGGGCTTGGTAACGCTCCTACTTATCTAGCCGAGCTTTCAAGGCCATTAGTGCAAACTGAAGTAATTGAGCAGTCGCCTAAAAAAACTACCGTTCGGGTTCTTGATGAAGACGTTTCTTTTGCTCTGCCTAATAGAGGCATTCACTTTGCACTTGATGCTGCTGCCGCCATCGAGAGCGCGCGCAGGTACCTGGGTGAAAACTTTATCCCTGAGCTGGCAGCACGTACATTGGAAGAACTTCCTCCAGTTTTTGCAAGGGGTGAAATCACGACCGTAAATGGCGTGGACGTTGAGTTCATTCTGGTTCAGAACCCAATGAGCTTTCAGCTGAACCTGGATAACCTGCCGCCAGACCAAGAGCAGGTGATGGTAGCAATTGGTAGAGATGTGCACGATCCCTCATGGCTATGGACAGTAGACATGAAAAACATGCCAGCTATAGATATCGTCACCGGATTTAATTATGCAGAGATGGCTCTTCGACTTGCCTACGATGAAATTCCAGTTGGTGAAGTTGTTCCCGAATTAGAGGATGCTTTAGCCAAGTTCTTTGGTCTACCGGCCCCAAAGAGTGGCCGCAGAACCGTAATCTTCTCTGCTGACGCCATGCGAAGAACACGTCGAGCCCTTGGCTTTGTTGACCCTGAGGCGGTTGAACGATGAAGTTGAAGATTGCCTCACTATTCCCAGAGCACCTAGATCTCAATGGTGACCAGGGCAACATGAAGGTTGCCGTCAAACGTCTTGAATGGTTCGGCCACGAGGCTTCGCTATATGCCGTTAGCAAAGGGGAGTCAATTCCGCCTGACACAGATCTTATCTTTCTGGGGCACGGCTCGCTTGCCGCGTGGGCTGACCTCGAAGAACACTTACATCTGCTGTTGGCACACACCAAGCAGCTAATTGCAGGCGGAACAGCTTTCATGGCTGTTGCCAGCGGCTACGAGCGAGCAATTCAGTTCGGCATCTTCCCTCAAAATTTGAAGCGAGTTGAAAGAGTTTCTAAATTCCACATTGAAGAATCTCATGGCTTAGAAGTTCTTGGTTATCTAAACGCCGCGACGGATGCACCAGTAATTCAAAAGAATGCCTTGGTTCTTGGCACTCAATTGCACGGGCCTTTCTTTGCGAAAAATCCCGAGTATGCAGACATGTATTTGTCAAAGATACTTTCCACAAAATTAAATTTGGCAAGCCTCGGTGAGGCACCCACTGAATCTTTGATGACACCAACCACAGGCTTAAAGCACAATGTCGACCGAGTGGCCGACATTGTTAAGGCTGTGCGGGATCTTGAAAAAGATTTAGCGAGCGAGTAGCTTCTCTGTCTCGTCGTGCCAAGAAACGGCAATTGGCTCAAGCTTGGCCTTTTTTTCATTGCCGTGGTGGGAGCAAAACATCAGTTCACCGGTACTTAGGGCAACCCGGATGTAGGCTTGTGCGCCACACACGTCGCAGCGATCGGAAGCGTTTAGCTCCGGTGCCTGGTTGATTTCGACGTCTTGTTCGACTGCCTCATTGATTGGTTGCATGAGTAATGCCTTTCTTTCACTCAATCTCAACACAGGAAACTGTAAAAAAGTCCTTATTGGCACCCTATTTCGCTAACTGCGAATCAAGGCCATATCCTCGTTCATCCGTGTCAGAGCCTGCCAATTGCCCGCTTACGGTTAGCATTTTCAAGTGCCAAACAATGACTATTCAGCTAGACACCTCTCTGTTTTAGAGGGCCTCGAGGCCGTTCGCAAGCGCCCGGGTATGTACATAGGTTCCACTGACAGTCGTGGTCTGATGCACTGTCTTTGGGAAATTATCGATAACTCGGTTGATGAAGCTCTTGCTGGACACGGAAACCGAATCGAAGTCGTCTTGCACAAGGACGGAAGCGTTGAGGTAACCGATAAAGCTCGAGGTATTCCAGTAGACATTGAGCCAAAAACAGGTCTCAGCGGCGTTGAAGTTGTCTTTACCAAGTTGCATGCCGGAGGAAAATTTGGATCCGGTTCTTATGCGGCTTCAGGTGGTTTGCACGGTGTCGGTGCCTCCGTAGTAAATGCCTTGTCCCAAAGACTGGATGTTGAAGTTGATCGTGGCGGTAAAACCTACGCAATGTCATTCCGCAGGGGAGAGCCCGGCATCTTCGACGACAAAAAGGGAATCAAGCCAGATAACCCATTCAAGCCATTCGAAGATGGTTCAGTGCTTCGCGAGGTTGGCAAGGTTGGCAAGAACGTCACCGGCACCCGAGTGCGCTACTGGGTAGACCCTCAGATTTTCATTAAAGACGCGGTCTTCGCCCTAGAGGAGCTAGCCGCAAGGGCTAGGCAGACTGCCTTTCTAGTTCCAGGGCTTTCGCTAGGTATCAACGATCAGCGTGAGGGTAAGGTCAACAAGCAGGAATTCAAGTTTGACGGCGGAATCATTGAATATGCCGAATATCTGGCCAAGGACCCGGCGCTTACCTCAACCTGGCGTTTGTCTGGCTCTGGTGCCTTTACTGAGACGGTTCCAGTCTTAGATGAAAAAGGCAACATGGTCTCAAAGGATGTCGAGCGAAACTGTGAAGTCGACATCGCCGTTCGTTGGGGCACCGGCTACGACACAGAAATCAAGTCTTATGTAAACATCATTGCGACTCCAAAGGGTGGAACCCACATTCAAGGTTTCGAGCAGTCTTTGCTGAAGACTCTTAGGTCACAAATTGACGCGGTTGCAAGAAAGCTTAAGGTCGGCAACGACAAGGTTGAAAAAGAAGATATTCTTGCAGGTCTCACCGCGGTTGTTACCGTGCGATTGGCCGAGCCTCAGTTTGAAGGACAGACAAAAGAAATTCTTGGCACGCCAGCTGTCAAAAATATCGTTGCAAACGTCGTCGCTAAATCTCTTGCCGCAAGATTCTCAAGCAGTAAGCGCGATGACAAAGCTCAATCTGCCTTGCTTTTGGAAAAAGTTGTTGCGGAGATGAAATCCAGAATTTCCGCAAGAAGTCACAAGGAAACCCAACGCCGCAAAAATGCTCTTGAGAGCAGCTCTTTGCCAACAAAGCTGGTTGACTGCCGCACCCAAGAGACTTCTGGATCAGAACTGTTCATCGTTGAGGGTGACTCTGCTTTGGGCACTGCCAAACTGGCTCGCGACAGCGAGTTCCAGGCACTTCTTCCGATTCGCGGAAAAATTCTGAATGTTCAGAAGGCCTCTATTTCAGACATGCTTTCGAATACCGAGTGCGCTTCCATCATCCAGGTGATTGGAGCAGGCTCTGGTAGAAGTTTTGATCTCGATGCCGCAAGGTACGGAAAAATAATTTTGATGTCAGATGCCGACGTAGACGGTGCACACATTCGAACCTTGCTGCTCACTCTGTTCTTCCGCTATATGCGTCCACTGGTTGAGGCTGGAAGAGTTTATGCGGCTGTTCCGCCACTGCACAGGGTTGAAGTCGTGAACGCCGGCTCAAAGGCTAACGAAGTTATTTACACATATTCGCAGGCGGAGCTTGAAGAGTTACTAAAGAAGCTCGAGAAGGCTGGAAAGCGCTACAAAGAACCAATTCAGCGCTACAAGGGCCTGGGCGAGATGGATGCAGACCAGCTCGCTGAAACAACTATGGACAAAAACGCCAGAAGCTTGAGGCGAGTTCGCGTTGAAGATGCGGCTGCTGCCGAAACTGTCTTCGAGCTTCTCATGGGTAATGAAGTTGCTCCTAGGCGAGATTTTATTATTGACTCGGCCGATGGCTTCGAACGCGAAAGAATTGACGCCTAAAAACTTTTTGGGTTAGCTCAATTTGTGCCCGATTGAACCAATCGCACCTGTTGATTTTGAACCCGATGCGTCTCGCTTCGATGGCTCTGCAGGCAGTTCAGCCGGTTTGCCATCTGCCGAGAGCGCAATTGCCTCGGCAGGCCCAGCCCAGCCAAAGTACAGCTGATCTTCAGAACGAATGAACTTATGTGCGCGCACGCCTCCGGTTGCGCGACCCTTAGCCGGGAACTCACTGAGGGGAGTCCACTTCACGCTACCGGCATCAGTGCCAGCGATAGCCCCGGAACTGTTTGCGGCGGTCACAGCAATATTCTCTTGCCCAGCCTTGGCAACGCAGAATGCTATTGCGTTTGCACTATCGGACAGATTTATTCCAGCTACACCGGCCGCGCCGCGTCCTTGCGCGCGAACTGTTTTAGCTGCAAACCTCAACAGCTGAGCATCATTGGTAATGAAAACGAACTCGTCTTCGTCATTTGCGAGATCAGCGCCAATTACTTTGTCGCCAGGCTTTAGCGAAATCATTTCAAATTCGGCCTTTGGGGCAAACTCTGCAGAGACACGCTTGACTATTCCTTGAGCTGTACCAAGGGCGATTGAGGCGTCGTCGTTAAGTTCAAAGACGTTGAGGACTTTCTCGGATTTTGGCAACCCTAGGAATGAACTTGCTGAAACCATTGAACTTAGGTCAAACACATCGTTGAGACCAGGAACGTCACCCACGTGAATTCGGTGCATGACGCCGGTAGAAGTGATAAAACCAAGGTCAGATCTGGTTGTAGTCGCAATCACAGTTTTGATTGCATCGTTTTTCTTGCGTTTGCTTGGTGGGGCAGCGGTGGTGTCCCAGACATTGGTCTTACCAACCATTCCAGATGCCGTGAACACAATCACACATGGAGTGTCAGCCAATTCCGCGTTGATTGCGGCTGCCTTAGCGGTTGTTAGAGGTTTGACTTCTTCATAGTTACTTACCAAAGTTGTTCGGCGATCGTCACCGTACTTATCTGCAACATCTTTAAGTTCCTGGGATACCAAATCACGCAACGCAGAGTCGGAACCCAGAATCTTCTTAAGTGCCTTAATTTCCTCAAGCAGGTTCGCTTTTTCGGACTCCAGTTCAATCTTCGAGAACTTGGTGAGCCTGCGCAGTCTCAGCTCCAAAATGTATTCAGCCTGAATCTCGCTTAGGTCAAAAACTTTCATAAGCTTTTGACGAGCTTGATCAACCTCATCGCTGGCGCGAATTACTTGAATAACTTCGTCAATTGAAAGAATTGCGATTAAGAGACCCTCGACGAGGTGCAACCGCGCCTGCTTTTTACCTAGACGATTTTCACTGCGGCGTCTTGTGACCACAATGCGGTGTGCCAAGTAAACGCCCAACATGTCGCGAAGGCCAAGTGTCTGCGGCCTGCCGTCGACAAGTGCCACGTTGTTAATACCAAAGCTGTCTTCCATCGGGGTGAATCTATAGAGAAGATCAAGAACGGTTTGTGGGTCAAAGCCGGTTTTGAGCTCAATTACTAAGCGCAAGCCGTTGGTGCGGTCAGTCAGATCCGTGACGTCTGCGATACCCTGCAGTTTCTTTGAATTTACTCCGTCTTTGATTTTCTCAATGACCTTCTCTGGGCCAACCAGATAAGGAAGCTCGGTAACTACGATGCCAAGTTTGCGCGGCGAAACACTCTCAACAGAAACGCGGGCGCGAGTCTTGAAGGTGCCTCGGCCCGTGTCATAGGCTTCGACAACTCCGTCAAGACCCATGATGATTCCACCGTTTGGCAGGTCAGGACCTGGCACGTACTTCATCAATTGCTTGGTTGTGGCTTCTGGATTGTTTAGTAGGTAAATGGCTCCATTGATAACCTCGCGAAGGTTGTGCGGGGGCATGTTGGTTGCCATACCAACCGCAATTCCCGAGGCGCCGTTGACGAGAAGGTTGGGGAACGCGGCGGGCAGAACCTCCGGTTCGGTCAGTTGTGCGTCGTAGTTGGGCTTGAAGTCAACAACATCTTCGTCGAGTCCTTCATTCATAAGCATGGAAGCCTGTGAAAGCTTGGCCTCTGTATATCGCGCAGCAGCAGGTCCGTCGTCGAGGCTTCCGAAGTTTCCGTGGCCATCAATAAGTGGTACTCGAAGCGAAAAAGGTTGGGCCATACGTACAAGCGCGTCGTAAATCGCCGAGTCACCGTGCGGGTGCAATTTACCCATCACTTCGCCAACTACGCGAGCGGATTTAACGTGGCCCTTATCTGGGCGCAGGCCCATGTCGCCCATTTGGTAAACAATTCGGCGGTGTACCGGCTTCATGCCGTCGCGGGCATCAGGTAACGCACGCGCGTAAATTACCGAGTAGGAATACTCCAAAAATGAATCCTGCATTTCCTTAGACAAATCAATGTCTACGATGCGCTCTTCGCCCTGTTGTTCCTTGCTCATGCACTTTCCAATTAGTTTGCCTGTACCAAATCCGCCTGTGGCAGACTATCCCTATGATGCTACCTTCGGTTCCAAAATCCCTCGGGAGGCTTTCCGATGTGTTCATCTCAGCTCTTGGAGCTATTACGGGCAAGCAAAATCGCTTGAATTTGCCAAAAGTAAAATCTGCATGCGTGATTCTTGTCGATGGCCTTGGCTCATCAAACATTCAGTTTCGGGCCGGCCATGCTCCCACCATTGCGAACCAACTCAAAGTTGATGGAAGCATTGCTTGTGGTTTTCCGAGCACGACCGTTTCAAGTTTGGCGAGCTTCTCCACTGGGTTACGAGTTGGCCAACACGGAATGGTTGGCTATCAAGTATTTGACCGGCCTTCGATGCAAAGCATGAACTTACTCACCGGTATTCCAAGCCCGGAATCCGCCAAGATCTGGCAGCCAAAAAGAACCGTGTCTGAGATGGCTACAGAGTCTGGCGTTGAGACTTATTTCGTGGGTCCGGCAGAGTACGAAAACTCAGGTTTCACAAACGCCACAATGCGAACTGCCAAGTACGTGGCGGCAAAGAGTATCGAGCAGAGGTTTCAGGCCGCCGAGAAACTTCTAGCCGCAAATAAAGAGTGCCTCATTTATCTATACGTGCCTGAGTTAGACCAAAAGGCGCACGCGCACGGCTTCAGGTCAGCCCAATGGGTTGAGAAGCTCGAGGACCTGGATTCTGCGTTGAAAAGATTTTTGCAGTCTGCGCCCAAGATGACTGGGGTGCTGCTGACTGCCGACCACGGGGTGATTGATGTGGCAGTTGAAAATCACATCTACCTGGACGAGCTGGATATTGAAGGTCTGCAGGGGGTTGGTGGTGACCCAAGAGTTCTTTATCTATATCTAGATCCAGCCAAGGTGCAGAGTCATAAGGCTAAAGTGCAGAGCTTTTGCGGAAAACGTGTCTATGTTGCCGAAAGACGTGAGCTAATTGAGGCTGGTTGGTTTGGAGATGCAGAAGCGTTTTCAATTGAGCGCATGCCTGACCTATTTCTAATTTCTGTAGGGGAGACAGCCTTGTATCACCGTGGTTTTGCAAAACCCAAGAGCCTTCAGATGATTGGACAGCACGGTTCTATATCCAGTGAAGAGCTAAACGTTCCGCTGCTGAGATTCTTAGGCTTCGCTAAAAATAATTAATCGTCAGTTTTTGTGCCAAAAACTATTTCATCCCAGCTGGGCATAGCTGCTCGGCCTTTTTTCCCTGGTTTAGTTTCGTTTTCGTTCGGCACGACATCTGCGGTTTCAGGTTCAGCGTGCGTTTGTTCGTTTGAAGGTGCCGCTGTCTCTGACACGGCTGGCGCCTCTGTAGTGACTTGTGGTTCAAAATCAATCACGCGAATGTTTGCAGTTTGCGGGTGCGGTTCAAGCCGAGTATTTTCGCGCGATGCGTCTTCGCGCACGGTGTCTTCGCGCTCTGTGCGTTTTCTTCTGAGAGCCTCTAGAAGATCTGCAGTTGCGCTCAGTGGTTCCTCGGTTGAAATCGCCGCAGGGGTATCGGTGCGCTTGAAGGCAGCCGGGGTAGAGGGGACCGGAACTTCCTCTTGGGCAATTGGTGTTTCAAGTCGCGACGAAATTGAAATTACGTCGTCCATTACTACAGTTTCAGCAACAGGATCTGCCGGCTGCGAAGCAGAATTTGCCGTTTGCTCTACAGTTCTGAGTTTGGGAATTAGACCGGTGCTCAAAGTTTCTTGACTCGATAGAGTAACCGCGGTTTCGCTCTCTGGCGAGAGGGTAAGGCGTCGAGGGTCAAAACTCCAGGTTGCCGAGCCGGCAACGCCGTTTAGCTGGTAGTTGGCCGTAATCTTCCAGCTGTTTGGCTCTACTTTCTTAGCAACCCAGGAAATGCCATTGGCTCCGCTGGTGATTAGTCGGCCGGCAATGATCTCGCCGAATTCAATTTGGGTTGAGTCGTTGTAGCGATCGCCCGCGATTGTGAGGCGCACACTGAGTGCTGAAGAGACAATGTGCTCAAGCTCGGCAATAACCGGTGCTGCAAATTTTTCAATAAATTCAAAAGATGCCCCTGAGCGATCAATCAAGTCCTGGATGCTTGCCCCGTTGCGGATTTCCTCTTGTATTTCTCGAGGAGTGATTTGGATCGAATCAAGTCTGGCCAAGGGCTCTTTTTTTACCGAGGAGCGCACAGAATCATCTACTAGAAGGCGGAACTTCTGGCCATCTTGGGCTTCGAGGACAAGATACTCGCCATCGGTTTCAAATAATCTAATGTCGTCCATTGCCAGTGCCTCCTTCTGCATCAAAGTTTGCCATTGGAAATGCCATATCAGCCTCAACCAGTTAGGCGTGCCGTCTGGACATTAAAAAAGAATTCTGCGTATACTCGGCGTTGCTGGTTTGCTATTGAGGGTTTTCTGTTGCACACTATGCACGTTCAGGGTCTACAACGAGAGGAAGCCAAATGGCAACCGACTACGACGCACCGAGGAAGAACGACGACGATACCGAGTCGATCGAGGCTATCAAGGAGCGTATTCCAGACAAACTTTCTGGGGTCGTTGACGTTGATGAGGAGCACGGCGAAGGCTTCGCTATTCCAGATGTAGTTTCGGAAGATCTTGATGTACTTGTGCTGCCACCTCAGGATGACGAGTTCACCTGTTCAGAATGCTTCATTGTGAAGCACCATTCGCTGCTTTCGGCCAAAAAAGGCAAGTACGGCAAAGTTTGTATCGAGTGTGAAGCTTAGTTTTTAGCTTCTTCGATAGCTTTCTTTAGTAATTCCGGCGTTTTGGTTGAAATCAGCCAATAAGGTGTCGGGTCTTTTTTATCGGCTATTTCCAGCTTAATTAGCCCTTTTCGAGACGGTTGCAATGCCAAATAGGCCCGCGCGTCCAATTCAGGCCCCCTGGCGGCAAACACTTTTTCAGCTGGAATAACGCTCACAGCTCCCGTGAACTGAAGCTCAATATTGGCCTTTCCGGCTTGAATGTTTGAGCCGCTAACCCGGATTACCGGGGCCTTGAAGACCATAAGCCCTGCAGTTAGAAGGGTTAGCGATATACCTAAGAAGAGGCCCAGTGCAGCGTTTATTGGGGCCAGGGTGAGCCAAAAGGTAGGCAAAATCAGTGTCAGGGGCAGAAAATTGGTCCATTTTGGGGTCACCCGCTCTTGATATCCAACCTGAGTTTCTGCCATTTTGCTCATGCACTTAGATTACGCTCTTACCGTGAATAAGAATCTGCCTGTACTAATTGTCGCCGAAGCCGAATTTATGCCTAGCTATGCTCAGCCGGGCGACGCAGGGGCCGATTTGCGCTCCCGCATTGCCGCAGTTGTGCCGGCGAGAGGTCGCACCTTGGTGCCTACGGGGGTTTCGATTGCGCTTCCAGATGGCTACGTGGGCCTAGTTCACCCTCGCTCTGGATTGGCACATAAGCACGGAATCACCGTTCTAAACACGCCGGGAACTGTCGATGCCGGATACCGCGGCGAAATTGCAGTCAATCTTTACAACAGCTCTGACACAGATTTTGCCGTTGAGATCGGCGATCGAATTGCCCAGCTTGTGATTCAGCAGGTTGAGCGAGCGCTGTTTGTATCGGTTGAAAAATTGCCCGAGAGCGATCGAGGCGCTGGTGGCCACGGATCAACCGGAAAGAATTAAATGACCGATAACGCATACGCGTCGGACAAGTCCGCACCTGCCGATCGTAGAACCGCGGGGCCATTTGATGTCTCAGAGGTTCAAGACGTAAGGCCTTATGTTGACTTTGGCTCCATCCGGGTTGCCACCCGCGAGAACCTGCAAATGCGCCTTGAAGTGGAAGAGGCCACTCAGCGAATCGTGGCTGTGAGCATGGACCTCAATGGTTCCTCTTTGCAGTTGCAGGCGTTTGCGGCTCCAAAAAATGAGGGCATTTGGCACGAGATTCGGACCCAGATGAGGCAGAGCATTAGCGCACAGGGCGGCGAAACTGAAGAGAGAGTCGGCTCACTTGGCCCGGAATTGGTTGCCAAGATTCCTCTGAACGACGAGGCCGGAAACAGAACTGGACACCGCCTGGCAAGGTTTATTGGTGTTGACGGACCCAAGTGGTTTCTAAGAGGCGTAATTGGGGGAGCGGCACTCAACGATGCAAAGGCCGCCGCGGATCTTGACGATCTTTTCAGGTCAGTAGTTGTTGTGCGCGGCGATGTTCCTTTGCCTCCTAAAGATTTGTTACCGTTGACCATTCCGGGTGGAACGGTTGCCCCACCAAGGACGATTTAGTAAAAATGTCTGAAGATAAGAAGGCCTCGGCCGCGGCTCGTCTTGGCTTGCATGACAGTAATGGTGAGCTGAATATCTCCAAACAGTCAGTTTTAGCAGCCGTTGGTGGCTGGCTTGGCATTGTTGAGGCTATTCTTCCGGCGCTTGTTTTTGTAAGCGTCCTTTCCGTTTCAAAAAACACTGCAGCGGCAGTTATCGCTGCGGTGTCTGTGAGTGCCATATTTCTGATTATTCAGGTGGTGCGCAGAAGGCCTCTCACTCAGGCAATTGCAGGGGCCATTGGTATCGCAATTTCTGCGTTCCTGCCGCTTCGTGACGGCGGCCATCCAGAAGATTATTTCGTTCAGGGCTTCATCACCAACGCAATCTATCTGACAGTCTTATTGGGATCTGTGCTCGTTCGCTGGCCAATTATCGGTGTGCTTGGTGGTCTTCTCCTTGGCGGCGGTTCAAAGTGGAGACAGAACAAGGCCCAAATGAGAAGGTTTCAGGCCGCGACATTCATTTGGATAGGCCTCTTTGGCACCCGGCTTCTGGTTCAGCTTCCGCTGTACTTCGCTCAGGCCACCGAAGCCTTGGGAATAGCCAGAATTGCGATGGGGGTGCCGCTTTATGCACTTTGCCTTTGGTTCACCTGGCTATTGGTTCGGGGTGTCCTGAGTTCCGGTCGTTAGTGGTATTTTGGTAAGGAAACTTCAAAGTAAGGAAAGACATAGATGTCTAAAGTGAACAGCTTCGGTTCTGCCGATCTTCTCAAAGTTGGTTCGAAAGAATACCGAATCTTCAAATTGACCTCGGTGGAGTCAAAGACTCTTCCTTACAGCCTCAAGGTTCTTCTTGAGAACCTATTGCGAACCGAAGACGGCGCAAACATCACCGCTGATCACATCAACGCCCTAGTTAACTGGGACCCATCGGCTGAGCCGGATGTTGAAATTCAGTTCACGCCTGCGCGCGTAATCATGCAGGACTTCACCGGTGTTCCGTGTGTGGTTGACCTTGCAACGATGCGTGAAGCAGTTGCAGAACTTGGCGGAGACCCAAAGCGAATTAACCCACTGGCACCTGCTGAATTGGTTATTGACCACTCAGTGCAAATTGACGTCGCGGGTTCGGCAGATGCTTTCGAACGCAACGTTGAGTTCGAGTACAACCGCAACGGTGAGCGCTACCAGTTCTTGCGTTGGGGTCAAACAGCTTTCGACGACTTCAAAGTTGTACCACCGGGCACCGGAATTGTGCACCAGGTAAACATTGAGTACCTGGCGCGCACCGTTATGGCTCGCGAAGTAAACGGCGAGTTGCAGGCGTATCCAGACAGTTGCGTTGGTACAGACTCGCACACCACCATGGTTAATGGTCTTGGCGTGTTGGGTTGGGGTGTTGGCGGTATCGAAGCCGAGGCAGCAATGCTCGGCCAGCCAGTATCGATGCTCATTCCAAAAGTTGTTGGCTTCAAGCTAACCGGTCAAATCTCAATGGGTGTTACGGCAACTGACGTTGTTCTTACCATTACAGAAATTCTTCGTAAGCACGGCGTTGTTGGTAAGTTCGTGGAGTTCTACGGAGCCGGTGTAACTTCTGTGCCTTTGGCTAACCGTGCAACCATCGGAAACATGAGCCCTGAGTTTGGTTCAACCGCAGCCATGTTCCCAATTGATGAAGTCACTCTTGATTACCTTCGCGTGACTGGCCGCTCTCAAGAGCAGATTGATTTGGTTGAGGCATATGCCAAGGCCCAGGGGCTTTGGCATGACCCAAGCATTGAGCCACGCTTCAGTGAGTATCTTGAGCTTGACCTATCAACCGTTGTTCCATCAATCGCCGGCCCTAAGCGACCTCAAGACCGCATTGTGTTGAGCAAAGCTAAAGAGTCATTCGAGGCTGTACTCCCTACATATTCCGCACAGGCTTCCAAGCCAACTGCGGTTAAAGGCCAAGACTTTGCAATGAACAACGGCCACGTTGCTATTGCTTCAATCACTTCTTGCACAAACACTTCTAACCCTTCAGTGATGTTGGCTGCGGGTCTAGTTGCTCGCAAGGCTGTAGCCAAAGGGCTGAAGGCAAAGCCTTGGGTTAAGACATCATTGGCACCGGGTTCAAAGGTTGTGACCGAGTACTACAACAAGGCTGGTTTGACTAAGGACCTAGATGCTCTTGGTTTCAATTTGGTTGGTTATGGTTGTGCAACTTGCATTGGTAACTCAGGTCCTCTCTCGGATGAAATTTCTCAAGCCATCAACGACAACGATTTAGCGGTAACCGCAGTGTTGTCAGGTAACAGAAACTTCGAAGGAAGAATTAGCCCTGATGTCAAGATGAACTACCTAGCATCACCGCCATTGGTAATTGCTTATGCACTTGCAGGAACCATGGACTTTGACTTCGAAACAGATTCACTTGGTGAAGGTGCAGACGGAAACCCTGTTTTCCTGAAGGACATTTGGCCAAGCGCCGAAGAGGTCCAGAAGACCATCGATGAGTCAATCAATTCAGAGATGTTCAAGACTCAGTACGCTGGCGTATTCGAAGGTGACGACCGTTGGAAGTCACTTCCTACCCCAAAGGGCGCGGTCTTTGAATGGGATCCAAAGTCAACCTACGTTCGCAAGCCACCTTACTTTGATGGAATGAAGAAGACTCCAGACGCAGTGAAGGACATCAAGGGCGCCCGAGTTTTGGCTAAGCTTGGTGACTCGGTAACAACCGACCACATCAGCCCAGCCGGAAGCATTAAGGTTGATTCACCTGCTGGTCAGTATTTGACAGAGCACGGAATCTCACGAGTTGACTTCAACAGCTATGGCTCGCGTCGCGGAAACCACGAGGTAATGATTCGCGGAACTTTTGCAAACATTCGACTTCGCAATCAACTATTGAACGACGTAGAGGGTGGCTACACTCGCGACTTCACCAAGGTTGATGGACCGCAGTCGTTCATTTACGATGCTTCAAGCAATTATCAGGCCGAGGGAACTCCACTGGTAATTCTTGGTGGCAAAGAGTACGGTTCAGGTTCGTCGCGTGACTGGGCAGCAAAGGGAACCAGCTTGCTTGGCGTTCGTGCCGTAATAACCGAGAGCTTCGAACGCATTCACCGCAGTAACTTGATTGGTATGGGAGTTCTGCCATTGCAGTACCCAGCCGGCAAGAATGCAGAGTCGCTAGGTCTTGATGGCACTGAAGAATTCGAAATCACCGGCATTGAGGAACTAAACACCGGTAAGACCCCAAAGACAGTGCGCGTGGTTGCTAAACCTTCTGCACACTCGCCAGCTGGTAAGTCTGTTATCGAATTTGATGCCGTTGTTCGCATCGACACCCCAGGTGAGGCAGATTACTACCGCAACGGTGGAATTCTGCAGTACGTTCTACGAAGCCTCGTAGCGTAATTGGAATAGCCCGCAGGGGCTGAGAGTTGTATCTGTAATGAATGTACTCAGCGGCATAAACGGTCCTAGAGACCTAGATTCGCTGAGCCATCAGCAATTACTTGCTCTTTGCTCAGACATCCGAGCTGACCTGGTTGCCGCAGTGGCAAAAACCGGTGGGCACCTAGGCCCTAATCTTGGCGTGGTTGAGACAACGGTGGCAATTCATCGAGTATTTGATTCACCAAAAGACTCGGTTATCTTTGACACCGGCCACCAGTCCTATGTTCACAAGATGCTAACCGGCAGAAGTGATCTATCTAGTTTGCGTCAAAAAGACGGCATAGCCGGCTACCCGCAACGCAGCGAATCAGAACACGACATTGTTGAATCTTCGCACGCGTCTTCGTCTCTTTCTTGGGCAGACGGAATTGCCAAGGCATACAAGCTGACCGGGCAAAACGATCGCTACGTTGTTGCGGTAATCGGTGACGGGGCACTAACCGGCGGAATGGCCTGGGAGGCGCTCAACAATATTTCAGATGACAACGACCGCAAGTTGGTCATTATCGTAAACGACAATGGCCGAAGCTATGCGCCTACAATAGGCGGGCTCGCGCGCTACCTAAACGATGTGCGCACCGCAAAGAACTACCGCCGTCTATACAAGTTGAGCAAAAAAGTCTTCTACAAGATGGGCCTTGCTGGCCGATTGATTTACTCAGCGGCTCGCGGTGCAGGAAAGGGCTTGCTTTCAACTTTTGCACCTCAAGGAATGTTCCCAAACCTTGACATCAAATACATCGGCCCGGTTGATGGGCATGACCTTGCGGCAATGGAGCAGGCACTAAGGCAAGCCAAGAAATACGGCAGCCCAGTAATCGTTCACGCCATCACTCAAAAGGGTCATGGTTTTAATCCTGCAATGCTCAACGAAGACGACCAGTTCCACGCGGTCGGGAAAATTGACCCAAGCACCGGCGAATCTCTGGAAGAGTCAACTGCAGAGACTTGGACTGGTGCCTTTGGCGATGAGATTCTCAAAATCGCAGCCAAGCGAGAAGACATAATCGGTATCACCGGTGCGATGCTGATTCCCGTTGGTCTTGATAAATTTGCCAAGGTTTACCCAAATCGTGTTTTTGACGTTGGCATTGCTGAGCAGCACGCCGTCACTTCGGCGGCTGGAATGGCATTTGGTGG
>JAHEGM010000002.1:34760-36991 GCA_024645105.1 Rhodoluna sp.
GTGCGATGCTGATTCCCGTTGGTCTTGATAAATTTGCCAAGGTTTACCCAAATCGTGTTTTTGACGTTGGCATTGCTGAGCAGCACGCCGTCACTTCGGCGGCTGGAATGGCATTTGGTGGATTACACCCAGTGGTCGCTGTTTACGCAACTTTTATCAATCGAGCTTTTGACCAAGTCTTGATGGACGTGGCACTGCACAAGGCTGGTGTGACTTTTGTGCTTGACCGAGCAGGGGTTACCGGTCCTGACGGTGCAAGCCACCACGGTATGTGGGACCTTTCTCTGCTTCAAATCGTGCCGGGCATTCGAATTGCCGCTCCTCGTGATGCTGAAACTCTAAGAGAAGAGCTGAATGAAGCAGTGCAAGTAAAAGACGCCCCAACCGTTCTTAGATTCTCAAAGGGTTCAGTGGGAAATCCAGTAAAGGCCATTCGTCGCACCCAAGACGGTGTTGATGTATTAGGTGAAGCGGCCAGCAAGGATGTTCTTCTGCTTTGCGTTGGCGCGATGACGACTGTTGGCTTGAGCGTTGCTGAATTACTTGCGGCTCAGGGCATTGGCGCCACAGTTATCGACCCAAGGTGGGTCGTACCAGTTTCAAAGTCTGTAATTGAAATGTCAGCTCAGCACAGGCTAGTTGTGACAATTGAGGACGGTATCAAAGTGGGCGGAATCGGTACACGTGTGCGCCAAGACATGCGAGCCGCTCAAGTGGACACAGCTCTTACTGAGGTTGGCTTGCCTGATGAATTCCTTGAGCACGCAACTAGAGGCGAGATCTTGGAACGTGTTGGATTAACTGCTCAATCTATTGCCCGCGACATAGTCGCCCAGGTGGTTGGCTCGCGAATTCCTCACGCGAGGCCTCTTGAAAGCTCAGATCAGGCTAAGCAGTCTCAGGCTTAGACAACAGTGCTTTGGCCAATAAGCCAGAGACCTGTTCCACCTGCCAGTGACGCGCACCAAGTCGGGTGAGAAATTCTGCAACAGAATCCTCTGTGATCTCCTGTGGCGGCTCAAAACACAGTTGACGCAGGTAATCGGGCGTCAATATGTTCTCTAGTGGAATCTGCAGTTTCTCAGAGATCTCGGCCATCACTGGCTTTACATCCTTGAGTCGCTGATCGGCTTCAGGAAACCTTGTGGCCCAAGTTCTATGGTTTGGAATACCTGTTTGAGGCAGGCGTGCTGGTGGAAGATCTCGTGTGTTCGCACCCTCGCTTAGTGCTTGCCACCACAGGTCAAGGTAGGTGCGAGATGCCCGCCCAGAGAAAGTCTTCGACGCGGCCAACTCCGGCTTTGTTTTAACCGGCTTTGCCGCCAGGCCAACAATTGATGAGTCCGGAATTAAACGGCCCGGAGAAACATCAAGTTTTTCTGCGAGGGTTTCCCTTGCCTGCCAGAGTTCTCTTGCAATCGCAAGGGAGCGAGGATCTTTTATTTCGTGCATGCCGGTCATGCTGCGCCAACGATCCACTTTTGGTTCTCTGGGTTGCATGGCTGCAACGTTGGCAAATTCTGCTGCAGCCCAATTTGTTTTACCTTGTTCCTCAAGCAGCGCGGAAACACCAGCACGCAGTTCCAGTAGAACATCAACATCAAGCGCGGCGTAGTTCAACCAGTCGTCATGAAGCGGGCGAATACTCCAATCAACCGCTGAATGCTCTTTGGCAAGTTTCAGCTTGAGAAAATGTTCAGTTACGGCACCAAGGCCTACTCGCGCAAGTCCTGCGATTCTTGAACCAAGTTCTGTATCAAACAGAGATTTAGGCGTGATGCCAAGTTCGCGCAAACAAGGTATGTCTTGGCTTGCTGCATGAAGTATCCACTCGTCTTCACGCAGAACGGCGGCAAGTTCTTCAAAAGATTCCAACCCGCCTTCTTGCGTGATTGCAATGGGGTCAATCAGATAGATAGGGGAGTTCTTTCGGCGAATCTGAATCAGGTAGGCACGTTGGCTGTACTTGAAACCCGATGCCCGTTCTGCATCCAAACCAAAGGGTCCAGAGCATTTTCTAAGCGTTTCAACTGCTGTCGAGAGCCTCTCGCAGGTATCTACAAAAATTATTTCTTTGACACGAGGGCGCTCAAGAAGCGGAAGTTCTACGACCGGTTCTGCAGTAACTTCAGTTTCTAGAGTCATCGAGAGATGCCGAGGCTGGTCACACCGCTTGGCAGGTTAGGGAAGCCTGACATGATGCATACCAAATCTTGCCAGGCCTCAAGGTG
>JAHEGM010000026.1 GCA_024645105.1 Rhodoluna sp.
ATTGTGGCCGGGTAAATCAGCGGGTATGGCAAAAGCATTGCCAACGGAGCCCACAGCATCACAAAGTACAGTGCCTTGGCTTTTTGTAGACCAAGCTTCACGGCAAGGGTACGCTTGCCAACTTTTGCATCGGTTTCGATATCGCGAATATTGTTAACCATCAAAACCGCTGAGGCAAAGAACCCGGCTGCGCTGCCACCCAGCAAGGCGTTCAAATCAAACGAGCCAATCTGAATGTATGCGGTGCCATAGGTTGCCACTAGACCAAAGAAAATGAAAACCGCAATCTCGCCAAGACCGGAGTAACCGTATGGGGACTTTCCGCCGGTATAAAACCAGGCGGCAATAATCGAGGCAATACCAACCGGAATAAACCACCAGTGCTGACTAAGCACAACAATTGCAAGACCACTAATTGCGGCAAGGCCAAAAAAAGCAAAGGCGGCAAATTTCACAGCCTGCGGTTTAACTGACTTTGAACCGGTTAGGCGAAGCGGGCCAACACGATGCTCATCTGTTCCGCGAATTCCATCTGAATAATCGTTGGCGTAGTTCACACCAATTTGCAGAAATAGAGCAACCGCTAAGGCAAGCAGACTGAGGCCTAGGTTGAACTTATCAACGGCCGCAGCAGCGCCGGAACCAATTGCAATTGGTGAGATTGCCAGCGGCAATGTTCTAAGACGCGCGCCTTCAACCCAAAGTTTCAATTTTGCTTTTTGGGCGCTCATTAGTTTTCCTCAAATAATTTGGCAATAGCGGTCAAGTCGTTCTTGGCGTTTGCAGTCTTTGGCAGTTTATCTACTCGAAGCACGCGAACCGGTTTACCTGCAGGCCCAAGATCATTTCCAAGGCTGCGCACAATGTCATCGGCTACCTCTGGGCTACCCACATAGGCAATACCAAGGCGCTGACCCCACTCCATGTCGTGAATTCCTGCTGCAGCAAGATCATCAACACCGTTTACCCGAAGGCCCAGTTGTTCAACTCTGTCCAGAGAAATTTTTATGCCACCAGAATTGATCACCCGGTCAAGTCGGCCAATGATTCCCAGCCGCCCGTGCTCATCAACAAAACCGGCATCTTGGGTGACAAAGAATCCGTCTTGATCTAGTTCAACATTGGCCAGCATTGAATTCTTAATCGCAATTCGATCATCAATCAAACGAAGCTCAGTATCACCAATAGGAATGCCGTTGTAGATGCAACCACCGCAGGTCTCAGTCATGCCATAGGTAGTGATGATCTTGATGCCCAGTGCCTCCAGCTTGCCAATCTGCACATGGTCTGCGGCCTGACCACCCACCAAAATTGCATCAAAGCGGCGCAGTTGCTCCAAAACAAATTCATCGTGTTCGGCAGCAAGAGCCAGACGGCCCAGCTGAGTTGGCACCAGTGCGGTGAAACGCTTCTGGGCCTTCATGTGACTTGCCGAGCGAGCAAAGCCCTCAGCGGTAAAGGGCACAGAGGTGTTCATCATCACCGGTTGAGTGCCGGCCAACACTGATCTAATCAAAACGTTTGCTCCGGCAATGTAATTTGCCGGAAGTGCTAACAACCATTGGCTCGAAGAGTCGTCGGCATCAAGTGCAAAACTTGCAGCCTTGGCACTTGCCAAAAGCGCCTCACGTGAAAGAGAGATTCTCTTGGGCACACCGGTAGAGCCTGATGTCTCAACAATCAGTGCCACGTTGTCTTCAACTTCTTCAGGCAAGCCGTGAGCCTCTGGCATCTTGCCGTTTACCTCAGGGGCGGTAATAAAGAGTGCGCATTTTCCGTCTAGTACATCGGCAAAGGCAACCAAAGCACCAAACGTATCGTTTGCTGCAATTAGCTTGAGCGGTTTAGCCAAGAATTAAACCTGCCAAGGATACGGCGACCAATCCGGTTCGCGCTTTTCCAAGAATGAGTCGCGGCCTTCAACAGCCTCGTCTGTGCCGTATGCCAAACGTGTTGCCTCACCGGCAAATAGTTGCTGGCCCACTAGGCCGTCGTCAACCATGTTGAACGCGTACTTAAGCATGCGAACAGATTGTGGTGACTTTCGCAAAATTTCAGCGCCCCATTCAACACCAACTTTTTCAAGTTCAGAGTGAGCAACCACTTTATTTACAACGCCCATCTCATAGGCACGTTGCGCTGAATACTCTTCGCCCAAAAAGAAAATCTCTCGAGCAAACTTCTGACCAACCTGGCGGGCAAGGTATGCGCTACCGTAGCCGGCATCAAACGAGCCAACATCTGCATCTGTTTGCTTAAACTTTGCGTGCTCGGCCGAGGCAATAGAAAGATCGGCAACCACATTTAGCGAGTGACCCCCGCCGGCAGCCCAACCTGGCACTAGAGCAATAACAACCTTTGGCATGAAGCGTATAAGTCGCTGCACCTCAAGAATGTGAAGTCGGCCAGCGCGGCCGGCCTCGATAGTTTCGGCGGTTTCACCTTCGGCATATTTATATCCATCGCGGCCGCGAACGCGCTGATCGCCGCCAGAGCAAAATGCCCAGCCGCCGTCTTTGGCCGATGGTCCGTTTCCGGTCAGCAAAACAACACCAACCTTAGAGTCCAACCTGGCGTGTTCAAGGGCGCGGTGCAGTTCATCTACGGTCTTTGGTCTGAAGGCGTTGCGCACTTCTGGGCGGTTGAATGCTACGCGCACCATGCCCAGCGAATTGTGCTTGTGGTAGGTGACATCCTCGAGGTTCTCGAATCCTGAGACCTCGTGCCAAATCTGCTCGTCGAAGAGCTCCGATACCTTTTGCGCCATGAATCTAGACTAACAACGTGAGCCATTCCACTATTCCGCCGCTAGCCGACCTGCTGGCTACAGCCAGGGTTGTCTCATTGCCGCTGCGCACCAAATTCCGTGGCCTCAACGACCGCGAGATGCTGCTGTTTAGGGGGCCAAACGGCTGGACTGAATGGTCCCCGTTTATTGAATACGAAGACGAGGAATCGGCCACTTGGCTCAAAGCCGCTATCCATTTCTCACACGGGCAAATGCCTGCCCTGAATCGCAACCTTATTGCCGTGAACGCTACTCTGCCGGCCGTTGCCCCAGATCAGGTGGCCAAGGTGCTTGGCCGCTTCGGCACCTTCAACACGGTAAAAATCAAAGTTGCCGAGGGTGGTCAAAAACTTAGTGACGATGTTGACCGCATCATGGCCGTAAGGGCCGCCTACCCCGATGCAAAACTGCGCCTAGATGCAAATGGCAAGTGGACTGTTGATCTTGCACTTAGCTTCACCAAGGCACTTTTCAAACAGGGCATCCAGCTTGAATACCTAGAGCAACCAGTGGCAACCATCGGCGAGATGGCCGAGCTGAGGGTAAAGCTCTTGACCGAAAGAATCCCGGTAAAGATCGCCGCCGATGAATCGGTACGCAAAGTTAGCGACCCATTCGCGGTAGCTCATGCGCAGGCCGCCGATATTTTGGTTTTGAAAGCTGCCCCGCTTGGTGGCGTGAGTCACGCACTTGAGATTGCCCGCGGCTCCGGTTTGCCGGTGGTAATTTCAAGCGCCCTTGATTCATCGGTTGGTTTATCAATGGGTGCTCACCTTGCAGCCGCACTTCCAGAATTGCAGTTTGACTGCGGGCTAGGCACGGCAGCACTTCTAGCTGGCGATGTGACTCGCGAACCAATTGCACCGGTGGATGGTTTTATTGAGGTTCGCCGCGTTGAGGTTGACGAAGAAAAACTTCAAACCTTCAATGCCGAGGAACACCGATACGACTGGTGGCTGGAGCGCCTAGAGCGCACCTACAAACTTTTGGAGTTTTAGTTCAAGCCGCTGTAAACGTGCAGACCCTTGAAGAACAAATTCACAACGGTGAAGTTGAACAAGACCGCAGCAAAACCAATCAGTGCAAGCCAAGCAGAACGCTTTCCTGTCCAACCCCTGGTGGCATTGGCGTGTAGGTAACCCGCATAGATTGTCCAGATAATGAAGGTCCACACTTCTTTGGTGTCCCAGCCCCAGTAGCGGTGCCAAGCGCGCTCGGCCCAAATTGCACCGGCAATCAAAGTAAAGCTCCAAAGAATAAAACCAATGATGTTGAAGCGGTAGGCAAGTCTCTCAATTTTCTCCACGTTTGGAAACAAATCAAGAATGCGCTTGATGGTAATTACAAATTCCTTCTTAGGCTTTTGCGCCCACTTAGCACTCTTCAGAAGGTAGGCAATTGAAAGGCCGGCCGCGATGTTGAAAAACGCAGTGGCACAAATTGCAACTATTACGTGAATCACCAGCCAGTAGCTTTGCAGCGCTGGCATAAGTGACTTGACCTCAACATAGAAAATTGAGGTAGCCGAGCCAAGTATCAAAAGCGTGAAACCAGATACAAAGGTTGCAATCAGGCGAATGTCTTTAATGGTTAGTGCAAGCAAGAAGATTGAGACCACAACAAACGAGCCGGTAATTGAGAACTCATACATGTTGGCCCAAGGCACCCGACTTGCGGCCACGCCTCGAAGCACAACTCCAACACCGTGCAGCACCGCACCAATGATCATCAGCACGATCGCGATGCGCTCAATCTTTGTAGCTGCTCCGCGAACCTTTTTCTTTTCCGATGCCAAACGAGCAAGGTGATTAGCAAAGGTTAGAAACGCCGCGGTGTAAATTGCCATCGCAGCGTAGATAAAGATGAGTGAGATTTGTGAAAGTCCCTCGTTCAGAGCAATGCCCATTTCTATTTCTTATCCTTTGCTTTTAGTTTTTCGACAACTTCGCCAACTACCTTTTCAAGTATGGGGTCATCCCCGCGGGCTAGCGCCGCCACTTCAAATCCTTCGGTGGTTTGGCGCACCCACACTCGGCGGCGCGGCACCAAAAGTGATGTGGTCACACCGGCCAGTGACAACAGCGCAAACAGTAGAACCCAAATACCGCCTGGGTTGTAGCTGACATCCAGCGAGGCAAATCGGCGAATGTCATCAAAGGTCACGGTGCCAAGCCCGTTTGGCAATTCAACGGTTTCACCAAGGGCAAGCTGCAGACCTTTGGTGCCGCTCTTACCGCCGGCAATCTGCTTCATCTTTGAGGTATCTAGCGCGTAAACGTTTGTTGGCACCCCGCCGTCAAGACCTAGATCACCCTCGTAAACGTTCATTGTCATTAGCGGGTCAATTGGAGCCGGGTAGATAGAGGTGAGCGCTCCGGTGGTTAGCTTGTCAACGGTTGGATAGAAAAACGCGATGATGCCAAATTGGCGCTCAACATCTGGCACCTTGATTACACCTAGTGAGGTGTAGGTAGTTGATTGCGGCAAGAACGCATTGGCCCCAGCAAAGACCACATTGCCTTCGGCATCACGAATAGTGATGTGTGGCGCATAACCGTTTCCGGTTAGGTAAATATTTGCTCCCGGCATTGCCAGCGGTTCGTTCACTCTAATGAGTGCGCTCTGTGGAACTAAATCTGGCGAGACCTTGCTTGAAACAAACGCCCTGAAATCTAGTGGCGTGCCAACATTGGTTTGATTCTTGATATCAAAATCAACTTCAAACTTATCTAGGCTCATGCTGAATGGTTGCAGCCTGCTCTCATTGAAGAAGGTGCCCGGCGAAAAAGAATCGTAAGAGGCCAAGTTGTTTACAAAGGTTTCACCCTCAACCAGCACGCGCTGGCCACTGAAGCTCAAACCGCCACCAACACCAACGGCAATCAATACTCCAATTAGTGAGAAGTGAAAAACCAGGTTTCCGGTTTCGCGCAGGTAACCGCGCTCGGCAGAAACCGCTTTGCCGTTTCGCACCACTCGGTAACCAAGTTTGCGAAGCAGTGTTTCTGCACGCTCGGCGATATCGGTGTTTTTTGCATACTTCACTGAAGCAGAAGCCGGCATGCGCGCAAAATTCTTTGGCGCAGCAGGAGGGGCTGAGCGAAGCGCCTGATAGTGCACACCTGTGCGCGGCACCACGCAACCAATTAGCGAGATGAAAAGCAAAATATAAATTGCCGAAAACCAAACCGAGGTATAGACATCAAAAAGTTGCATGGCATCAAGTACCGGTGCAAGCTCTGGGTTGTTGTCAAAGAATTGAGTTACTCCGTTTGGGTCTGCCGAACGCTGCGGATAAATAGAACCGGGCACAGCGGCAATTGCAAGCAACAGCAAAAGCAACAGCGCGGTGCGCATAGAAGTAAGTTGACGCCAGGTCCACCTTGACCAACCAGCAAGGCTTAGTTCTGGAGTGGTGATGTCGCCATCAAATCGAGAGCTGGAAATAACCAAACACCTCCAACTGAAGCCAAGCGGCAAATGTGTTCCAGATGCCAGTTACCAAAAGCAAACCAAGAATCATTAACAGCACGCCGCCTGCGATGTTGAAGATGCGAATGTGGCGCTTCACAAAACCAACCGATTTCGTAGCCCAACCAAACCCAGCGGCAATTGCAATGAACGGCAAGCCAATACCAAGCGCATAAACAAAGGCCAGCAGCGCACCTTTGGCCGGGTCACCGGTGTTTGAGGCAAGAGATAAAACCGCCGCCAGAGTAGGGCCAATGCACGGGGTCCAGCCAAGACCAAAGGCAACACCAAGCAGCGGGGCGCCAATCAGGCCAAGCTTTCCTGAAACCTGAAACTTCATGGTGCGTTGCATAAAGCCAAACTGGCCAATCATCACAAAGCCCAGCGCAAAAACAAAAACTCCAAGCACTCGTTGCACCCATTGCAAACCGCTGGCATACACCAAAGCGCCAAGGCCGCCGAACAGCGCACCAAAAGATACAAAGACCAGTGCAAAGCCAAGCACAAATAGCAGCGCGCCAATCACGGTGCGCTTACGTGATGCACCCATGCCAGCTACGAACCCTAGGTAACCCGGAATCAACGGAAGCACGCATGGGCTGAGGAATGAAATCAAACCGGCAAGCAGCGCCATAGGAATCGCTGCGAACAGGGATCCGTTCAGAATGATTTCGCCGGGGTTCACTTTTTTATTCCTCTACCGCGGTCTTGATAAGTGCAGAAAGAATTGACTTGTCGATGCGGCCCAAAACTCTGGCGGTAACTTTTCCGTCTTTACCAATTACCAAAGTGGTGGGTACGGCCTGAGGTGTCACAATTCCGGTAAAGGCCAAAAGCACCGATCCAGTTTTGGCATCAATGATTGATGGGTAGGTCACTTCAAAGTTTCGTTCGAATGCATTTGCGGTTTCGGCGCTGTCGCGCACGTTCACACCAATGAACTGAACGTTCTTGTACTCGGCCTGAAGAGCCACAAGATCTGGAGCTTCAGCGCGGCAAGGGGCGCAGCCGGCATACCAAAAATTCATCACGGTAACTATGCCGGTTAGATCTGAGCTTGAAATCACATCGGCGGTAACCGTGGTGCCAGACCACTTGACTGCCTCGCCGCGATTTTCGGCAGCAAATTCTGTAACCGTGCCATCGCCTGCGATGTAGTTTTTGTTATCGCCAGCTTTGTATTGGTTTGCCAGCGGGTCATTGGCCGAGCAGCCAGAAAGCGAAATAGACAAAACCCCAACCAGCGCGATTAATGCAACTAACGCAATCGTTCGATATCTAAATTTCAAACTGCACCTTTATCTATGGCGCTAAGGCCGGCTCCTGGGTCTCTATAGTCAACCTCAACCCAGTCGTTGCCATTCCGCTCAAATGAAGTAACGCTAGAAAGTGCCGTGCGGCGCTTGCGCGGGTTGTGCGGCAACTTCTTTCCGCTTAGCTTGCGGTGCACCATTTCAATCGGCAGCTGGTGTGAAACCAAGACAACATCGCCGTCTGGAACCGAGTTCCAAGCGTGATCCATTGACTCAAGCATTCGAGCGGCAATCTCTTCGAATGGCTCGCCCCAGCTTGGTCGCTGTGGGTTTCTCAGGTGATAGAAAAGGTGTGGTCTTAGGGCAATGTGTGCCCCGCCAAGTTTTCGGCCTTCAAATTTGTTCCACGGTTCAATCAGGCGCTCATCGGTTTTGGCCTCAACCCCAAACGCCTTTTCCACATGCTCGGCTGATTCGCGGGTTCTAAGCAGTGGGCTCGCAAAAATCTTGCCAACCGGACGGTTTTGGCTCTTTAGTTCTTCTGCCGCTGCCGCCGCCATTTGATGACCGCGATCGCTCAAACGAAAATGTGGCAGACGCCCATAGATAACGGCACCTGGATTGTGCACTTCGCCATGGCGAATGAGGTGAATGCGTTGGGCGGGCATACCCTCAAGTCTACCCTCGGCTAAACTTGTGCCTTATGAGAGCCCGTGCCCTAGTAAAAGACCTTGCCGCCCTGCCTGATGGCCCAGTTACCGTTGGTGGATGGGTAGAAAAGCTTCGTGATCAG
>JAHEGM010000027.1 GCA_024645105.1 Rhodoluna sp.
ATTCTTGACCAGGCAGGTTCTAAGGGCACTGGCGTTTGGACAGTACAGACCGCGCTAAACCTTGGCACTCCAGTATCTGGAATCGCTGAAGCTGTGTTTGCTCGTTCGCTGTCATCTCAGGCTTCACAGCGCGCAGCCGTTGACGGCCTTCCTGCAGATGCAACCGCTTGGTCAATTGCAGACCGCGCCGCATTCGTTGAAGACGTTCGCCGCGCACTTTACGCTTCAAAGTTGGTTGCCTACTCACAGGGCTTCGATGCAATTCGTGCCGGTGCAAAGGAATACAACTGGAACATTAACCTTGGCGCTGTTTCAAAGATCTGGCGCGGTGGTTGCATCATTCGTGCGCAGTTCCTAAACCGCATCGCCGATGCGTACGACAAGAACACCAACCTAGAGTCCCTAATTTTTGACCCTTACTTCAAGCAGGCCGTTGCTACATCGGTTTCTTCATGGCGCCAGGTTGTAGCAAACGCATCACTTGCCGGTATTCCGGTTCCTGCGTTTGCGTCTTCACTTTCTTACTACGACGGCCTGCGTTCACCTCGTTTGTCAGCTGCTCTGGTTCAGGGCCAGCGTGACTTCTTTGGTGCGCACACCTATAAGCGCGTAGACATAGATGGCACCTTCCACACCCTTTGGTCTGGCGACCGATCAGAGGTTGAGCAGGCACCGTCTACTCACTAAGGCGTTGTAGGCTCGAATAATGAGCCAAATTAAGACGACCTCCTGGGTCTATAAGTTCCTCTTTTTGGGGCTTGTCTGGGGGTCGTCTTTCCTTTTAATCGCGCTTGGCCTTGAGACACTCTCACCTACCGGCATTGCCTTCTGGCGCACCGCCATTGGCGCCCTGACCCTGCTTGCTGTTCTTTTGGTAGCGCGCATTCCATTCGTGCGCGGTTGGTTGACCTGGTTCAAAATCTGGATAGCCGGGCTTTTCATGTCTGCGATTCCGGCTGTGCTATTTGGCTACGCCGAGCAGCACCTAACCAGCGCTCTTGCCTCAATCATTAATGCGTCAACACCGATATTTACGGTTATTGCAATCATGATTGCCTTTCGTGCAGAAAAGCCAAAGCGCGAGGTAGTAATTGGTCTTTTGATTGGCCTCGGCGGGGTTTTTGTAGTTCTAGGAATCTGGAACGGTTTTGGCACTAACGAACCCCTTGCTATTGGCGCGCTAATTCTTGCGGTTTCTTGCTACGGAATCGGCAGCCCGTTTCTACGCAGATACGTTGAACCGCTAAAGCTAAAACCAGAGGCCGCGGTATTTGGTCAGGTCTTCACTAGCGCCCTCACCCTGTTGCCGTTTTACCTGGTTGGATCTTTGACCACCGGCTCTTTTACTGTTGGCCCAGTGACTTTCACAGCGGTGTTGGCAATGCTATCGCTTGGAATTCTTGGTACCGGAATTGCCTACGTTGTTTATTACAAACTCTTGGCTCAGGTGGGTAGTGCCATTGGTTCTGCGGTTACTTACATGTCGCCAATTGTTGGCGTGATTCTTGGTGTGCTGCTTTTGGGCGAGACCATTACCTGGAACGAACCGGTTGGTGCGGCAATTGTTTTGCTTGGTGCAGCTTTTGCCCAAGGCCGATTTAGTAGAAACCGCCAAAAATGACTCAGTTGAATGTGCCAAGCAAAAAAGGCATTAGCTCTGTTGACATTGCAATTCTTGGTGCCGCGGCGGTTTGGGGTGCAAGTTACCTTGCCTCTAGAGAGCTAACTCACTTTGCCAGCCTGTGGGGCATGATGGCGATTCGCTTCATTCTTGCCGGCGCAGTCTTGTATCTAATTCGTTTTTTGCGACCAGTAAAGTTCAGCAAAACAGAGGTACTTTCTTCGCTTGGCATTGCAGTCACACTGGCCACGGTTATGACCGTTGAGACCACAGGAATTTATCTAACTTCGGCAACTAACTCGGGTTTGATTATTTCGTTGAGCATTTTGTTCACACCAATCATCGAGGGTCTGGTTTCAAAGTTCTGGATGCCAAGAATGTTTTACGCCTCGGCAATCGGTGCCATCATCGGGGTTGGTGTTTTGATAAGTGGCAATGGCTTCACCGAACCAAACCTTGGCGATCTGCTGATGATTGTTGCGGCCGTCTTGCGTGCGGTGCACACCGTTTCTCAGGGCTACTTCACCCACGGCAAGTTCACCAAGGGCAAAAAGGTAGACACCACCAACATCACAATCTTGCAGTTAGTTTTTGCAGGCACTTTCTTTTTGATTCTTGACCCAATTGGCACGGCCAACGCAGCGGCAACCTATGGGCTGCGCGAATGGTTCTTGATGGGTGTGCTGGTTATCTTCTGCACCGTTTACGGCTTCATGGCCATGCTCTGGGCTATTCGAAAGACCAGTGCTTCACGTGTTGCACTGCTGCAGGGTACTGAGCCGGTTTGGGCTGTGGTGATTGCAGTCGTGATTGGTGGCGAGCTGATGAGCGCTATTGGCTGGCTTGGAGCCGCCGTAATTATTGCCGCCTGCTACTGGGGCCTTGGTATTGAAAATCGCGCCCGCGAGGCACGGCTAATTAAGTAGAGCTCTTTTTACCAAGTACCGGGCTTCTGGCCGGCACTGGGTTGATCTGGGCAAAGCGGTAACCCAAAGGTGGGCGGGCATCGGCCTCTGATTTATTTGGCCAGTGCGCGGCAGCCCACTCCGCTTGGGCGGTAATGCTAAGTGAAGGATTCACGCCCGGGTTTGCCGAAAGCGTTGAGCCGTCCCAAATGTGTAGACCCTTCACGCCAAAGGCCCTTAGGTAAGGATCAACCACACCGGTTTTTTCATCGGCACCAATTACTGCGCCGCCTAAAAAATGCGCAGTCAGCGGAATACCAAAAGGCTCACCCACAACGGCACCCGGAGTGCCATTTATTTCTTCGGCTATTTCTTTAGCAATTTCGTGGCCGACCGGAACCCAACTTGGGTTCACCTCGCCGTAGCCTTGGCGCGAGGTTAGTTTCTTAGAAAAAAGTTTCGAGCGCTTTAGATAAGTAGTTAGTGAGTTATCTCTTGATTGCATCACAAGCAAAATAAGGGTTCGCTCAGGCCAGGTTCTAAGGTTGTAAAAATTTGGCAGCCTGAATATGTTCTTGAGCGTTACCGCGCTTAGCCACTTAAGGTTTGGCGCCTCACCCTTTGGCCCCGAGGCAAGAACAGTTTGCAACAGCCCCATGAAGCCGCTGCCTTTTCCGTAACGCACCGGTTCAATGTGGGTATCTGCAGTTGGAAAAATAGATGAGGTGATTGCAGAGCCCTTGTGAAACTCGTGCTCGTTCTTTTTGGCAACTACACCCAAAAGGCTTTCTGAGTTGGTGCGACTAAGTTCACCAAGCTTTTTACTGATGTTTTTGAGAGACCCGTTAGCACGTGATTTCTGCAACAGTCTTGCGCTACCCAATGCACCGGCGGCAACAATTACCTGCGGTACCACTATTGTCTTTGGCCTCACTTTGCCCTTGGCAGAAGTGCGCTTCAAGCTCAGTTCAAAACCACCGCTTGGAAGTTCTTTTATGTTCGTCACTGTTGTGAGATCCCAAATTTCCGCAGCTTTGTCTTCGCCAAAGGCTTTTTCTGCGAGATAAAGGTAATTTTTGACCAAAGTGTTTTTGGCGCCGTGACGGCAGCCGGTCATGCATTCGCCGCAGTTTATGCAGCTGGTTCTTGCCGGGCCTTTGCCACCAAAGTAAGGGTCCTTTGCTTGCTTTCCCCCTTCTTTGCCAAAGTAGATTCCAACCGGTGCCATTCGAAACGATTCACCAATGCCGCGATTATCGGCCACTTTCTTGAGCACCAAATCTGCTGGGCTAAAGAACGGGTTGTCTTGAACGCCAAGCATTTTCTCGGCGAGCTTGTAATACGGGGCCAATAGAGATTCCCAGTTGGCAATGCCGGCCCAGGAGCCTGTCTTATAAAAGCTGCTTGGCGGGCGATACAGGGTATTGGCATAAACCAAAGAGCCGCCGCCAACACCGGCGCCCGACATCACGAGCACATTCTTTAGAAGGTCAATACGTTGAATGCCAAGCATTCCCAGTTTTGGAAAGAACAGAAAGCGCTTTAGGTCAAAGGAGTTCTTGGCAAATTCCTTGTCTTCAAAGCGCGCTCCTGCCTCAATTACCAAGACGCGGTAGCCCTTTTCGGTCAGGCGTAAAGCAGCTACAGAGCCGCCAAAGCCTGAACCAATAACTACGACGTCATACATGCTTATGGGTGACGCAGCGGGCTAGCTGGCAGGCGCTCTTGCGCTTCCCACTTGATGTTGTAACCGGTTGAAGAGCTCATTAGATCAAGGAATGGCTTCGCGTCAAACTCCTCAGGGCCCATAACTCCAGCACCCTTCCAGATTCCCTCAGAAATTAGCTCTAGGGCAATCAAAGGATTGAAAGCGGTCTGCGCAACCACGCACTGCGCCTCGATATCCGCCATTGTTTCGGCATTATCGGCAACGTGGTAGAGGTAGGTGGCGCGGTCTTTACCGTCTTTGTCTTTACCGGTCACCAAAAGTCCAGCACAGGTCTTGCCCGTCATGCGAGGTCCGATTGTTGCTGGGTCTGGCAATACTGCCGCAACCATGTCGCGCGGCGATACATCTACCGGGCCCTGCGCCGAGCGAACTCGCTGAGGCTTGCTTGAATCAAGGCCAAGCTTGTGCAAAGTCTTCAACACTGAAATAAATTCATTGCCAAGCCCGTATTTGAAGGTCACGCGGTTTGCTTTGATATTTCTTGGCAACATCGATATTTCTTCGTGCTCAACGTTTACACATTCAACCGCACCAATGCCGTGAGGGAACTCAAAAATCTCTGGTTCGCTAAATGGTGCAGTGGTGTACCAACCCTTGGCGCGCTCGTAGATAGTTGGTGGATTTAGGCACTCTTCGATGGTTGTCCAGATCGAGAATGATGGCGCAAATACTTCGTTGCCGTTCTCATCGAATACGGCAAGGTTTCCGCCGTCTTTAATGCTCAGCTCGTCAATCTCGCTAAACAGGTAGTCCTGCGCGTAGCGAGCAAAAACGTTAGATAGGCCTGGCTCAACACCCATACCGACTAGGGCGAGCTTTCCAGAGCGCTCCCACTGTTCGTGCAGCGCGTACTGGGCATCGCCAAGCTTGATGCCTGGCAGGTGGAACGGGTCTGCCTCGTGTGGCTCAGAAAGACTCATTGCCATATCCAGATAGTTCACTCCAGCCGTGAATGCGCCAGAGAAAACTGTCGGCAAGAATTTTGGCTCAACGGCATTGACCACGAAATCAATGTTGTGTGCTCGGCACATCTCGGTGACGTTCGAGGCGTTTGATGCATCAATTTTCGCCGGCAAGAACTTTGCAGCTACATCGCGGCCGTGACGGTTTTCAATCCATTCAACTGTGCGCTCGGCACGAGTTAGGTCGTAGTCAGAGACCACGATTAGTTCATAAAAGTTACGGGTAGCAGCGATTTTGGCAATAGCATCACCAACACCACCAGCACCAACGAGCAATATACGCATCGTTAATTCCTAAATTAGAAGTTTGTCCCTGGGGCAAATCGGGAGCACCTCATTAGCCTACCTAGCGAATGGTTATATCCGCATTTTCATCGAGCACCCAGTTAATTACGCCCTGCCATTGCCCCCAGCCATCTCCCTTGCTAAAGTGCTGGGCACCCTCGACCACAATTGCCCTCACTCCCAAAGGCTGGCCAAAAGTCTCTTGAATTCCATTTGGCGACCACTGATCTGCATCACTTCCAACGATTGTTAGGCTCTTGGTTGCCGCGCGAAGTGCCGTCTTGGTTGATTCCTTGGCAAGATTTACGTTTAGTCCCTTTATCTCGCCAAGCAGCGCCGGGTCTGCCGGTGCCACAAAGAGCAAGCGATCCACCGGCTTGGTAATTTTTCCTTCCACGGCTGCGTGAATGAAATTTATGCAGCCAAGGCTGTGCGCAACTACAACGCTTTCTCCATCACCTGCTTCTTCAAGCAATTCAAGTTCGCTGAGCAACAGTTCTTGCCAGTCTTCGAGAGTTGGGTTATCGGTGCTTGGAAACTGCGGATACAAAACCTGGTGGCCACGTTTACGAAGCTCAGAGGCAAGAATGCGGTGCCAGCCACCTTCGGGGCGGCGGTTCGTCCAGCCGTGCAAGATCAGCACGCGAGCAGGTTTGGTGTTTGCCATAAACCTAGAATAGGTCGTCGGCCAGCACGTTACCTTTCTTTACACCGTGCGCGATACCCCACACCGATGAACCAATTGGGCTGGTCCATTTAGACAACAAATCAAAATCATCTAGCCGTTTTTGCACCGGGATATATTGCTCGGCAGGATTTTTTTGATATGCGGTCCACAACAAGCCAACATCGGGCGTGCCATCTGCAGCAGTGCCGACCTCGTAGTTAAATGGCCTTCTAAAAAAGCGCTCTTTTGGATTCGTTGGTGAGGCGCGGCGCACGTGAGCGAAATTTGGAATTACCTTGAGGCCACGTTCGTCGACCGCATTTAGATCAAGTGGATCAGTTTCGTTTTTCTGCCCTAGCGGAGCCCCATTGTCCAGGCGGCGACCAATAACCTGTTCTTTATCGGTTCGGCCAAGTTTGTCCCAGGTGTTTAGCTGCATGGCGATTCGGCGAAGCACCAAGATAGTTCCGCCGCGAATCCACTCTGGGCCTTCGTCTATCCAAACCAGGTTTTTGAAATCATCTGTGCCAAATTGTGGGTTATCGGTACCATCTACCTGACCCATTAGGTTTCGTTGACGAACCCCACTTGGCACAACACCTTGAGCATTCGAGAAGCCCTGCTGGGTCCAGCGCACCGAGGCAAATGCCAAGCTGTCTGAAATGAGACTTCGCACCGCGTGCGAGAGCACAATTGGGTCATCAGCCGATACATGCAGCAACACGTCGCCGCCGCTAAACTCTTCGCGCAGTGCATCAACCTTGAAAGCAGGCAGCTCGCTAAGGGATTCCGGTTGTTGAGCTTCCAGTCCTAGCTTCTTGAACAGACTTGGACCAAAGCCCACAGTCACGGTCAGGCGTGCAGGACCAAGGGCTAATTGGGGCTGTGCGTCGGCAAGAATTGGCTCACCCGCTGTAAGACGCTCAATGTCATCGGTGAGAAGCTTCATCCAGCGCTGCATGGCGCTGCGATCAGTGTCTGCGTGAATCTCTAAAGAAACAAAGTTCGTGAAAGTTTGCAGTTCCAACTCAATGCCGTTTTGGTGACTGCCATGAAATTTCTCGCTGCGTTTTAGTACTGCCGTCTGGGCCGCAACTTCGGCTGCACTGGCAACCTGCTGCCCTGCGATCAATGCACCCGCAGAAGCACCAACGAGGGCCCCAGCTGATGCTGATGCACCAGCTAGAAACCCTCGTCGTGTGAAGTTTGTCATTGAGGCAATTTTACTTCTTTGGTTCGTACTTCTCATCGCCTGATAGAGATGCCTTGGCTGGCCAAGTGAAAGTCTGGTCGTCGTAGCCATCAAAGTCCAAAGTAAGGGTTACTTCGTCGCCCTCTAGGATTGCTTCTTTTAGGCCCATCAGCATCACGTGCAGGCCACCTGGCTCTAGAGTCACGCTCTCGCCCGCCTTAATCAAGATGCCGCCATCTTTTGCCTGCATCTTCATTTCGCCATCCATCATGACTACTTCGTGAACCTCAACCATTTTGGCAATCTCTGCAGATCCGCCCACCAGGGTCACGTCGTGATCGGTGTGGTTTTCGATGGTTGCAAAGGCTCCGGTCATTCCGTCCACGTGGTCGCTGAACTCAGAAACGCGCACCCAGCCATCGCTGAAGTGCAGCTCGTCGTGCCCGTCAACTGAGCCGCCAGCACAGCCAGACAAAGTAGTTGAAATAAGGGTGAAGGCGCTAAGCGCCACAAGTGCTTTCTTAATCATGACCCAATTCTACAGTACGTAGAACTTCCGTTTTCTCAATCAAAGAAAAATCCCCCGGCCAATTGACCAGGGGATTTATCAGTGTAAGAAAAATTACTTAAGAGTAACCTTTGCGCCAGCGCCCTCTAGAGCAGCCTTTGCCTTCTCAGCAGCGTCCTTGTTTGCACCCTCAAGGATGGTTGCAGGTGCACCATCAACAAGAGCCTTTGCCTCGCCTAGACCAAGGTTGGTCAATGCGCGTACTTCCTTGATAACTGCGATCTTCTGGTCGCCAGCTGATTCTAGAACTACATCGAATGAGTCCTTCTCTTCAGCAGCAGCAGCGCCGCCAGCAGCAGGTGCTGCAGCAACTGCAACAGGTGCAGCAGCAGTAACTTCGAATACTTCTTCGAAAGTCTTAACGA
>JAHEGM010000036.1 GCA_024645105.1 Rhodoluna sp.
GGCAAAGGCACTTACTCTTCCAGTAATGCCGCGAAGTTTCTGTGCCTGCTTTACTCTCTTGTAGCTTTTTATAAGTTGAGGCACAAGATTGATTGCCATAGAAACAGCAGCTCCGATTTCGAAGAGTGCGGCTGGGGTAGAGCGAAGCAGTTTTTTCGGCTCGGCAAGTGTGACAGCAAGTGCAATTCCCAGAATTATTGCAGCAAGACGCGTTCCGTCAAGTGTTGCCGAAAGCAGGGTTGTCGCTGAGACATTTCCCAGAATTGTTACGGGATCACCAAACCCTAAGTTGAACTCAAATATGGGTAAAGCCAGCAGCGTTGGCTCACTTGAGTTATGCACATTGAAAACAACCTTGAAAACTAATCGGCTAATAATCACACCCACGGCCAGCAGTAAATAAAAGCTAAGTGCCAGATTCCCCTTGACGCCGAATCTATTAGCAACTGCCATTACTAAAATCGCCAGCACACATACAGCAGCTGGAATAACTGGGCTAGCTGACACGGTGCTAGAAAGTGAAAGCGAAATACCTAACAGCCACCAAGTTAGTGGGTGAAAGGACTCAATTCTTTGTTTCATAGTTACTACTTGCATTGAAACGGCTTAGCTTCATAGCTCGGCAATTGATCTTGGTTTGATTGCCCAATCACGAAACGCCAACCTTCATAGTCTCCGCATTGCGGTTTGCGACTTGCCGAGCCCTCTGCGCTGCGCAACCAGCCCTGAGATTTATTTTTCACACTTGATTGGAAATAGACCCACGTTCCCGACACGAATGATGGTGTGCCAAGGCAGTCCTCATCTTCGTTAGAAGGAAATCCTGCAATTCTGCAGACAAAAGATTCTGGGTATTCCGCGGTGCCCGCAACCTCAATTGAAGAAGCCCCAAAGAGTTGCCAGCCGGTGCCAGAAAATTGCCGAACACATTTGACCAAAGGCTTTTGAGCAGCTTTCCCAAAATCCACAACCAAGGTGATGCCTGAATTCGTGCAGGCGCCATCAGTGACTTTCGTGTCAGTTGACTCTGACGTATTTGGCTTGAGTGAGACTACGGAGCCAAGTGCAACTAAACCAATCAGGGCAAAAAGAACTGCCCTAAGCGGGATGGATTTCATTTAGGGCAAGAGGTCTAGGTAGCTTTTACCAAGCAGGGGCACCAAGGCTTGTGCGGTTGCGAACACATCACCTACGCCGTTAGACCAATCGGTCATGAACCCACCCTTGGGCGCAAGTTGATTCTTTAGCCACTCGGTGTGCGCCGCCAGCGACGACGCTTTCTTGCCAGCTGCTTTCAAGCCCATCAGCGCGTAAGCGGTTGAGTTTACTGAGGGCCCGCCGTAGGCGTTCCAGTGATTGTCTTCGATATCGGTTGCAAGCAAATAGGCAACAGCTTTCTTTTCGGCGGCGATGCGTTTTTTATCTTCGGAATCGGAGCCAAAGGTTTTTCTGTAATTTATTGCCTGCAGCGCCAAACCAGTAGCATCTGGAGTTGACGTCATTAGGTCAGTTTCGCCAAATCCGCCATCGGTGTTTTGCATGGTAAGCATTTTTTGAATGACGCGATTAGCAAGCGTATATTCTTGGTAAGAATTTAAGCCAAGTGCCACCCACGCATAATCAATGACGCCAGCTTCTGTTCCTGAAATTTCACCGGTCTTACTGTTTATCTTGGCTGCTAACTTTTTGAAGATTTCGTAGCGAATGGCATTGTTTGAAACATCCAAGGCTTCGCTTGTGAAAAGAAACTTTCCGATTCTGCCAACTTTTGGGCTCTTGGCCGCATCTTTATTGAAGAGGTAACCCTTTGACGAAGAACCAATTGGCTGAGTACGCGTTGCGAGCATGAAGTTTATGGCCGGTAATTGCTGAACGAAAGTTCTTCCTCCGGCTTTGAGTTGGAGCATTGCCTCAAGGGTGAACCCATACTCTGGTGAGCCTGTTGGCACGCCGTCTAAGGCCTTGCCATCAACCATGGACTTAGCCAGAAAATTGACGGTGCTCGAGTATGGGGTAGCTGCCGTAACTGACAAAGTAGTAGTCAACGTTAGGGCAGTAGTGAAACTGATGATTGCTGCTGTTTTGCGCAACCCAGATTTTGGTCCAAACATTTGGAGCCTTTCGCATTGAGCGATCTGAGTGCGAAGGCGAAAAGGCGTGCGCCAATTCGACTCCGACCGTAGACCTCGACGGTTATAACTGGAGTCATTTGCGGTATCTGCAGGCATTCCGACTTTCGAAAATTCGATCACGGTTGCGGGTCAGCGCTGGATTTTCACCAACTTCCCCTGCAGAAAGCAAAATCTGTTGGCTTTTGACCAACACGGTAAATCTACCTTCTAATCGACTAGGGAAGCGGGAGGCTCTTGCCAACCAGCGCATAGCCGACAAAAGAAACCACATCTAATAAGAAGTGAGCAAAGACCAGCGGCATGACCCGGCCCCACTTTTTGTAGAGCCAACCAAATACCAAGCCCATAGCAAAGTTGCCTATAAAACCGGCAAAGCCTTGATAGAGGTGATAGCTGCCGCGAATCGCTGCGCTTATGGCGATGATTGCGTTTTGCCCCAAACCCAGCTTTTCTAGGCGATTGAATAGGTAGCCAACTACCAGCACCTCTTCAACCAATGCAGCTTTTACCGCGGCCAAGAGCAGAATCGGCACCGTCCACCAATAATCGGGCAACTCGGCCGGCACAATCTTTGAAGACAGCCCCAAAATTCGCGCACCTATATAGAGGGTTAATCCGGGAACCCCGATACCTGCGGCGAGCAAAAGCCCCCTTGGGATCCAAAAACTTGGCTTTTTCAGGCTTAAACCCAGCAGTTTGAAGGGGTTTTGGTTGGTTTGCCATAACAAATACAGGGCCAAGGCCACGGGGGCCAGGCCAAAGGCCACGGCAAGCAGCTGGTAGGTCAGATCCAGCCATTCAGCACGGGCCATTGGGGTGTTTATTTTGGTGACCTGGCCGGCCAGCCCAGCTGGGGCTAACAACTTGGATATCAGCGAAACCACCGAATACACGGCCGAGGCACCCAAACTGAGGGCAAAAACTATGCAAATCTCGATTAGAAGCGGTTTACGGGCGATCTTCAATTGAGCATTCCTTTGTGCCGCCGGGCAAACGATGCCTGTTTTTGGCCACCCAGCGATAAACCAGGGCCGATATTGGGCCAAAAAGATCAATAATCGTGCCGATTAGTCGCCAAAATGGTGAAGTTTGGCTCTTGAATAACCAGGCCACGGCTTGGTGGCCGCCAAAGTGTTTAGTTCCAACCAGGAGCCAAACCTGAGTTTCAACATCTGTTTTGGTTAACCGATATTCGGTCAGGTCTACTTTTTGAAATGCCACGTAGTTGGGCATCTGCTTCAAGTGGTCAATAGCCCACTGCAGGCTATTTTTACAGAACGCGCAATCCCCGTCGTATATAAGGAGTGCTTTTTGATCCATACTCCGAGCATAAACTCATCGGGCTTGATTGTTTCGTTATGGATAATTTTCGCGAATCTAAAGAAAAAATCTTTTCTAATCACTTAGAGTGATTCGGTGTTCAGCAAAGAAGCTATAAAAACCAGCGCGGGTCGTAGTCCGCGTCAATTGGCATGGCGCCGGTTTAAGAGCAACAGAGTAGCCATTCCATCGCTTGTAGCTGTGAGCATCATTATTGGTGCTGTAGTTTTTGCTCCTCAGGTCTGTGCCTTGCTTGGCATTTCTCCAGACATTCGTGATGAATCAGCCATCGATAGCCGCGGTCAAGTCATCGGAGATTGGGGCGGCATCAGCCCAGAGCACCCATTTGGAGTTGTGCCTGGAATTGGTTACGACGTTTTGGCGAGACTTCTATACGGAGCTCGAATCTCATTTTTGATTGCGCTCATGGCAACACTTGCCAGCGTTGGAATGGGAATGTTGCTGGGCATGATTGCCGGATATTTCCGTGGTCGTGTAGACGGTGTTATTGGCCGCTTCACCGACTTCCTTTTGGCTTTCCCGTCATTCTTTATGATTCTTGCTCTTAGCGCACCAATGGTGCAGCGCATCGAAATGTCAGGAATCGCTCGCGACAACGACGCTCGTATTCTTTACCTAATTTTGATTTTGGCCATTTTTGGTTGGCCATACCTTTCACGAATTATTCGTTCGCAGGTTCTCTCACTTAGAGAGCGTGATTTTGTGCTATCCGCACGTGCACTGGGAGCCTCAAACAGCCGAATTATCTTCAAGGAAATTCTGCCAAACGTGTGGACTCCGGTAATTGTTTACATGTCTTTGACTCTTCCGGGTTATCTAACCGCCGAAGCTGTGTTCTCATACCTAGGCATTGGTGTTCAGCCACCAACACCAACCTGGGGTCTGATGATCGCAGACTCAACCAAGTTCATCATCAATGAACCTACATACTTCTTTATCCCGTCACTTTCTTTAATTCTTGTCGTGCTGGTGTTCAACCTGCTCGGCGATGCATTGAGAGATGCTCTTGACCCTAAGAGCGAAAACTAGACTTACCTCCTTTCGAGGTAAAAAACAAAACACCGACAAAGAACTCTAAAGGAGGGGGAAATGTTGAAAGGCACCAAGACGCTAAAGACTACTTTGGCAACCCTTGCCGTAGCAGCACTTGCTACCGCAGGACTAACTGGCTGTGCAGCCGGAGCAAACGTGGGTGGAACTCTTACCTATGTGACATTCCAGGACGCATGGACACACGCTGACCCACAGCGTAACTACACCGGTCGCGACATCGCATGGTTTGGTTCATACATGCACCGCACCCTAACCGCATACGACCGCGCTGAAGGCGCGGCGGGTTCAGCTGTTGTTCCTGACTTGGCTACCGACACCGGTACCGCTTCAAACGACAACAAGACCTGGGAATTCACTTTGCGTGACGGCGTTTCATTTGAAGATGGAACCCCAATCACCTGTGAAGACATCAAGTACGGTGTGTCTCGCACATTCGCAACTGACGTAATCACTGACGGTCCTGGCTATGCAATTTCAATGCTGGACATCCCATCAGCTGAAGACGGCACTTCTGTCTACAAGGGTCCTTACGCTACCGAGGGCAACGACACTGCTGCTTTCGACAAGGCAATCGTTTGTTCAAACGACAACAAGACCATTACCTTCAACTTGAAGCGTGCTGTTGGTGACTTCAACTACACCACCACCTACTTGTCATTCGGCCCAGTTCCTAAGGCTGCTGACAACGGTGACCAGTACGACCTAAACCCAGTTTCTTCAGGACCATACAAGATCGAGTCTTACAAGGCTAAAGATTCAATGGTTCTAGTTCGCAACGAAAACTGGAACAAGGACTCAGACCCACTTCGCGCAACTCGTGCAAACCCAGACAAGATTGTTGTCAAGTTTGGTGTTGCTGAAGAAGTTCGTGACCAGCTGTTCCTAACCAACTCAGATCCAAACGCAATGTCACTAGACGCACTGTTGCCAACCAACTTGCCAACCGTGTTTGCTGATGACGGCAGCGTGCTTCCTGAGTGGGAAGGCCGTGCAATCAACGTTTACGACCCATACGTACGTTTTGCGTTCGTGAACGTAAAGAAGTTGAACTGTCTGCCAGTTCGCCAGGCAATCTACTACGCCAAGGACTTCAACGGTTTGATCACTCTTGCTGGTGGTCAGGCGTTCAACGGTGACCCAGCAGATGGTGTAATCAAGCCTCTTATGGGTCTTGACTACAAGAAGACCACTGGATACGAAGACATTGGCACTTCTCCAAACATCGAGAAGGCCAAGGCTCTAATGGAGCAGGCAAAGACCGAGTGTCCTGACCTGCACGCCCGTGTGACTGACAAGAACCGCGGAATTGTTTACGACATTGCCGACTCAGAGACAAACAAGAAGGCAGCTGCCATCTGGATTGACTCATTGGCTCAGGCTGGAATGGTAATCAAGTTCAACTTCATCGAAGCCGGTTCTTACTACTCAGTAGTAATGGACCCAACCAAGCAGAACGATCTTTCAGCTGCAGGTTGGGCACCAGACTGGGCAAACGCCTCAACTGTTATCCCTGAGTTGTTCACCACCGCAGGTGGTTTCAACTTGACTCAGAACGCCGACGACCCTGCCTACGCAGAGTTCGAGAAGCTTTCAAACGCTGCTTTGGTTGAACCTGACCGCAAGAAGCAGGGTGAGCAGTGGGCTGCACTGAACCAGTACGTAATGGACCAGATGTGGGTTATCCCTGGCACATTCTCAAAGACACAAGAAATCTGGGGCTCAGGCCTTGGCGGTGTGTTCTTCTGGGAGCCACAGGGTGCACCATCATTCGGTGACATCTACATCAAGTAACAAAATCTGACTGACCTGTGGTGTTGGAGGGCAACCTCCATCACCACAGCAGGTCATCAATAACTAACCAATAGAAAGGAATTCATGTCTGGTCTACTTGCTTACGTCTCGCGCAGACTTGCAGTCACCTTCTTGATTCTTCTTGCGGTTAGCTTTGCCGTTTATCTTATTTTTGCTTTCTTGCCTTTTGATCCTGCGAGCCTAACTTGCGGCAAGAACTGTAATGACCCAGGCATCATCGAGGCCAACCGTATTCGACTTGGATACGACAAGCCTTTCTACGAGCAGTACTGGGTCTTTCTAGTTGGGCTATTTGCGGGTCGCAATTACGGTGAAGGCGCCGCCGCCATTCACTGTGCCGCGCCATCATTTGGCTACTCATTCCAGCAGCATGCCTGCGTGACCGACTTGATCGGTGAGGCACTGCCTGTGACTTTGGCTCTTGCCATTGGCGCCTTAGTTTTGTGGCTGATTCTAGGAATAGGGCTTGGCGTACTATCGGCTCGTTTCCGCGGCCGCGTGCTTGATACCGTAAGCACAATTTTTGTTTTGATTGGAACTTCGCTTCCAACTTTCCTAACCGGTTTGATGCTAATCATCTTCGTTGTGATCAAGTGGCACCTGCTGCCATTCCCAGCCGGCGGATACTTATCTCCATTTGAGGATTTCCCAGGTTGGTTGAACACCATGATTTTGCCTTGGATAACTTTGGCTTTTGCCTACGCAGCTTTGTACACCAGGTTTGTTAGAAGTCAGGTCATTGAGACTTCCACAGAGGATTACATTCGCACCGCACGTGCCAAGGGCCTAAGCGAGGGAGTAATTCTTGGCAAGCACACCCTGCGCGCAGCACTTGCACCAATCGCAACCATGGCCGGCCTGGACTTTGCGGGCCTTATGGGTGGCGCGATTTTGACTGAAGCGGTATTTAACCTGCCAGGTCTTGGCCGTTTGTCTCTTGGAGCGGTACTTGACTACGACCTGCCGATCATCGTGGCAACCACGCTGTTGGCGGCCACCATTGTTGTGATGATGAACCTGGTTCTAGATCTGGTTTATGCCTTCATCGATCCAAGAGTGAGGGTCTAATGAGTCTGCTATCTGTTCGCGATCTGCGCGTTGAATTCACAACCCCCGACGGCGTAGTAAAAGCCGTTGACGGCATATCATTTGATGTCGAGCAAGGGGAGACCCTGGCAATTGTTGGTGAGTCGGGTTCAGGTAAATCGGTAAGCAACCTGGCCTACATGGGCTTGCTTCCTAAAGGTAAAACTAAAATCACCGGTTCTGTAATTTTGGAAACCGATAACGGACCGGTAGATCTAATCGGCATGGAGCCTGATGTGATCCGAAAGATTCGCGGCAAAGACATCGCCATGATTTTTCAAGATCCAATGTCGGCTCTGCACCCTTTCTACTCAATCGGAGATCAGCTTATTGAGGCGCACCAGGCGCACAACAAAGTTGAAAAAACAGTTAGTCAAGAGCGTGCGATAGAACTCCTAACTTTGGTTGGCGTGGCCGATGCCGAAGAGAGACTTCGCGCATATCCTCACCAGTTCTCAGGTGGTATGCGTCAGCGCGTAATGATTGCAATGGCGTTGATGAACAACCCATCGGTGTTGATTGCCGACGAACCAACCACAGCGCTGGACGTAACTGTGCAGGCGCAGATTTTGAAATTGATTTCTGATTTGCAAAAGCAATTCAAGATGGCAGTGATTTTGATCACTCACGACCTAGGCGTTGTCGCCGGCGCCGC
>JAHEGM010000010.1 GCA_024645105.1 Rhodoluna sp.
AAACATGAACGACAACAAATTTGTCGCGGCCATGAGTCGCGCGCTCGCACTCGCGGGTAACTCGCCTATCTTTGGTGAGAACCCCCAGGTAGGTGCGGTACTTATCAACGATGCCGGCGAGGTAATCGCCGAGGGTTGGCACAAGGGTGCCGGCACACCGCACGCTGAAATTGATGCGCTAAATAATCTGGCTGCCAAGAATTTGACCGCAACGGACTTGACCGCAGTTGTGACGCTTGAGCCTTGCAACCACACCGGCAAAACCGGCCCCTGCTCTCAGGCGCTGATTGCAGCCGGAGTAAAAAAGGTTGTCTTTGGCACTTACGACCCGGGTAAGACTGAAGGTGGCGGCCGATTCACTCTTGAGGAAGCTGGCGTTGAGGTAGTAAGCGATGTGCTGCGTGACGAGTGCGTGCAACTTATTGCTCCGTGGTTTACCAACAAGTTCAAAAAGCGCCCCTATGTAGTTATCAAGTGGGCGGCCAGTGTTGATGGCCGAACCGCAGCAGCCGATGGCACCAGCAAGTGGATCACCGGAGCCGAAGCTCGCGAAGACGTGCATGCACGTCGCAGCGCTTCTCAGGCAATTTTGGTTGGCACCAACACCGTTGCGCTTGATAACCCGGAACTTACCGCTCGAAAGCCAGATGGCTCACTTTACGAGAATCAGCCGCTCAGGGTAATTATTGGCGAGCGTGAGATTGAGCAGTCTTCACGAGTTTTCAACACCGATGCCGAAACCATTCAGTTCAAGACTCGCAACCTAACTGAGGTTTTGGAAAAGCTATTTGAGCGCGGCATTCGCCAGGTATTTGTTGAGGGCGGGGCTGAGCTTGAGTCATCGCTAATTAGCTTGGGTTATGCCGATGAATTTTTGATTTACGTTGCGCCAAAGTTAATTGGCGGACCGGCAACAGCAATTCGCGACATTGAGGTCGCCAGCATTGATCAGGCATTGGGCCTGGAATTTATTGAAGCCAAAAAGCTTGGCGCGGATATTTTGATTCGCGCTGTAACTAAGGAGAACTAATGTTCACTGGAATCGTAGAAGAACTAGGCAAGGTCAAAGCCATAGAGGTTTTGCCAGACGCAATTAGATTGACTATCGAGGGGCCGCTTGTGGTTTCTGATGTAAATCGCGGCGACTCAATCTCTGTTAGCGGCGCCTGCCTAACCGCAGTGGAACACGATGCAACTTCATTCACGGCAGACGTGATGCAAGAAACCCTAAAGCTAACCAGCCTTGACGGCATCAAAGTTGGCGACCCGGTAAACCTTGAGCGTGCCATGACCGCGGCTACCCGTTTCGGCGGCCACGTGGTGCTGGGTCACGTTGATGGCGTGGGCGAGGTAATCTCGCGCGAGCCAAGTGAGAACTGGGAATGGGTACGAATCTCGGTGCCAAAAGAGCTAATGAAGTACGTGGTTCTAAAAGGATCAATCACCCTTGACGGAATATCACTGACCGTAAATGAACTGGGTGATGACTGGGTAGGCCTAAGCCTGATTCCAGAGACCCTATCGCTTACCACTCTTGGTTCAAAGAAGCCGGGCAGCAAAGTGAACGTAGAAGTTGATGTAATGGCAAAACATATTGAGCGCCTAATTGAAGCGAGGAACAACTAATGCAACTATCAAGCATCGAGGCGGCACTGGCCGCACTGCGCGAAGGAAAGCCGGTACTGGTTGCCGACGATGAGAATCGCGAGAACGAGGTTGACGCAGTTATGGCCGCTCAGTACGCGAGTGCCGAGTGGATTGGCTGGATGATCAGATACACCTCCGGTTACCTTTGTGCCCCAATGACAGAGCAGCGTGCCAATCACCTGAACCTAAACCTTATGGCAACAACCAACCAAGACCCGTTCAAGACTCAGTACACCATCTCTGTTGACGCTGCCGAGGGGGTGACCACCGGTATCTCAGCTGAGGACCGCGCCACCACCTTTAGAGTGTTGGCCGATAGCGATAGCACCCTTGATTCAATCATTCGCCCAGGTCACGTGATTCCGCTGCGTGCGCACCAAAACGGTGTGCTTGATCGCCGCGGCCACACCGAGGCAACCGTTGACTTGCTAAAGCTTGCCGGCCTAGCCCCGGTTGGTGTTATTGGTGAGATGACAAATGACGACGGCTCAATGACTCGCTTGGCAGATGCCTTCGCAATTGGTGAGAAATTTGGACTGCCGGTAATCACCATTGATCAAATTGTTTCAATGCGACTTGACTCCGTTGAGTTTGCAGCAGAAACCGTTAACGACCGCATTCGCTTTGAAGCTGAGGCAAAACTTCCAACCACACACGGTGACTTCAGAGTGCGTGGTTACTACGACGTACGCACCACCGCAGATCACGTGGCAATCATTGCCGGAAACCCAACCGGCGAAGATGTGCTGATTCGCATGCACTCGGAGTGCATCACCGGTGAGGCATTTGGTTCGCTGAAGTGTGAGTGTGGACCGCAGCTGGAGTTTGCGCTTGACCAGATTGCCAACGACCCAAAGGGTGGCATCGTTATTTACCTGCGCGGTCAAGAAGGTCGCGGCATTGGCCTGCTGAACAAACTAAAGGCTTATGCGCTGCAAGACAAGGGCTACGACACAGTAGATGCGAACCTTGCACTTGGCTTGCCAAGCGAGGCTCGCGAATACGGTGCGGCCGTTTCTATTTTGCGAGACCTGGGCGTTGAGAGCGTTCGCCTAATGACCAACAACCCTGCCAAGAGCTCGTTCCTAAATGAAGCCGGTATAAAGGTGAACTCTTATGTGCCCGTGATTGTTGGCGCAGCTCAGCAAAACGAACAGTACCTAGAAACCAAGCGTGCCCGCATGGGTCACATGATTCCGGAGGGAAAGTAAATGAGCGGAGCGGGAGCACCAAAGATTGAGATTGACGCTGCAGGTTTGCAGGTGGCAATCGTGGTCACCAGTTGGCACACAGAAATAACCGATGCCCTGCTAGCCGGTGCCGAGCGCGCTTTGCAAAAGGCCGGCAACGACACCTATGAAATCTGGCGAGTACCGGGCGCATTTGAACTGCCACTAGGAGCACAAAAGGCTATTGATGCTGGCGCCGAAGTGGTCATTGCGCTTGGCGTTGTGATTCAGGGCGAGACCCCGCACTTTGAATATGTCTGCGCCTCGGCAACTGATGGCCTTACCCGAGTGCAGCTTGATTCCGGTGTGCCGATTGGTTTTGGTTTGTTGACCGTAGATGATGCTCAGCAGGCGCTAGATCGCGCGGGCCTTGCAAACTCAAAAGAAGACAAGGGTGCCGAAGCCGTAGAGGCTGCAGTGCTGATGGCTAGACTCTAAATATGATTACAACTGCAACCCTCTTAAAGGACACAATGCTGGTTCTGCACTTTATTGGACTAGCTTCACTACTCGGCGGATTTCTAGTTCAGATTAAAGCCCTTAAGCCTGGCACCGCAAAAATCATTCCTGCAATGATTCACGGCGCTTGGACCATGTTGATTACAGGCCTGCTGCTAGTTGGCCTGCGCGAGTGGATGTCAGCACTTGATGCAAATGCTGCAGAACTCGACAACATCAAGATAGCCGTTAAGTCAATCGTGGTCACACTGATTGTGGTCTTCGTTATGTTGAACCGCAAGAAGCAAACCGTGAAATCAAGCACCCTTGCTCTTATTGGTGGACTGACCCTACTAAACGTAATTTTGGCAGTCTTCTGGTAGAGATCTAACGCATAAATAAAGCTGTGAGTCGCCGGGTTGTGAAAATCAACCCGGCGATTGTCATTAACAAGAAGTATGCGATGTGCACAAACAGCGCGCCATCAATGATGCCGAGCATCAGCCCGCGAATCATCTCTACACCCTGCCAAAGCGGCAAAGCCATAACCACGTATTGAATTGGTTCCGGGTAGAGACTGATCGGAAAGAACGTTCCCGAGAACATAAACATTGGCAACAAAAAGAAGTTCACCCAATTCATTTGCTGAAGGCTCTTGAGGTATGAGGTCACTGCCATACCAACCGAGGCAAAACCAAAGGCAATCAGTGTTGCGGCAGGTATTGCCAGCAAGCCATACCAACTGGTGACCACACCCATTGGGGTGACCACGGCCATGAACCCAATCGCATAAATCGCGCCTCGAAGCAGCGCCCAACCAATCTCGCCCATGGCAACATCTAGCGAGCCAAGCGAGGTGTGCAGCATGGTCTGGTAGAGCTTGGCAAAGTGCATTTTGAAATACACGTTCCAGGTTGAATCGTAAATAGCGCCGTTCATAGCCGAGGTGGCCAGCAGCGCCGGGGCAATGTAGGCGGTGTAGCTAACCGGGTTACCAGCACCGTCTGTCATGTTGCCAATGATCTGGCCAACACCCAAACCAAAAGCCAGCAAATAAAAAACCGGCTCCACGAAACCCGAAACCACTCCAAGCCATGTTGAAGACTTGAGGGCAAAAAAGCTTCGCTCGATTACTCGCTGCGGCCTACCGGCATAAATTGCCTGGCCGAGGCGGCCTCGACGTTTCTCGGCGATGGTTACCGCACTTGATACCGCTGCGTTTACCAAACTCACTTTTGCAACCGGCTTTCAAACTTTGGGTAGGCAAACAACATTCCAATCACAAAGACGGTTGCTAAGAATATTGCGTGCATGGCCAGTTGCCAAAGTTCAAGCGGCATGCCGTAGCTCAGGAACCTGCCCAGTTGAGTGCTGTGCCACATCGGCGAGATCCAGCCAATCCACTGCAAATAAATTGGCATCTGATCTAGCGGGTAGAAGGTTCCTGAAAAAAGAAACATTGGCGCAATCACGAAACGACCAATGATTGCAAACAAGGTTGTGTCATTTTCAATTCGCACGGTCACAGCAAGCATGGCTGCACCAAAGGCAAGGGCTGCAAATATCGATGTTAAAAATAAAGGCAAGGCACTGCTTAGCGGAATTGCACCAAAGACAAGCAGAACTGCTTCATATAAGATCACGGTAAAGATTCCGCGGATGGTGGCGGTGGTCATGATGCCGTTGGCAATTTGCCTTGCGGTGATTGGGGTGTTGTTCATGGCAAAAAACATTTTGTCCCAGACAAAGCCCTGCATGGTAGGAAACGTGACCTCATCTTGCAGGGCGTTGATGGCCGCAGTTGCAAGCAGTGCCGGCGCCACAAACTCAATGTAGCTAACACCATCTATCCCCTGGCCGCCGGTGTTTGCGTCAACCAGCGCACCAATGCCCAAACCAATAGAGACCAAATAAATAATTGGATTGCCAAGGCCAAATGAAATCATCGAGCCCATCCACTTGCTCATTGAGAACAACCGATACTCGGCAACCGCCCAGGCTCCTCGGCGCATTGCCCGCACGGAATCTACCGCTTTGCCGGGTTTGAACTTGAGATCAGTCATTAGTCAACGAGGGTTCTGCCGGTTAGACGCAGGAACACATCTTCAAGAGAGCTTCGGCGAACCAAAGAAGTTACCGGGTTCATGCCCTGAGCCGAGATCTTCTCAAGGGTTTGTTCACCGTGCGAGGTGTAAACCAAAATACGATCCGGCAGCACCTCAATGCGGTCGGCAAGTTTCTTAAGCTGATCGGCAAACTGAGCATTTTTATCGGTGCCGAATCTAACTTCAACCACCTCTTTGCTGGAGTACTTTTTGATGAGCTCTGCCGGAGAACCCTCGGCCATGATCTTGCCCTTGTCCATCACAATCAAGCGATCACAAAGCTGTTCGGCTTCATCCATGTAGTGCGTGGTGATGACCAAGGTCACGCCCTGTTCCTTTAGGCGAAACAGGCGATCCCAGAGTATGTGCCTGGCCTGCGGATCAAGCCCGGTGGTTGGTTCGTCAAGCAGCAGCATCTCTGGCTCGTTTACCAAACCGCGGGCAATCGCTAATCGGCGCTGCATACCACCAGAGAGTTCTTCAACCTTGTCGTTGCGCTTTTCTTCTAGCTGCGCAAAAGCCAGCAACTCCTCAACCTTGGGCTTCAAGAACTTGCGGCTGAGGCCAAAGAAGCGGCCGTAGGTATAAAGGTTCTCCCAGGTCTTGAGCTCGCGATCCAGCATGTCTTTTTGCGGCACCACGCCAAGGTGGGCGCGAATCTCCGGGCCGAATTTATCGGGGTCTTTGCCAAGAATGGTCAGCTCGCCAGATGAGCGCTTAGAAACCGATGAAATCATCTTCATGGTGGTTGATTTGCCCGCGCCGTTGGGGCCAAGCAGGCCAAATGACTCCCCCTGCTTCACGGTGAAGTTGATGCCGTCTACCGCAACGAAATCTCCGTAAACCTTCTTTAGGTCCTTGGCAATAATCATGTCTGAAGTCATAGTTCTTCCATTCAACACTAGGTTTTGAGCTATCTAGGACCTTGCTAGGTTAGATATATGCCTAAGACCAAAGCCCCTTCAACGGGTGCGCCAAAGAAACTTGGCAACACCAGGGTCACCGGCAAAGAGCAGTACTACACCCCCGCAGATTTGGCCGAGCGCCTGCTTGGCGAGGTGTTGCAATTGGTCCCGGATTTAAGCTCAAGAACGGTTCTTGAACCGGCTGGAGGCACCGGCTCATTTATTAATGCGGCCAAAAAGATTGGCGTGAATGACTTTTTGTCTTTTGACATAGAACCAAAGCACCACAAGGTGGCCAAAGGAAACTTCTTAGAGGCAAAAATTGCTGCGAAGAATGCGGTGACTATTTCTAATCCGCCATTTGGCAGAAACAATTCGCTCTCAATTCCTTTTTTCAATAAGGCAGCCAATCACAGCGAATTCATTTGCTTTATTGTGCCAAGGTCTTGGCGCAAGTGGTCTGTAATTAATCGTCTAGATCAAAGATTTCACCTAGTTGCCGATCACGACATCAACATTGACTACGAAGACGACCTTGGCGTGAAGCTATCAAAGCGCAGTTCGTTGGCAACCTGCTTTCAAATCTGGCAGCGAAAAGAATTACCCCGGCCCAAATACCTAGTTTCAGATCAGGGCCTGATTGAAAAAACAGATTCGACAAATGCAGATGTAGCGCTAACCATATTTGGCTTTGGTTGCGGCAAGGTATTGACCGAATTTGATCGCAAACCAAACTCCACTCGAATGTTTTTGAAGTTGCACCACCCAAAGGCCCTAGCCGCATTGCAAACGGTTGATTTTTCAAGGTTTTATAAGAACACCGCTTATACCGAGGCGCTTTCGTTTCAGGAGATCAACTACCTGTTAAACGAGGCCATTCTTGGGAATCCCCACCTAGTAGAAAAGGTTTAGAACAAGATGAGCATGATTGGTGGCGGCCGCGGCCGCGCAGCGGGTAGACCTGCGTTTGATAAAAATGCACCAAAGGCAAAGTTCAGTCAGCTTTGGCCATACCTTGCCGAGCACAAGGGTGCACTCATCGTTGCGGTTATCTTGTCTGTGATTGGCGCCGCCGTTAGCTTGGCCCAGCCGCTGGTTGTTGGCCAGGTAATCACCGCAGTGCAAGAGGGCAAAGACCTTGGCTACCTCGTGGTTATTTTGGTTGCGGTGGTGCTTGGCAGCGCAGTTGCCAGCGGGTTCCTCTACTACGTCTTGGCCAAGGCCGGCGAAGGCGTGGTTTTCTCGGCCAGAGGCCAGTTGGCTACTCGCCTGCTTAGACTGCCGATTCCTGAGTATGACCTGCGTAGAACCGGTGACCTGGTATCAAGAGTTAGCTCAGACACCACACTGCTTCGCGCGGTGCTTACCCAGGGTCTGGTCGATGCCGCCGGCGGCGTGTTGATTTTTGTTGGTTCGGTTATTGCCATGGCTATCATCGATCCAATTTTGCTTGGCATCACACTGCTGATGATTGCAATTGCGGTGGCGGCAATTGGCACCTCTGCCCGCCGCATTCGTTCGGCCACCACCAAGGCGCAGGAGCGAGTTGGCGATATGTCTGCCTCTGTGGAGCGCGCACTTTCTGCGGTGCGCACCATTCGCGCAGCCGGTGCCGAAACTCGCGAAAGCGAAATGATTATTGAAGATGCCAAAGAGGCATATAAGCAAGGTGTGAAAATTGCCGGCATTAACGCCAGCGTCACCCCGCTGGGTGGTCTTGCCGCAAACGGTGCTTTTATTGCGGTGCTTGGTGTTGGTGGCTACCGTGTTGCCAATGGAGATACTCCGGTAGCCAGCCTGGTTACCTTCATTCTTTTGATGTTCCTAATGATTCGCCCAGTTGGTCAGGCCTTCGGCGCGTATACCTCGGTGCAAACCGGTCTTGGTGCGTTGGCAAGAATTCAAGAAGTTTTGAACGTGCCGCTTGAAGACACAGATAAAGAGCGAAGCGAAACACCAAGGCGCAAGGCAGTTAACTCAACCGCGATTGAATTCAAGAAAGTTTCTTTTGCTTACGCCGGGCAACCAGCTGAAGATGGAAAGCCGGTTGAAGCTCGCGAAGTGTTAGACAAAGTGAGCTTTGCAATTGAGCGCGGAACCCGCGTTGCAATTGTTGGTCCTTCAGGTTCCGGAAAATCAACCACCTTCTCTTTGATTGAAAGATTTTACGAACCAACCTCTGGCCAAATTCTTCTAGATGGTCAGCCGGTCACCTCAATTACCAGAGAGGCGCTGCGTTCGCAGATTGGCTACGTTGAGCAAGATGCCCCGGTGCTAGCCGGCAGCATTAGAGAAAATCTTTTGATTGGTGCACCAGATGCCACCGATAAACAACTAAAGAGTGTTCTACAAGAGGTGAACCTAACCGATGTCTTGAAGCGAGACAAGCGTGGATTAGACGCCGAGGTTGGCGAACAGGGCATCATGCTTTCTGGTGGTGAGCGCCAGAGACTGGCGATTGCCCGAACCTTGCTTGCTGCCCCACCAATTCTGCTGCTTGACGAATCAACCTCTTCGCTTGATGGAATTAACGAGCAGCTCATGCGCGAGGCCATTGACTCAGTTGCCAAGAACCGCACGCTGATTGTGATTGCCCACCGCCTATCTACGGTGATTGATAGCGATCAGATAATCGTGCTCGAAAAAGGCAAGATTCTGGGGGTTGGCACCCATAAGCAACTGGTCAAGACAGTACCTCTATACAAGGAATTGGCTCGGAGTCAAATGTTGGCTTAGATTGAATCTATGAGCCCAATGAAGTCGCTCGCCGAATACGGCGACCCAACCGCACGCGAAACTGCCCTTGCACTAGATGCCGCAGACCCGCTGGCTAAGTACAAGTCTGCGTTCCAGATCTCAGACCCAGACCTCTGCTACCTTGACGGAAACTCGCTAGGCAGAATGCCGCTGGCCTCTGTGCAGGCAGTAAATGATTTTCTAACCCATGAGTGGGGCAAAGAGTTGGTTGACGGTTGGGCCCACTGGATTGACGAGTCGCAAGCGGCAGGAAACCTGCTTGGCCGAGCAACACTTGGCGCAGCCGAAGGCCAGACCCTCGTGCAAGACACTACATCGGTTAATTTTTACCAGCTTTGCCGAGCGGCCATAAAGGCAAGACCCGGTCGCAAAACCGTAATCATTGACTCTTCTAACTTTCCGACTGACCGCTACATCTTGGCCGGCATCGCCGAAGATCTTGGCCTGAATCTAATCACGCTCAACAACGACGGTATGGGCGGCCCGGGTCAGGTTGAAGTTGAAGCCGATTGCGAATTAATTACGCCAGAAATTCTTGAGCCGTTCTTGAACGATGACGTTGCTCTGGTAACCCTGCAGGTAATTCACTATCGCTCAGGATCTAGGCCTGATGTAAAAGCAATAACCGATCTAGTGCGCAAGCACGGCGGCCTTGTAGTTTGGGACGCCTCGCACGCCGGCGGTGCAATTGATTTGCAATTTGATGACTGGGGCGTTGACCTAGCTGTTGGCTGTACCTATAAGTACGGCAACTCTGGGCCGGGCTCACCGGCCTGGCTCTACGTGCGCAAATCTATTCAGAGCCAAGTGCTGCCAACCATTCAGGGTTGGTTTGCCAACGATAAGCAGTTTGAGATGGGTCCGTTCTTTGAACCGGCCGAACACATTCGCCGCTTTCAGATTGCCAGCCCCTCAATCATTGGCATTCGCGCAATGCAGGCAAGTTACCAAATGATTGAAGAAGCCGGCATGAGTGCAATCAGCCAAAAGGCGGCTCTGGGCACAGACCTGATTCTTGCTCTTTACGATGCATGGCTTGCGCCGCTTGGTTTCACATTGTTGACCCCGCGTGATCACAATAAGCGCGGTGGTCACATCACCGTTGGCCACCCGGATGCAAAGAAGATTGCGGCGGCCATGAGATCAATGACCAACACAATTCCCGACTACAGAACCCCGGACTCAATTCGTTTGGCCATTGCTCCCCTGCCAACCAGTTACACAGAGGTCTATGACGGCTTGGCACGCATGCGTGATTTAGTGCAGAGCAAAAAGTATCTTGAGATTCAAGATAACGGAAGCAGAGTTACCTAAGCATGGGCGAGCAAGATAAAAAAGCTATCACCTACATCAGCTACCTAAAAGTTGATGAGTTGCTGGAACTGCAACAACCTGAATCTGATGGCGAGCATGACGAGATGCTTTTTATTGTGATTCATCAGACCTACGAACTTTGGTTCAAGCAGATGCTGCACGAAGTGGCCGAGTTGCAGCGCACCCTTGAGGCCGGCAGCTCGCACAGGTCACTGGCCATTTTGGGCCGAGTGCGCACCATCATGAAAACCTGTGTTGGTCAGCTAGACATTCTAGAAACCATGACGCCGCTGCAATTCAACACCTTCCGCGGACGCCTGCAATCATCAAGCGGTTTTCAATCTGCTCAGTTTCGCGAATTTGAGGCTGTGCTTGGTCGCCGCGATCAAGCAGGGGCCGATGCTGAGAAACACACCGGCATGGGAATGGCCGAGCATCTAATTGCCGGCTCACCGGCTAGGGCCAGGGTTGAACAGGCCATGCAGCGCCGATCACTATGGGACAGCACGTTGATTTATCTTGAATCACGCGGGCACAAGATGCCAAATGAAGTGATGAACCGCGATGTCACCGTTGGCTACACCCAGCACGAGGGCGTGCAAGATGTTTTGCTTGAGGTGCACAGAAACGACGCAGAAGCCGCGATGATTTGCGAGGCACTCGTTGATCTTGATGAGGGCTTACAAGAGTGGCGTTATCGCCACGTGAAAATGGTTGAGCGAACCATTGGGCACAAGATGGGCAGTGGCGGTTCTTCCGGTGTTGGCTATCTTTCGAGCACGCTATTCAGGCCGGTATTTGCAGACCTCTGGGCAATTCGCTCGAGGTTCTAATTTATTGAATTAGCGACTAGCCGCGTCAACCACATTTTTAGCAAGCATTGCGCGAGTCATTGGGCCAACCCCACCTGGGTTAGGTGAGATGAAACCTGCAATTGAGGCAACTCCTGGGTGCACATCACCAACCAAAGTGGCTTTGCCATCTTCACCTGCCACACGGGTAATGCCAACATCAAGTACTGCGGCTCCAGGCTTGATCCATTCTGGTTGCACAAAGTGAGCAACGCCCAGTGCGGCAATAACAATGTCTGCTCGCTTCACAGCGTGCTCAACATCTTTAGAGGCCGAGTGTAAAAGTGTCACGGTGCTATCAATGCCCTTGCGGGTCATGAGCAAGCCAAGCGGGCGCCCAACTGTGATACCTCGACCAATGATTGCAACCTCGGCACCATTGGTTGGCACCTCGTAGCGCTTCAAGAGTTCAAGAATTCCGGCGGGAGTACAAGGTATCGGAGAATCAATTTCAGATGAAACACCAAGCACTAGTTTTCCGAGATTAATTGGGTGCAGACCATCGGCATCTTTTGCCGGATCAATCAGCTCTAGCATTGCGTTTGTGTCTAAGCCAAAAGGTAAAGGCAACTGCACAATGTAGCCGGTGACATCTTTGGCATCGTTCAAATCACGAATCGCTGCACGAACATCGGCCGCAGACGCATTAGCCGGAAGGTCAACGCGAATGGAATGCATGCCAATTTCAGCGCTGTCACGGTGCTTGCTTGAAACGTATGCGTGTGAGCCCGGGTCGTCGCCAACCAGAAGTGTGCCGAGGCCAGGCGTGATTCCTTTTTGCTTTAGGTGAATAACGCGTTCGGCAAGTTCAGCCTTAATCGCTTTCGCAGTAGCCAGGCCGTCCAGGCGAATAGCGGTCATAACTGAATTACCAGTTTTCTAGGCCACTGTATAGCGGGAATGCCTCAGTTAGCTTGCGAGTGCGGGCACGAAGAGCTGCGATGTCTGGGTTTGGCACCAATACACCTGCGATGATCTCGGCTACCTCGGTGAACTCCTCAGCTGCAAAGCCACGAGTGGCAAGAGCCGGGGTGCCAATTCGAACACCAGAGGTTACCATTGGTGGACGAGGGTCGTTAGGCACTGAGTTGCGGTTAACTGTTATGCCTACATCGTGCAATAGGTCTTCAGTTTCTTGACCGTTGATTGGTGCATTGCGTAGGTCAACCAAAACCATGTGAACTTCAGTTCCGCCGGTTAGAACCTGAACTCCGTTTGCAACAACATCTGCTTGAGTCAATCGGTTTGCAATAATTGCCGCACCTTCAAGGGTGCGCTTCTGGCGATCCTTGAATTCATCGGTCATTGCAGCCTTGAAAGCCACTGCCTTACCTGCAATAACGTGCATCAGTGGGCCACCCTGCTGACCTGGGAACACCGCTGAGTCAATCTTCTTTGCGTATTCTTCCTTGCAAAGAATTAGACCAGAGCGAGGACCTGCGAGTGTCTTGTGCACGGTTGTTGAAACTACGTCTGCGTAAGGAACCGGGTTTGGGTAAAGACCGGTTGCAACCAGACCCGCGAAGTGAGCCATGTCAACCCAAAGCTTTGCGCCAACCTCGTCGGCAATTTTGCGGAACTCTGCAAAATCTAGGTGACGAGTGTAGGCAGACCAACCGGCAATCAAAACCTGAGGCTTAACTTCGTGCGCGCGAGCGCGAACGATATCCATGTCAATCAAGAATGTTTCAGGGTTCAATTCGTATGCGTGCGCCTCGTACATTTTTCCTGAGAAGTTCAAACGCATGCCGTGGGTTAGGTGACCACCGTGAGCAAGCTCAAGTCCAAGAATTCTGTCGCCAGGGTTCGCCAGCGCCATCAGAACCGCAGCGTTTGCAGAAGCACCTGAGTGCGGCTGTACGTTTGCGTGCTCGGCACCAAACAAAGCCTTCGCGCGATCGCGAGCCAAGTTTTCGGCAACGTCAACTGCCTCGCAACCGCCGTAGTAGCGCTTGCCCGGGTAGCCTTCAGCATATTTATTGGTGAGCACTGAGCCCTGCGCTTCTAGAATGCCGCGAGAAACAAAGTTCTCAGAGGCAATCATCTCTAGGGTATGGCGCTGGCGGTCTAGCTCTGCGTCTAAGACGGCCTTAATCTCTGGGTCAGTCTCGCTAAGTGGCGAGTTGAAAGTACTTGGAAGCTTTGACATGAGGAAACCCCTATAAATGGCGTTGAATAGGCCAATTCTAACATTCGGGTCTTGGCCGACTCGGCCACATCGGGGTCAAAATAACAGACCAGCCAAAGCAGGAATACTTTAAATTTCTTCGCTAAAATGAACAGGTTGCCCGGATTCTGGGCCTAAAAATAAGGGATTACGAATATGTCTGGCGTGCCACTGCCCGTGCTAATTGGGGCCACCATGATTGTTTTGGGCCTTGCCCTGGGCACCTACGTAGCCATCAAGGCAATCAGCCGTAATCGCCGCGGTGAAGATCCGCTGGATTAGTTAGCGCTAGCCCGCTATTTGAGGGCTTCACCTAAACTTGAGCCTATGACTACAGCCAATACCCACTGGGTACTTACCCTTGTTTGCAAAGATCAGCCTGGAATCGTCCACGCTATTTCTGGGGCAATCGTGGCTGCCAACGGAAACATCACCGAGTCATCACAGTTCACCTCAGACGACACCGGCCGCTTCTTCATGCGCCTGCAGATTGAGTCGGCGGTTCCTCGCGAACACTTTGAAAACCAGATAGCCCCTGTTGCCGAGCGCTATGGCATGACCTGGGAGCTCGACGAGGTTGGCCGCAAGATGAAGACCCTGGTCTTGGTCTCGAAGAGCGCCCACTGCCTAAATGATATTTTGTTCCGCCAACGTGCCGGTCAGTTGCCGGTTGAACTACCAGCGGTATTTGGAAATCACTCAGACCTTCAGGGCCTAGCCGAGTTCTATGGCATTCCATTTGAGGTTCACCCAATTACTGGTGACACCGATAAGCGAGCTTTCGAAAACATGCTGCGCACCTACATCAAGACCGCGGGCATTGAACTTATTGTGTTGGCCCGATACATGCAGGTGCTCAGTGAAGAATTCTGCAAGGAATTTGAAGGCAAGATCATTAACATTCACCACTCGTTCTTGCCGGGCTTCAAGGGTGCCAACCCTTATGCCCAAGCACATGCTCGCGGAGTGAAGCTAATTGGTGCAACGGCTCACTTTGTAACCGCAGACCTAGATGAGGGTCCTATCATCGAGCAAAACGTTGTTCGTGTTGAGCACTCAGACTCAAAGAAGCGTTTGGTCTCAATTGGTCAAGATGTTGAATCAAAGACCCTCACCCAGGCAGTGCGTTGGTTCGCCGAGCGTCGCGTGTTGCTTGACGGCGAACGCACCATTATCTTCAGCTAAATTCTCACGAGAACTTTCGCACCAATCTTCTGGTGCGCATTAATCGCATTCCTTTTATTGTGCCCACCGCGGCAAAGGAAATTGCCAACGCTCCAAATGCCATGGCCGCATAACTTATCCATTGATTATTCGAAACCACAAATGGTTTTGCCGCAGTTGGATTTTGAATCGTGATCTGCGGTTCATTTTCAGAATCAAAAGGTCGCGATTGGGCAACCGGCTCTAGATCTTCCTGCAGGCTTGGAGTGAACGCGTAGGTAGAAGCTAACGGCGCCAAAGTTGATTCCTCGTAAACCTCAGATTCCGCTAGAACATCAACCGGTACTGCCGGTTCGGCAGGTGGTGCCGGTGCCGACGGTGAAGCTGTCGCAGGTGGTTCGGCCGGAGGTGCTGCAGCCGGCGGAGCGGCCGAAACCGTAGGCGCCGGGCTGGTAATCTGGGCCGGAGTTGGCGTTGGGGTTGGAGCAGGTTGCGCAACCTTGGTGGTTACCGCAGAGGCACGCACTGTTGCCGGCCCGGTATTGCCCAATGCATCAGAGTACGAATTGGTATTCATCAGCATCTGCACAGTTCCATCACTGCAACCGGTGGTTTCAACTAAGAATTTCAAGCCAGCGGTAGCTTCAGTAACTGAAACCGTGCAGTTTGACGCCGCACCAATCATCAAGAAATCACTAGCGCTGATGCCGGTTACCGCCTCACTGAAATTAATTTCAAATGCCGGGCTCAGATAGCTTGTGCTTTCAGGGGTAACCCAAACACCAACCGGTGCGGTTCTATCAATTAATACTGCCGTGGCAATGGTTGGAGCAGCTGGCCCAATATTGCCGGCCAAATCTGAAACTGAGTTTGCAGCCAGGCTAAGTTCAGCGCTGGCGGTATCGGTGCAATTTGTAATATGCAAAGAGTAGTTTGACTCGCTGCCAGCAATGTTGCCAAGCTGACAACCGGCGCCCTGCAAAGAAAAGTCGGCTGCTGCTAAACCGGTGATCGGCTCAGAGAAAGTCAGCGCATACTGCAGAGTGGTTGCGGCGTTTGGTGAACTTGGCGCCGTAACTGTGACCTGCGGAGCGATTCTTTCAATCACTACATCGGCAGCCGTTTTTTCTTGTGCTGGGCCTGCTAAAGCACCGGAGACAGAATTTGAAAGCAGGGTAAGTTTCAACGTGCCCACACCACAACCGGAAACTGTCACCGAATAAGTTGTTGCACTTCCAGTGATAGAAACCATTGTGCAGGTTGCCGTTGAACCGGTCATCGCAAAATCGGAATTGCTAAGTCCAGTTACTGCTTCGTTGAAGACAAGGTTGTAGCTTAACGATGTGGCGTTAGTCAAAGTGTTGCTAGCCGCAAAAGTTGTGACCGATGGCGGCATGGCATAGGTAAGAATTGCCAGCCCGGCACCTGATCGGTAGCCACCGGTGTGCGAGACACTGCTGGTTTGAACCGAGTGACTCCAAGAAGAACCACCACCGCCACCGCCAGCATTGGAACAACAGGTGTCGATATCGGCACCGCCACCGCCACCTCCGTAAAAGCCTCCGCCGCCGCCTCCGCCGCCAGATACATAACTTGAACCGCCAACACCGCCGACGCCAAAGTCACCCGTGCTGCCCCAGCTGCCACCATTTGGGTAGCCGCCATTACCACCCGATGACTGGGTAGCTCCAGAGCCGCCTTGGCCTTGACCGCTGGTGCCGGCCGATGCGTTTAGTCCTCCTGCGTTTCCACCGGTACCTCCGCTGAATCCTCCGGACCCACCGCCGCCACCGGCCACAGCGATCCTGTCGTTAATAGAGGTGGTTGATCTGATATCGGTTGCCCCACCGCCGGAGCCTTCGTCACCGCGGCCGCCGCCGGCATTGCCGCCTCCGTTAAAACCACCGGCTGCTCCAGAGCCCTGGGCTCCCGCGCCACCAACATAAATGTAGAGCGAGCTGGGTACCGAGGTTAGGTTGCCGGTGACTCGGCCGCCGAGGCCGCCCGATCTTCCGCCCTGAGCGCCCATCAGATCAAACGAGATGTTTTTAGCACCTGTGGGTGGCGTCCACAAATAGTAATCGCCATTGGCTTCGAAGGTCACGGTGCATGAGGCTCCAACACAAACTGGTGTTGGATTGCTGTTCACTGCCCGAACCGATTGTGCAACCAATCCCCCGACCAGCACAGCAAGAATTCCTGCGATCGAGATTAGCTTCGACCTGAGCTGTGTGTTTTTCTTGTGCATGTAAAAAGCAAATAACTCCGACAAGAAACTTGTCGGAGTTATCCACACAGCCCGAGGGCTATAAGTTATGCACAGATCGTGCTTAGGCCATGCGCGCCTGAAGGTTCTCTGCTAGTGAGGCAAGGAACTCGTCTGTGGTCTGGTAAGCCTGGTCCTTGCCAACAAGTGCGGCTAAGTCCTTGGTCATTTTTCCTGACTCAACGGTCTTTACAATCACGTCTTCTAGAGTCTCGGCAAACTTACGAACCTCAGGAGTGCCATCAATCTCGGCGCGAGCAATCAATGCACGAGTCCAAGCAAAGATAGATGCAATTGGGTTGGTTGAAGTCTTCTTGCCTGCCTGCCAGTCGCGGTAGTGACGAGTCACGGTACCGTGCGCAGCCTCTGCAAGAGTGGTCTTGCCGTCAGGTGTGGTTAGCACCGAGGTCATTAGACCAAGTGAACCAAAGCCCTGTGCAACTGTGTCTGACTGAACGTCGCCGTCGTAGTTCTTACAAGCCCAAACATAGCCACCCTCCCACTTGAGAGCTGCGGCAACCATGTCGTCAATTAGGCGGTGCTCGTAGGTGATGCCCGCAGCCTTGAACTTGTCTGCATACTCGGCGTCAAATACTTCCTGGAAGGCATCCTTGAAGGCGCCGTCGTAGGCCTTCAGGATTGTGTTCTTTGTTGAAAGGTAAACCGGGTAGTTGCGTGACAAACCGTAGTTGAACGATGCACGTGCAAAGTCACGAATTGAATCCATGTAGTTGTACATACCCATTGCCACGCCACCGTGTTCTGGGTAGTCGGCAATCACGCGAGTTACTGGCTCGCCGCCGTCGGCTGGTGTCCAGGTAATGGTAACCTGACCCTTGCCCGGCACCTTGAAGTCTGTTGCCTTGTACTGGTCACCGTGTGCGTGACGACCAATGATGATTGGCTTTGTCCAGCCTGGCACCAAGCGAGGAACGTTCGAGATGATGATTGGCTCGCGGAAAACAACTCCGTCAAGAATGTTTCGGATAGTTCCGTTTGGAGACTTCCACATCTGCTTCAGGTTGAATTCGGTTACACGTGCCTCATCAGGAGTGATGGTTGCACACTTCACACCAACGCCGTGCTTGCGGATTGCATGTGCGGCATCGATTGTGATCTGGTCGTTGGTTTCGTCGCGCTTTTCAACCGATAGGTCGTAGTACTCAAGGTCTACATCTAGAAAAGGGTTAATCAAATTGTCTTTGATGTTCTGCCAGATGATTCTGGTCATTTCGTCGCCGTCTAGCTCGACGATCTTGCCTACTACCTTGATTTTTGCCATCTGGCGCTCCTGTAATTCGTACTTCTTGGGCCGCATTGCCCAATCAATCTCTAGCCTATCGGGCTTGCCCTAGGCTAAAAGGCATGAAGCGCCTAGCCCTAGTTCTTACCGCCCTCCTAGCCATTACCGGCTGCACAACGACCCCATCGGCAAGCCGTGGAATCTCAAAAAACGAGGTTGGCTTGCAAATGTTCATGTGGAACTGGGAGTCGGTAGGCAAAGAATGCAAGGCCAATTTGGGTCCGGCGGGCTTTGACTGGGTTCTGGTTATGCCGCCGCAAAATCACATTGATGTTCCACAGTGGTGGTCACACTATCAGCCGGTTAGTTATGAAATTGAATCACGCTTGGGAACCCGGGAACAGTTTGCTCAGATGGTTAGCGACTGCAAAAGCGCGGGCGTAAAAATAATTGCCGATGCCGTAATCAACCACATGGTTGGCATTCGCGCTGGCACCGCCTGGACTGGCGAAAAGTTTGTGAAGTATTCTCACCCAGGTCTCTACACTTCAGATGACTTTCACCCGGGCCGACTACCAATCGGAAACTGGAGCGACCAGAACCAGATTCAAAACTATGAACTGCTTAGTCTTTCTGATTTAGCCACAGAGCAAAATGATGTTCGTGAAAAAATAAGTCGCTACCTAAACGACCTGCTCTCACTTGGTGTCTACGGATTCCGCATTGACGCGGCAAGACACATTCCGGCAGCTGATTTGCAATGGATCAAAGCCGGCTTACCGGCCAACACCTACTTCTTGCAAGAGGTAGCTGGTGACGAGCACCCTGACATCACCGAGTACTACGCAACCGGTGACCTTTGGGAATTTGACTGGCCACGAATCATGAAGAAGGCCTTCGGCAACAACCTTGGCGCAGCCAACCTGCCAAAGCGCCTAAAGAGCGCAAAGCTACTTGACTCAGACAAAACCGTGACAATGGTCACTAACCACGACACCGAACGAAGCGGTGAGGCCATCACAACCAAAGACGCGATGGTGCAACAGCTGGCCTTCATCTACACGCTGGCATCTACCTACGGCAAGCCAATGATGTACTCGGGTTATTCATTTGAAGATCGCGATCAAGAGCCGAAGCTACTAAGCGATGGCCGAGTCGCAGATCCGGTTTGCCCGGCAATTGACTCTGTTCCGCAGGCTAGCTACCAAATCCTGCAGTTCACCTGCCAACACCGCTGGAAGGCAATTGCGGGAATGATTGCTTGGCGAGATGCCGTTGGTGATGCGGAAATCACCGATGCGATTGGCCGCTCTGGGGTGCTTTCCTTTGGCCGAGGAGCAACCGGTCACATAATTCTTAACGGAACCGATAAGCCGATTGAAACAACCGTGCAAACTCAAATGCCGGCAGGAATCTACACCGATGCCATCAGTGGTAAATCAATAACAGTTGATGAAATAGGAAAGTTCACCGTGCAGCTTGAGGCTAAGTCTGCAGCAGCTATTAGTGGAAGAAGTGACGTTCGTTAGTGAAGTACATGGTGATGCCGCCAGCCTCTGCTGCGGCAATCACCTCTTCATCGCGAACTGAGCCACCGGGCTGAACCACGGCACGTACGCCGGCATCAATCAAAATCTGCAATCCATCGGCAAACGGGAAGAACGCATCCGAAGCCGCAACTGAACCCTTGGCACGAGACTCGGCACGTTCAACTGCCAACTTGCAAGAATCAACGCGGTTAACCTGACCCATGCCAACACCAACCGATGCCCCTTCACGGGACAACAAGATTCCGTTTGACTTCACCGCGCGACAGGCACGCCAAGCAAACTCAAGTTCCTTCATGGTTTCGGCATCTGCCTTCTTGCCGGTAACTAGCTTCCAGCCCTGTGAGTTGAACTGCGAGAATTCATCCGGTTGTTGCACCAAAAGACCGCCAGAAATTTGCTTGTACTCAAGTGCTTCACGCGAGTAGTTAGCCGGCAACTCTAGAACGCGCAGGTTCTTCTTCTCAAGCAGAATACTTAGCGCCTCAATTTCATAAGACGGCGCAATAATTACCTCGGTAAAGATGCTGGCCACTTGCTTTGCCATGGTCACAGTAACCGGGCGGTTGGTTGCGATCACACCACCAAATGCAGAAACCGGATCGCACATGTGCGCCTTAGCGTGAGCATCGGCGATTACGTCGGCGGTGTTTGGGTCACCAATTGCTATGCCGCAAGGGTTAGCGTGCTTGATGATGGCAACCGCAGGTTCGTTGAAATCGTAAGCGGCACGAAGGGCGGCATCGGCATCAACGTAGTTGTTATAAGACATCTCTTTACCGCCAAACTGACGAGCCTGAGCAATGCCGGCAACGCTGCCTTCGCCAGTTGTTCTGTAAAGTGCGGCCGCCTGGTGTGAGTTTTCGCCGTAGCGCAAAACATTGGCCAGCTGGCCTGCAACCTTGAACTCAGGAGCAAAGCCAGGGTTTGCGTTTTCGATGTCACCCTTTTGACCGGCAGCGCGCTTCCAGTCACCTTCTAGTTCTGCTGCAAACCAGTTTGCTACCGCCGAGTCATAGCGTGCGGTGTGCGAGAAAGCTGCATAGGCAAGTTCGCGGCGCTGAGCCAAAGTGGTTCCGCCATCGCGAACGGCGCTAATTATTTCTGAGTACTTGGCTGGGTCAACCACAATTGCCACATTGGCGTGGTTCTTGGCTGAGGCACGAACCATTGCAGGACCACCAATGTCAATCTGCTCAACAACAGCATCGCCCTTGGCGCCAGACTGAACGGTCTGCACAAAAGGGTAAAGATTCACCACAACAAGCTGGAACGCCTCAATGCCCAACTCGGCAAGCTGCTGCTCGTGAGCCACAAGACGCATGTCGGCAAGCAAGCCGCCGTGAACCTTTGGGTGCAGAGTCTTTACTCGACCATCAAGTGATTCTGGAAAACCAGTAACCTGCGAAACCTCGGTAACCGCAATGCCTGCGGCTTGTAGCGCGGCGAAGGTTCCACCAGTAGAAACAATGTCTACTCCGGCAGCGGCAAGCACCTGGGCCAGTTCTAGCAAACCGGTCTTGTCTGAAACTGAAAGCAGTGCGCGCTTGATTGCAACGCGATCGCGGTGGCGGTAATCAGCTGGCTTGTGGTCGTTGTGTGCGGCCATGTTGAAGCCCCTTTTATTTAACTAGCGATGGAAGGTGGATTTTCTTGGCGGCGATATCTTTCACGGTTGCAACCAGCAACTCACGTTCTACAACCTTGATGCGTTCGTGCAGGTCGTGTTCGTTATCATCTGCCAAAACCGGCACGGTTGCCGAGGCAATGTGCGGTCCGGTGTCAACACCTTCGTCGACAACGTGAATGGTCACCCCGGTTTCTGTGACCTTGGCATCTAGAGCGTCGCGAACCGCGTGCGCTCCAGGAAATGCTGGCAACAAAGATGGGTGGGTATTAATAAGGTTTGGGGTTAGTGCTGAAACAAAATTGGCTGGCAAAATTTTCATGAAGCCGGCAAGCACAACCAGGTCAGGCCTAAAGTGATTCACGTTTGCCAATAGAACGTTTGCCCAGTTTTCACGAGTGTCAAAAGAACCCGGAGAAACCACAAAGGTTGGCACTCCAAAACGTTCGGCGTGAGCCAGGCCATCGGCCGCGTTATCGGAACCCACGGCAACAATCTTGGCGCCGAAAAGCGGGTTTTCTGTAGCCTCGAGCAGGGACTTCAGGTTAGAACCTGAACCTGAGATGAGAACTACGATCGATAGCATTAAGCCAGTTTATCGGTGTGTGAATTATCGCTGAGCCAGCGGGTGGTCTGGCTTATCTGGGCGGGCGCTTAGGAAAGCAGCTGGTATCGCTACCGCGGCAACCTCAACAAATAAGACTCCGGCAACAAGCAGTGGGTTTACGCCAACCACCTGCAAGCGCTCGGGGCCGATGCCACCAGAAGCCAACAGCGCAAGCAAGCCCATCTCGACTGCGGCAACCAAGGCAATTGAAATACCAAGTGTGATGGATGCGCTCCAGGCTGAGGCAAACTCAAAACGAATTGCGTCGGCGTGACGACGAATCAAAACGGTGGCCACAAATGCGCCCACCAGAGGCACAATCAGCGCTATCATTCCAAAGCTCAACTCGCCAATCGGAAGCGCCGAGGTTACAGGTAGGGCTGGCAGTGGGCCAACCAAAGTTGCCACCGGTGAAATCAGCGAACCGGCGCCAAGTTGGAAGCCCACCCCGGTAAACCAGCTAGCACCCATCACCACAAGATTAGGCAGCACAGCCATTTGGCCCGCGGTGATCATTACTCCGCCCAAGAAACTAACCTGCAATCCCTCGTAAAGACGAATTACTTGAATCCAGTTCACGGCAAGCATTATGGCAACAAAAACTGCCGAGACGCCAATCAAAATAACTACCACTGCGGTACCAGCGCGAAGTGCCGGTGCGCTTACAGCTCTAATGGCCCAGTGCAAATTATTGAAGCGGCGTTGAGCCCAATCGCGAACCCAGATGCGTTCGGCCGATTCGGGTAGGGACGCAGCTTCACCAAAGGCCTGGCGCTTTCCCAACAGTGAACCAATTAATACAAAGAATAAAAAGAAAGCCGGCGGAAAGAATGTGCCCTGCCAGGTAACCGGATATGCAAACTCGTTGTACGCGGCGGTGCTAAGAAAAAGCGATACCCCGCCATAAACCAAAGCACTGGCAACCCAGGCTGGCCAGAGTTCAATTGCGGTGGTTAGTTTTTTGCCAAGGCGAAATGAAAAATGTGCAATCACTGCACTGAGCCCCAGTGGAATCATGCTGATCACAAATGCCGGAACCTCAGAGGAACCAAACATTCCTGCCGGCACCACTAAGCGGGTTCCATGCGCCATCATCCAGATGTCTGCAGATGCGCGAAAAGGCACTAGCCATTCAATGGTTGGATCATTTTCAAAAAGCCAGACCACGGTGAGTGGTGCAAGCAAGATGCCAATGCCAATGCCAGCAACGACTAGCGCCTCAAACGCTGCGATAAGAAAAGTGAGTCGACGATTCAAGACGAAACACTCCCCCTAGCGCGATGCAAAAACGGTTTACAGGCTCTTGATAACTTCGCGCATTAGCGCAGCAGTTTCAGAAGGAGTCTTGCCAACCTTTACGCCTGCAGCTTCGAATGCTTCTTTCTTAGCCTGAGCAGTACCTGCAGAGCCAGAAACAATCGCACCCGCGTGACCCATGGTCTTACCCTCAGGAGCGGTGAAGCCCGCAACGTAAGCAACAACTGGCTTAGTCACGTTTGCCTTGATATAAGCAGCAGCCTTCTCTTCAGAGTCACCACCAATTTCACCAATCAAAACAATCGCCTTAGTCTCAGGGTCTGCCTGGAACGCAGCAAGTGCATCGATGTGAGTGGTTCCAATAACCGGGTCGCCACCAATACCAATTGCGGTTGACATACCAATGTCGCGAAGTTCAAACATCATTTGGTAAGTCAGGGTTCCTGACTTTGAAACCAAACCGATAGGGCCAGGGCCGGTGATGTCTGAAGGAGTGATTCCAGCGTTTGACTTTCCCGGCGAGATGATGCCTGGGCAGTTAGGGCCAATCAGGCGAGTCTTCTGACCCTTGTTTACGTTGTACGCCCAAGCCTCAGCTGAGTCGTGAATTGGAATACCCTCTGTGATCGCAACAGCCAATTCAATCTCAGCATCAATAGCTTCAATCATTGCGGCCTTTGCAAAGGCTGGTGGTACGAAGATAACGGTGACGTTTGCACCGGTTTCCTTCATTGCATCAGCAACGGTTCCAAATACTGGAAGCTGCTTGCCTTCAACGTCTACGGTCTCGCCTGCCTTGCGCGGGTTAACACCACCAACGATGTTTGAGCCACCAAGTAGCATGCGGCGGGTGTGCTTCATACCCTCTGAACCAGTCATACCCTGAACGATGATTCGCGAGTTTTCGTTTAGAAAAATAGCCATTTCTTTATTCCTTCTCGCGCTTAGCGGTTCGCGAATTCAGCAGCCTTGTCAGCTGCCTCATCCATAGTCTCAACGACGGTTACAAGTGGGTGGGCTGCGTCTGCAAGAATCTTGCGACCTTCAAGAACGTTGTTGCCATCTAGGCGAACAACCAAAGGCTTGGTTGCCTTGTCACCTAGGGTCTTCAACGCGCCAACGATTCCGTTTGCAACAGCGTCACAAGCGGTGATTCCACCGAATACGTTTACGAACACACTCTTTACCTGTGGGTCGTTCAAGATAACGTCAAGACCTGCGGCCATAACCTCGGCTGAAGCTCCACCACCAATGTCTAGGAAGTTTGCCGGGCGAACCTTGCCGTGCTTCTCACCTGCGTAAGCAACAACATCAAGAGTTGACATCACAAGACCGGCACCGTTTCCGATGATTCCTACTTCGCCGTCAAGCTTCACGTAGTTGAGGTCCATAGCTTTAGCCTTGGCCTCTAGTGGGTCTAGCTCGTCGCGCTCCATTGCCTCGCGCTCGTGACGGAACTCTGCGTTGTCATCAAGTGAAACTTTGCCGTCAAGTGCAATTACGTCACCTGCCGCGCTCAAGATAAGCGGGTTTACTTCAACTAGGGTTGCGTCTTCTTCAACGAATACTTCGTATAGCTTCACAAAAACCGGAGCAACCTTGGCAGCAGTTTCGTCATCGAAACCACCCTGCTTAGCAATGCTCAATGCGGTTGCAAGATCAATACCCTTAGTTGCATCTACTGGCACCTTTGCCAATGCTTCTGGGCGCTCTTCTGCAAGCTGCTCGATTTCCATTCCACCCTCAACGCTGCAAAGCGAAAGGAAGGTGCGGTTTGATCTATCAAGCAAAACTGAGAAGTAGAACTCTTTTTCAATTGATGCACCCTGAGCAACCATTACGCGCTTCACGATGTGACCCTTGATGTCTAGACCAAAGATGTTTTTTGAAAGTTCTTTTGCTTCTTCTGGAGTCTTGGCGACTTTAACGCCACCGGCTTTTCCGCGGCCACCGGCTTTAACCTGGGCCTTTACGACTACTACTCCACCGATCTTGGCAGCTGCTGCCTCAACCTCTTCTGGGGTGTCTGCAGTGATTCCCTGCAGTACTGGTACACCGTAGGCCTCGAACATGTCGCGGGCCTGGTACTCAAATAAATCCACTTTGATTCCATTCAGTTATCGGACAACTGTCCAATTCTAAACCTTCTGGATAGGGGCCACTTTCACCAGTAATCGCTTGATTCCCACGCTGCCGAAGTGGATTTCGGCGGTTTGGCGGGCGCCTTCGCCAGCCGTGGCAACAACCTTGCCTCGGCCAAAATCTGAGTGTTCAATCATGTCGCCAACCTCAAGTTGCAGGTCCCCGTTGTTGCGCACCGAGGAAATTGCCCCGTTCCAAACCTTCTTCTCCTTGGTTGAAGGAGTGCCGCCGTAGCCGCCCGAGCCCTCACCGGAACCTGAGCCGAAGCCCTGTTCGTCAGCAACCGATGAACGGTATCGGGTTGTTGGTAAACCTCTTCCGGAACCTGATTCGCGCCAGTCAATTAGGTCTGTAGGAATTTCTTGCAAATACCTAGAAGGGGTGGCCGATTCGGATTCGCCAAAGGTGGTGCGAGTCATGGCCAGCGAGATGTGCAACTTTTTACGAGCGCGGGTGATGCCCACATAGAAAAGACGGCGCTCTTCGGCCATGCCGCCCGGGGTGATAAAACTCATGCGATGCGGCAGCAGGCCTTCTTCTATTCCGGTGAGGAACACTGCCTCGTATTCAAGACCCTTAGCCGTGTGCAGGGTCATTAGCGAGACGGTTCCGGATTCATCGTCTAGCTCATCGGCTGCGGCAACTAGAGCAACTTCGTTCAAGAAGTCTGGCAAGCGGCCCTCAGGATTATTGCGCTGAAATTCGCGGGCCACAGAAACAAGTTCTTCAAGGTTCTCGACGCGAGCTTCGTCTTGGGGGTCTTTGCTGTTGCGCAAAGATTCAAGTAAGCCGGTGCGATCAAGCACGGCGCGCAGAATTACATCTACCTGCTCGTTTGGAATCATGGCCTCAAGGTTGTCCATCAATTCGGCAAGCTGATTGATAGCGCCGGTGATCTTTGGGCCAAAGCCAAGATCGCTAACGTGTGAAAGAACTTGGCGCACAGACAGGCCATTCTTTTCGGCGTAGCTGGCGATTTGGGTTTCTGAGGCGTCACCAATGCCGCGCTTTGGCACGTTCAAGATTCTGCGGGTGGCTAGGTCGTCGCGGGTGTTGGCGATTGCCACCAGGTAGGCCATGGCGTCTTTGATTTCTTGACGCTCGTAAAACTTGGTGCCGCCAACCACGCGGTAAGGAATACCAGAACGAATAAAGATATCTTCAAGCGCACGGGTCTGCGAGTTGGTGCGGTAGAAAACGGCAATGTCTCTAAAGGCAAGTGCGTCATCACCCTCTGACTTGCTGTGCAGTTTGGTTATCTCATCGGCGATGAACTGCGCCTCGTCGTGCGCGGAGTAGCCGGTGTAGCCAACGATCTTGTCGCCATCGCCAGATGCGGTCCATAGGTTTTTGGCCGGACGATCAAAGTTATTTGAGATAACCGCGTTGGCCGCCGAAAGAATGTTCTGAGTTGAGCGATAGTTCTGCTCGAGCAGGATTGTCTTGGCACCGGTGAAGTCTTTTTCAAACTCGGTGATGTTTCTAATATCGGCGCCACGGAATGCATAGATTGATTGGTCTGAGTCACCCACAACGGTGAGTGATGCGGTCTTGGCTAACTCGCGAATCAGTGCATACTGAGCGTGATTGGTGTCTTGGTACTCGTCAACCAAAATGTGCTTGAACTTGTTTTGGTAGGTGGCCAGCACCTCCGGAAACGCGCGAAACAGGTGCACGGTTTCGCCAATCAGGTCGTCAAAATCAAAGGCGTTATTTTTGCGCAACTCGTGTTGGTATCTGGTGAAGATTTCAGAAATTACTCGAGCAACCGGGTCATTCTGATCAACGTTGCGAGCATACGACTCGGCATCGGCAAGTTCGTTCTTGGCATTTGAAATTGCCGCGCCAACACCGGCCGGGGTTAGCTTGTGCACGTCGGCACCAAGATCTTTGATGATGCGCTTGAGAATAGCGCGGGTATCACCGCTGTCGTAGATGGTGAAGTTTGAATCGTGACCCAGGCGCTCACTCTCGCGACGAAGAATCATCACGCAGGCGGAGTGGAAGGTCTTTAGCCACATGCCGTCGGCGGCCTCGCCCAGCAGGTGACGCACGCGCTCGCGCATTTCAGCAGCGGCCTTATTGGTGAAGGTGATGGCCAAGATCTGCGAAGGCCACGCGTCTTTGGTGGCCAAAAGGTGGGCGATGCGGTGGGTTAGGACTCGGGTTTTACCAGAGCCGGCACCGGCAACAATCAAAAGAGCCTGGCCACGATACTCAACGGCCTCGCGCTGCTGCGGGTTTAGACCCTCAACCAATGCGGCGGTCTTATCGGCAGCAAAAAAGCTCAACTCATTCATGACTAGGCAATCTTAGGCGCAGGCACGGACTTTGCCGGTTGCAAGTCTTTAGTGCTCAATACCTTGGGCTACTTCTAATAAGAGGTCTGGTTGATCGGCAAAAACGCCATCGGCACCGGAGAGCACAAATTGTGAGTAGTACTGCTCAATTGAGGCCTCTGCCTCTTCAGCCTTTGCAGTCCAAATGAATACCTTGAGCCCCCTGGCCTTGGCCTGCTCAACCCAGTCGCTGTTCATTACCAGCACGTAGTTGAAACTGATGCCGTCAAAAATCTTTGCGGTTTCGTCAAACATCGGCTGACCCCAGGTGTCTACCAAAAATACGTAGTCGCCGATATCGCCGCAGACTCTTTGCATCTGCTCGAGCACCTTGAAATCAAAACTCTCAAGGGTCAGCTTGATGCCGCGCTCTTTCCAATTGCTCTCGCGAAGCTTGCGAGCCAAAATCGCCGATACCGGAAAACCCCTGGCTGCAAAATAGGCGCCGTGCTTCACTTCAAGAATCAGATGCTTGCCAAAGACAAACTCTGCGGCCAGCAGTTCGTCAAGAGTAGGCAATTCAAATTGCCCATCAAACTTTGCGCTACCCGGGCGCTGCTCTGGCACGCGCTCCACCGCGCGCAGTTGCTTCAGCTCGGCAAGAGTGAAGTCTTCGCAGAACCAGTCTTCGCGCGTTTCTTGATAGCCAACCACTCCCTCGCGCTTTAGGTGCGCAAACTCCGGTCGCGATGCAACATCGGTTGTGGTTGATAGATAGTTATCGTGACGAATGATTAGTTCGCCGTCTTTGGTAGGCACGAGGTCGCACTCGATTGCGTCGGCGCCCATTTCAAAAGCAAGCTTGAAAGCCTCAAGAGTATTTTCTGGGCGATACCCCGATGCACCTCGGTGCCCAAATACTTTAATCAAAACTGGATTTCCATTCGCGGAGTAGATCGCTTGCGATCTACTCCCACTCAATTGTGCCTGGTGGCTTTGAGGTCACATCAAGCACTACGCGGTTAACACCTTCAACCTCATTGGTGATGCGGTTAGAAATTTTGGCGAGTAGGTCGTATGGCAAACGAGTCCAGTCGGCAGTCATGGCATCTTCAGAAGAAACCGGACGAAGCACAATTGGGTGGCCATAGGTGCGACCATCGCCCTGCACACCAACCGAGCGAACATCGGCAAGCAGCACCACTGGGCACTGCCAAATCTCACCGTCAAGCCCGGCAGCTGAAAGCTCGGCACGCACGATGGCATCTGCCTTGCGCAAAAGATCTAGGCGCTCCTTGGTAATTTCACCAACGATGCGAATACCAAGGCCAGGGCCTGGGAACGGCTGGCGGCCAACGATTTCTGCCGGCAAACCAAGCTCTGCTCCAATCGCGCGAACCTCATCTTTGAACAGGGTTCGCAGCGGCTCAACCAACTCAAACTCAATGTCGTCAGGTAGCCCGCCCACGTTGTGGTGGCTCTTGATGCCTGCTGTAACACCGCCACCAGATTCAACAACGTCTGGGTAAAGGGTTCCCTGCACCAAGAACTTGATTGGGCGGTTATCTGCTTTTGACTCTTCGTAAAGTGCGGCCTGCGCTTCTTCGAAAGTACGAATAAATTCACGACCGATAATCTTGCGCTTAGTCTCTGGATCGCTAACCCCAGCAAGTGCGCTCAAGAATTTATCTTCAACGTTTACGGTCACTAGGCGAATACCGGTTGCCGCAACGTAGTCGCGCTCAACCTGCTCTGCCTCATCTTGACGAAGCAACCCGTGGTTTACAAAAACACAAACCAACTGGTCACCAACTGCTTTGTGCACCAAGGCCGCGGCAACCGCAGAGTCAACTCCGCCAGAAAGACCACAAATCACGCGCGCATCGCCCACCTGAGCGCGAATCTTTTCTACCTGCTCGGCAATTACATTGCCCGAGTTCCAAGTTGCCGGAATTCCAGCTGCGTTGTGCAAGAAGTTGGTCAGTACGTTCTGGCCAAACTCAGAGTGCTTTACTTCTGGGTGCCACTGCACGCCGTAAATCTTTTTCTCACTGTTGGCAAAGGCTGCAACCGGGGTGATCTCAGTTGATGCCAGAACCTCAAAGCCAGCCGGTGCTTCCATTACCTGGTCACCGTGACTCATCCAGCAAATTTGCTCAGCAGGCTGACCGGCAAGAATCTCGCCACCGGCTTTCACGTTTAGTTCGGTTGCGCCGTATTCGCGCTTGCCGCTGCGATCTACGCGACCACCAAGAGCGTTAGCCAAAGTTTGGAAACCGTAGCAAATTCCAAGCACCGGAATGCCAAGTTCAAGAATGCCCTTGTCAAGTTGAGGTGAGCCCTCTTCATAAACAGATGACGGTCCACCCGAAAGAATGATGGCTAAAGGATTCTTGGCAGCAACCTCGGCGGCAGTCACGTTGTGGTGCACGATCTCTGAGTAAACATTTGCCTCGCGCACACGACGAGCAATTAGTTGCGCGTACTGTGCACCAAAGTCAACGACTAGAACTGGGCGATTAGCGGTCATTAGGCAGCTGCCTTTCTGCAACCTTGCTGAAGTAGCGCTCGGTAAAGAACGAAAGAAGAGGAACCACGCCACCAAGCGCAATCACCAAGAAACGCATGAAGCTCCAGCGATACAGAGTCCACATTCTGAAGTCACCAAATAGGTAGGCAACATAAAGCCAACCGTGAATGATCAAAGAAATTGAGGTTAAGTTAATGCCGGTTTCTGGAAAACCAACTTTTTCACCAGCGGCGTCAAGCGAGTAATAGGCCAGGTAGGCAAATCCGTCTGGGCCGGCCAACCAAACATCAGCCTGAATGGCCAAACGAATGCCCCAAAGAATCATGATCAAAACCAAGAAGATTCCGGTGATGTACGAGGTGACCTTGAAATACTTCAATGCCCCGCGAAGGGTGATTTCTTGTGGATTCATTGGTCTAGTTTACCTTTTCAACGATTGGCCCATTGGCCAGCAAGACCTGCTCGTCTCGCACCAGGCGCCACCAAAGGAATACAGCAAACCCGGCAAAAAGCAGCCATTCCAAGAAGTAGAAGGCGCTTAGCCAGTTGATCTTTTGTACTTGGTCATAAGTGACATTGATTGGTTCAAGCGGTGGCCAAGCAGATGCCTGACTTGCTCCGTTAAGAGCCAAGATTTGTGGCTGAGAAACCAATGGCTTCTGCGGAGAGTAGACGTTGATCAACTGAGCCAATGAGAGCGATTCAAAAACATATGGCAATTCGTTAGTTTGCCTAATCGGCGCCTCGGTTGGAATGAACACTCCCTCAAGTTTTGTTTCAAACTTTTGTAAGTCTGATTCCATGATTGCCATGCGCTCAGCCTTAACCTCGGCCAAATCTGGTGACCAGCCAAGCGCGATGGTCAGCGACTTGTTTTTTGCATCGGTTGAATTCGCAACCAACCAGTAACCGGTTTCAGTGTCAGATAAGCGATTGGCAATGATGAAAACATTTTTGGTGTCAATCTTTACGGCCACAGTTTCTAAGTTGTATGCCACGTGCGCTGGTTTATCTTTGGTGAAAGTTCTATCTAATTGCCATTGACCAAGGGCGGCAAAAACTGCGGCAACCGCAAGCGAAAGCAACAAAGCGCCAATCCACTTTGGTTGTCTTGCAACAGCAAAGAAGCTTGGCGCTTTTGTCATGAAATTTTTATGCGTGGTAAGGGGCTACTACAACGTCAACGCGCTGGAACTCTTTAACGTCTGAGTAGCCGGTGGTTGCCATTGAGCGGCGCAGGGCACCCATAAGGTTTGTTGTGCCAGAAGCAGAAGAAGATGGGCCAAGCAAAATCTCTTCTAGAGTTCCGCTGGTACCAACCTCAACTTTGTTTCCACGAGGTAGCTCTTGGTTGAATGCCTCTTGGCCCCAGTGTGAACCCTGACCCGGAGCTTCTTTGGCACGTGCCAAAACAGAACCCAGCATTACGGCATCAGCGCCAACTGCAATTGCCTTGACGATATCACCAGAAGTGCCAAGCCCGCCATCGGCGATTACCTGAACGTAGCGGCCACCGGATTCATCCATGTAGTCGCGGCGAGCACCTGCAACATCGGCAACCGCGGTTGCCATAGGTGCGTGAATGCCAAGAACGCGGCGAGTTGTTGAAGCAGCACCGCCACCAAAACCAACCAAAACACCGGCAGCACCTGTGCGCATCAGGTGCAGCGCAGAAGTGTAAGTTGCGGCACCGCCAACAATGACCGGAACATCAAGTTTGTAGATGAACTCTTTTAGGTTTAGCGGTTCAACATTTTTTGAAACGTGTTCTGCCGAAACGGTTGTTCCGCGAATCACGAACAGGTCAACGCCGGCCTTCACAACGGTGTCAGAAAATTCTGCAGCGCGCTGAGGCGAAAGCGCGCCGGCAACGGTTACTCCGGCTGCGCGAATCTGTGCAATCCGATCGCGAATCAGCTCCGGCTTGATTGGCGCCGAGTAAATCTCTTGCATGCGCTTGGTTGCTTTAGTTGCGTCAAGCTTGGCAATCTCGTTTAGCTGCTGGGTTGGGTCTTCGTATCGGGTCCATAGGCCCTCGAGGTCAAGCACACCAAGGCCACCAAGCTTGCCGATGGCAATTGCGGTCTCTGGTGAAATAACTGAGTCCATTGGTGCACCAAGCACTGGCAAGCCAAACTCGTAGGCATCAATCTTCCATGAGGTTGATACATCTCGCGGATCACGAGTACGGCGGCTAGGAACGATTGCAATATCGTCGAAAGCCCAGGCACGAGTGCCGCGCTTGCCGCGGCCGATTTCCATTTCGGTCATTATTTCCTAATTCGCTTTTAGCGAGTTCCGTAGTTTGGTGCTTCTACGGTCATCTGAATATCGTGCGGGTGTGATTCTTTCAAGCCGGCTGCGGTGATGCGCACAAACTTTCCACGCTCTTGAAGTTCTGTAATTGTCTCGCCGCCAACGTAACCCATTGATGCACGAAGACCACCAACAAGTTGGTGCACAACCGATGCAACGGTTCCGCGGTAAGGGACTCGGCCTTCGATGCCTTCTGGCACAAGCTTGTCTTCACGCAACACGTCATCTTGGAAGTAGCGGTCTTTTGAGTAAGACTTTGCTTCCCCGCGAGACTGCATTGCACCAAGCGATCCCATGCCGCGGTAAGTCTTGAACTGCTTGCCGCCAACAAAAGTAATTTCGCCCGGGGCTTCATCGGTGCCGGCAAGTAGCGAGCCAAGCATCACGGCGTTTGCTCCGGCAACAAGTGCCTTTGGAATATCACCCGAGTACTGCAAACCACCGTCGGCAATAACTGGAACGCCGGCTGGCTTACAGGCAAGTGATGCCTGGTAAACGGCGGTCACCTGAGGAACACCAACACCGGCGACAACGCGAGTGGTGCAAATTGAACCTGGGCCCACGCCAACCTTTACGCCGTCTGCGCCGGCATCAACCAACGCCTGCGCACCTTCGCGGGTGGCCACGTTTCCACCAATGATGTCTACGTTTTTGGCAAACGGCTCAGCCTTTAGCTTTGCAATCATTTCTAGAACTGCGTTGTTGTGACCGTGCGCGGTATCAACAACAAGAATGTCTACGCCCGCATCAATCAGTGCCATGGAACGTTCCCAAGCATCTTGACCAACACCAACAGCGGCGGCAACTAGCAAACGGCCGTTGGCATCTTTTGAAGCAAGTGGGTATTTCTCAGACTTATCGAAGTCTTTCACGGTGATCAAACCGCGAAGCTTTCCGTTGCCATCAATAAGAGGTAACTTTTCGATGCGGTGCTGAGCAAAGATTCCGATTGCGTCATCTGGGTTGATGTCGTGCGGAGCGGTAATAAGAGGCATAGGTGTCATGACATCTTTAACCAGGGTTGTGGTGCGCTGAACATCAAGCACAAAACGCATGTCGCGGTTGGTCACAATGCCAACCAGGCGGTCGTCTTCATCTACAACTGGCAACCCCGATACCCGGTAGCGGCCGCAGAGATCGTCTACCTCTTGAATGGTGGCAAACGGGGTGGTGGTGACCGGGTGGGTAATCATGCCGGCTTCCGAGCGCTTGACTAGGTCAACCTCGCTGGCCTGGCGATCTAGCGAAAGATTGCGGTGCAGCACGCCAATGCCACCCTGACGGGCCATGGCAATGGCCATGCGGGCCTCGGTTACGGTGTCCATTGCCGATGAAAGCAGCGGAACATTGATCTCAATGCGCTTGGTGATGCGGGTTTTGGTGTTTACCCCCGATGGCACGATGTTTGATTCGCCCGGTAAAAGCAGAACATCGTCGTAAGTGAGGCCAATAAAGCCAAACGGGTCATTTTGAGTCATCGAGGGTCCTAGCTGAGGGATGGCACTTTTACCAATTCTAGCCTTTG
>JAHEGM010000014.1 GCA_024645105.1 Rhodoluna sp.
GACGAACCTGGCGATGCCGCGCTGCCGCAGATGCTGGTTTTGCAACAAGAGACCCCTAGAAGCAAATACATGCTCTGGTACAACATCAGGCTTATGCCTGGTGCCGAAATTCCTGAGGTGCCGGCATCTGATGTTGGTGCCATCCCTGTTGAAACAACCTCACTGTTCTTGAAGCTTGCGCCAACAGACATAGCATCGGGTTATGGAGATGTAATTAATAAGGGAGCGGCCAGCCTAAGCTTTGGTTTGTTTGACACTGAAAACGATGAGTTCTACAAACAGGTTTCAGAAAGTCAAAAATCTCAGGTCGCAAACCTAACCACCGGAAAAATCACCTTCAGCCACGCGCTTGGAAATGAAAATGTAATTTCTTTGGCTACAAGTACTGCAGGTGCATTGGTTGCCGTTTACATGACTGATACCTACAAAATTAAACCTAAAAAGCGCGGCTCTGCTGTTGCCGTATCAGGTCAAGAAAAGGTAATGCTGGGTGCCGACGGTTCAACCAGGGGAGTCAAGAGTATCTACGGCGATATGCTGCTGTTCTACGTGCCAGCCTTGAGTGACAGCGACCGCATTCGTCTGCTTGGGGTTTCGCAAGGCCTAATCAGCGTTCGGAGTCTTTAGGTTGTCTGACTTTTTGTCTAGGCCTAACCTGGCCGGTGCCGTAGATCTTTCAAGCCTTCGTAAACCTGATCCGGTGGCTGCTGCTGCGACTTCTGCTGCTCCCGCAGCACCCGCACTAAAGGTGCCAGACTTGCTTGCCTTTGGTACCGAGGCAAACATCAAGAATTTTGTAACCATCAGTCAGGCAGTTCCAGTGCTGATTGATTTCTTCGCGACAGATCTAGATTCCAGTCAGGTGCTCAGCAAGAAACTTGAAGCTGCAGTTCGCGGTCTGCAGGGAAAAATGTTTTTGCTTAGGGTTGACACTCAAAGCGCCCTTACCGTAGCCCAGGCATTTGGAGTAAAAGAAGTACCCACTGTTTTAGCCATGATTAAGGGCCAACCAATACCGCTTTTCGAAGGTGACCAAACTCAAGAAACCATTCAGACCGTGCTCGATCGCCTGCTTCAGGTGGCGGCAGAAAATGGAGTTAGCGGTCTCTTGGAAGTATCCGAAGAGTTCACAAACCCGGCAGAGCCGCAATTGCCAGAAAAGCACAAGCAAGCCTTTGATGCGATTGACGCTGGCGATTACGAGGCTGCTATCGCAGCTTACGAGGCGGCCCTTAGAGAGAACCCGGGTGATGTGGTTGCTGTTGCGGGTCTGGCACAGGCAAAACTTTTGGTTCGCACCAAAGATCTGGATTTCGAAAAAATATTGGCTTCAGCTCCAACGGATTTTGAGAGCACTATTCAAAAAGCTGATGCATGCGTGGCAGTAGGGCACATGGGTGAAGGTTTTCAAACTGTTCTAACCAGGTTTGCTGTTGCCGATAAAGATGAGCGCGAAAAGCTGCGCAGGCATCTTTTAGAGCTGTTCACAGTTGCACCGGCTGATTTGCCGGAACTTGCCCAGGCTAGAAAAGCGCTAGCGGCACTGCTTTATTAGTTAGCCGGCTTAAACCAAACAGCACCGAGCGGCGGGATCGAAACGCTGGCCGAATGCGGTTGGCCGTGAGTGCCGTCACCATTTGCATTGATTGATCCAAAATTACCAACACCGGAACCGCCAAATGCAACCGCATCGGTGTTCAAGATTTCGTTCCACTTGCCACCCTTAGGAAGCCCCAACTTAAAGTCGTGATGTGGGTGACCGGCAAAATTAATCACAACCGCAATCGGAGAGCCCTGCTCGTCGTACCTCAAGAAGCTGAGTAGGTTTGCGTCGGCATTGCCGCCGTCAATCCACACGAACCCACGATGGTCGTGGTCGAGCTGCCACATTGGGGCGTTGTCAACGTAAAGTCGATTCAATGTTGCCACAAGGGTTTGCAATCCGCTGTGGCTTGGTTGATCCAAGATCCACCATTCGAGTCCGCGCTCTTGAGACCACTCGGATTGCTGACCAAACTCAGAACCCATAAACAGAAGTTGCTTGCCTGGGTGAGACCACATAAATGCAAGGTAAGCCCGAACATTGGCCAACTGCTGCCAGCGATCGCCCGGCATCTTGTTCAGCAGTGAACCTTTGCCATGAACAACTTCATCGTGGCTGATCGGCAGAATGAACTTTTCGTCGTACGCGTACAGCATAGAAAAGGTAAGTTCGCCGTGGTGATACTTGCGATACGCCGGATCTTTCTGAATGTACTGAAGGGTATCGTTCATCCAGCCCATGTTCCACTTGAAGCCATAACCAAGCCCGCCGCCGTCAGTTGGCGCACTCACGCCACCCCAGCTCGTAGATTCTTCGGCAATCATCATGATTCCAGGGTTTCGACGATACGCAGTGGCATTTGTTTCCTGCATGAATTGAATTGCATCTAGATTTTCGCGACCACCAAATTGATTGGGTAGCCAGTTGTCGCCCTCGCGCGAGTAATCCAAATAGAGCATTGAGGCAACGGCGTCAACACGCAAAGCGTCTACGTGAAATTCCTCAAGCCAATAAAGCGCATTGGCGACTAGAAAGTTTTTAACCTCGTTGCGGCCGAAATCAAAGATGTAGGTTCCCCAGTCAGGGTGTTCTCCGCGTCGTGGATCTTCGTGCTCGTAAAGAGACTGGCCGTCAAATTTACCAAGCGCCCACTCGTCTTTAGGAAAATGAGCTGGTACCCAGTCAATAATCACACCAATGTTGGCGGCGTGTAACTGGTCAATGAGGTACTTGAGATCATCTGCGCTTCCAAACCTAGAAGTCGGCGCGTAGTAACCGGTTACCTGATAACCCCATGATGGTGCGTAGGGGTGCTCGGCAAGTGGCATAAATTCAACGTGAGTAAAACCCATTTCCTTGATGTAGGGGATTAGCTCATCTGCGAGTCCACGATAGTTAAGTCCTAGGCGCCATGAACCGGCGTGAAGTTCGTAAATGGACATGGGGGATTTCAACGCATCGTGTTGGCGACGCTTTTCAAGCCATGCGTCATCAGACCATTTGTAGTTAGATTCAGTGACGATAGACGCTGTGGCAGGCGGTACTTCGGTGGCTCTGGCCAGTGGATCAATCTTGGTGATCCAGTTACTTGATTTTGTAAGGATCTCGTATTTGTATTTGGTGCCGACACCAATGCTTGGAATAAATAATTCCCAAACGCCCGAGCCTCCCATGACTCGCATTGAGTAGCCGATGCCGTTCCAGTTATTGAAGTCGCCAACAACCCTTACTGCCTGCGCGTTCGGAGCCCAGACAGCGAACCTTGTGCCGGTTACGGCTGGCCCAGGCGCTTCGACTGTCACAACGTGCGAGCCAAGTGCACGCCAGAGCTCCTCGTGCCGACCTTCGCTAATTAGATGCAGATCTAACTCGCCGATGGTTGGCGAGTGTCGGTATGGGTCATCAACGCGCCACTCAATCTCGTCTGGATCGCCTTGATACTTGGCCACAATTCGGTAGTCGGGCAACTTCTTTTCGCTGATGTAGCCCTGCCAAATTCCCTCGGCTAGGTGACTTAGTTCAACCTCATTGGAGCCGTTGACCATCGCCGAAACGCTCTTTGCCAAAGGCTTTAGGGTTCTGATGATCCAACCCTTTTCATGAGGGTGAATGCCTAGAAGGGCGTGCGGATCATGATGAGCCCCGTAGGCAACCTGTGACGCAAACTCGTGCGAAATCTCTGGAAATGTAATTTCGCTCTTCTTTCTAATTAAGCCCATGACAATCGCCTAAACGACTTGGCCGATGCTGAAAATGTGCACTGGTTCTGCAAATGCGTCTAACTTTACAAAATTGGATGCAGACCAAATGTAGGTCTGATTGGTGACTAGGTCTGTGACTTCAAAATTCACATCGTAAGGTAAGCCAAGCTTGGCGAGGTCTAGGTGCACTGAAGTCTCACGCACTGCATGCGGGTCAACGTTAACAACCACCAATATTGCATCTGCTTTTCCGGTTGGGCTGTGCTTTGCCTCGATGAATTTTGAGTACGCCAAAATGGCCGAGTCATCAGTGTGATGAAACTCAATGTTTCTTAGCTGCCTAAGCGCAGGATGGGCCGCGCGGATTTGGTTGAGCTTAGTTATGTATTTGGCAATACTTCTGCCTGATTTTTCTGCAGCCGCCCAGTCTCGCGGGCGGTATTCATACTTCTCGCTGTCAATGTGCTCTTCTGCACCCGGACGCGCTACCGATTCGCATAACTCGTAGCCTGCGTACATGCCCCAACTTGGCGATGCGGTGGCGGCGATTGCCGCACGTATCTTGTGCGCCGCAGGTCCACCAAATTGCAAGTATTCGGTGAGGATATCCGGTGTAGTAACCCAGAGATTTGGTCTGAAGAATGCGGCACTTTCGTGGGCAAGTTCCTTTAGGTAGCTCTCTAGCTCCCATTTGGTGTTTCGCCAGGTGAAGTAGGTATAGGACTGCTGGAAGCCGGCTTTACCAAGTGCGTGCATCATGGCTGGGCGAGTGAACGCCTCGGCAAGAAAGACAACATCTGGTGACTCGTGATTAATTTTTGCAATCAACCATTCCCAGAACGCCACCGGTTTGGTGTGCGGGTTGTCAACTCGGAAAATTTTCACGCCAAAACTGATCCAGTGGCGCACGATGCGAAGCACTTCGTTGTAAATGCCTTCAGGGTCGTTATCAAAATTTACTGGGTAGATATCTTGATACTTCTTTGGTGGGTTTTCGGCGTAGGCGATAGTTCCGTCTGCTCGAGTGGTGAACCACTCCGGATTTGTTTTTACCCACGGGTGATCTGGCGAGGCTTGAAGAGCCAGATCAAGTGCAATTTCAATGCCTAGATCGTTTGCCGCACGAATGAAAGCCTTGAAGTCAGACTCGGTTCCGAGATCAGGGTGAATTTTGTCATGGCCTCCAGCGGCAGAGCCAATCGCCCACGGAGAACCAGGGTCTTGCGGACCTGCGTTGAGGGTGTTGTTTGGTCCTTTTCGGAAGGCAACACCAATTGGATGAATTGGCGGCATGTACAAAACATTGAAACCCATTTCGGCGACCGCGGGTAAGCGCAGTGCGGCGGTTTTAAAGTTTCCGGATGTCCACGTCTTTGAGCTCTGATCAAAAACTGCACCTTCGCTTCTTGGAAAGAATTCGTACCAGGCACCAACGCCAGATCTTTCTCTTTCGCTAATCAGCTGCATGGTTTCGCTCAGGGTAATAAGGTTGCGGATTGGTTCGGCCTCGATGGCATCAATAACCTCAGCGGTCTCGGCTAGCGCAAGCCTAGCTTTTGGCGAGAGTTTGCTGTCGGCCAGACCCTTAGCAACAGCAAGCAAGACTTTGCTGTTGGCTTTGCTTCTGGTTTCTTCGGCCGCGGCTTTGGTGAAGAGATTGATGCCTTCAAGCATCATTAAGTCTTCGTCCACGCCAACTGCAATTTTTACGGTGGAGTTGTGGTGCCAAGTTTCGAATTCATCTGCGAAGGCGCGAATCTGAAAGAGAAACCTGCCCTGCTCTTTAATCAAAACTGAAGTGCCCCATTGGTCTGAGCCTGGCGCCCCGGCCTTTAGCCGATGAATAGTTTGCACGCCTGAGGGGGAGGTGAGCAGAAGCTCGGCTCCGAGGGCATCGTGGCCCTCTCTGAAGACCGTTGCCTGAAACGGCACCACTTCGCCCACGTAGGCCTTAGCTGGCCAGCGTCCTGCCTCTACAACCGGACTCAGATTAAGAATCGGCAGGCGCCCAAACGGTTGCCCCTGCGGCTGGCTATTGGCGGTCAATTTGCTCACACTCCATAACTTAGTGAAGATTTTGGCTCGGCTGTTACGGTTTGCGAATGCTTTATGCAGTTGTTAGAAACGCAAGCGTGCCTAGAGAGCCCGCAGAAGCAACATAGAGGTGCCAGAGACTGTGATATTTTCACCTATCGAGTGGTGACTTTGCTCTTGGTGTGGCGACTCGTGCGCACTGTTCCAGAGCAGTTGGTAGCCGCTAACTCCGTCAGGGGAAGGCAAGGTAACCTCGATACTTTTCTCTGAACCGTGAACTAGCAGTAGCAGGGCATTTCTATCGGTTCCGGTTCGGCTTTCGCTAAACCTGGATATCGTGCGGCATTCCTGGTTGTGCCAGTCATCTTCGGTCATGATTTCGCCGTTGAGGTTGTACCACTTTAGAAGGTCATGGTTTTCGTTTGCTTCATTGAAATCACCAAAAGCTTTGGGGCGCAAAACCGGATTTTCTCGTCGCAGCTTTGTAAGGTACGAAACCGTGTCTTCTAGATCCTGCTGCTGGCGGGTGAGATCCCAATTCAGCCAGGTCATCACGTTGTCTTGGCAGTAGGCGTTATTGTTTCCATTTTGAGTTTTACCGCGCTCGTCGCCGGCGGTAATCATTGGAATACCTGCGGAGAAAAGCAGTGTTCCCATTAGGTTTCGCGCAGCCTTTCTGCGTTGAACCCTAATCTCCTCGGTTGCGCCTTCGCCTTCGTGACCATGATTGAAGGAACTGTTGTTGTTTGCGCCGTCGCGATTGCTCTCACCGTTGGCGTTGTTGTGTTTGACGTTGTAGCTAACCAAATCTTTTAGACAGAAGCCGTCGTGGGCAGTAATGAAGTTCAGTCCGCCAATTGGCCCCGATGGTCCGTCAACGATATCGCGCGATCCGGCAAGGCGCGTGGCAAGATCGGCAACACCGTTCCAGTGGTTGCCGTTGGCACGAGCCGAAGCGATGTCGGTAAGCCAAAATCTTCTAACGCTGTCGCGGAAGCGGTCATTCCATTCACTAAAGCGATCAGGGAAGTTTCCGGTCTGCCAGCCGCCAAGTCCAACATCCCAAGGTTCAACAATCATTTTCGTTTCGGCAAAGCCCGGCTCATCATTTATGGCTCTAAGCAGTGCGTGGTTAGGGTCAAAGTGATTGATCTCATTGCGAGCCAAAGTGGTTGCGAGGTCAAATCGGTATCCATCAATTTGCATCTCGTGAGTCCAGTAGCGCAGTGACTCCATCACCAGGTGGATTACGTGTGGATTTCCAAAATTTAGTGAGTTACCGCAGCCTGTGGTGTCGTGGTAGTGGCCGTTCTCGTCTTGGCGATAGTAGTTTGCGTTATCTATTCCGCGATAAGAATAGGTAAGCCCTCCGCTGCCACCTTCGGCGGTGTGGTTGTAGACAACATCCATGATTACTTCGATGCCGTTTCGGTGAAGTTCACGGATTGCAGTTTTTAGTTCGTCGATTATGGCTTGCGGGCCGGCCTGGATGGCGGCTGTGGTCGCGTATCGGTGATGCGGTGTAAAAAAGTTGATTGTGTTGTAGCCCCAGTAATTGATTAGTCCATTTTTCAGAAGGTGGGGTTCAGAAATCAGCAGCTGAATCGGCAGTAGCTCCACCGCGTTCACGCCAATTTTCTTCAGGTGGGCGATGGTGCTTTCATGTCCCAGAGCTGCGTAGGTGCCACGCAGGTCATCGGGCAGGTCTTTGTTTCCTCTGGTGAGGCCTCGCGCGTGAGCCTCATAGATGACCAACTCATCGAGCGCAATGTTGGGCTTGGTAACTCCCTGCCAGTCAAAGCTGGTGTCGATGACAACGCAGTGGTACTCGCGGGCCGATTCTCGAACGACCCCGCGGGCATAAGGGTCAATCAGAAACAGAGTGTTGTTGAACTTATTTGTTGGTGCTTCTGGGCCGTCTACGGTTAGGGCGTATTTTGCCCCCACCCGGATATCGGGGTCAGTGGCGCTCCAGATGCCGCTTTCGCCCGGCTGCAGGGATACCTTTTTAGTGACAGACCTAGTGTCTAGAGGGTCTAAGAGGCAAAGCTCAATGGCGGATGCGGTTTCGGAATAGACCCTGATTGTGCCCAAGTCACCGGAAATGGTGACCCCCATTTCACCGGGGGCTGGCAGTTGAGCATTAGGCATTCCCTAATCCTAGTAAGACCATGGTTACAGCCAGATTTCATGGGGATTTGGCCAAAGTAGGCTATTAGTATGGCAATTTACCTAGATCATGCGGCTTCAACGCCCATTAGGGCTGAGCTGATTGATGACTACATCAGCCAATTGCAGGTAATAGGTAATCCTTCATCGGTTCATGGCCTGGGGCAGCGCGCCCGCCAGGCGGTAGAAGACGCTCGAGACCAATTAGCCAAGTCGGTAGATTGCCATCGAAGCGAGGTGTTGTTTACCTCAGGCGGTACCGAGGGAAACAATCTGGCCATCAAGGGCTTGTATCTCGGGGCAATCAAGGCTGACGCATCCAGAAATGTAATTATTACCGCTGGCACAGAGCACCATGCGGGCATTGATCCGGTTGAGTGGCTCGAGCAAACCGAGGGTGCCAGTGCGGTTTGGTTGCCGGTCGATGAGTTTGGCGTAGTAGACACGGCATGGCTGGCTGACTACCTTGAGAAGAATTCCAGCAGGGTTGCCTTGATCTCCTTGATGTGGGTCAATAACGAAACCGGCCTAATCACTCCAATTGCCGAGGTGACTGGAATCGCGAATAAATACGGAATTCCGGTGCACTCCGATGCTGTGGCTGCCTTTGGTCATGTGCCGCTAAGTTTCAAAGACAGCAGTTTGGCCACCATGGCAATTTCAGGTCACAAGCTTGGAGCACCGGTCGGGGTTGGTGCACTTATCGTTGCTCGAAACGCCAAGCTTGCGGTGACCAGTCACGGCGGAGGTCAGGAGCGGGGAATACGTTCCGGAACCCTTAGCGCTCCACTGGCCGGAACACTGGGTGCATCTGCAGCGCTCGCCGTAGCCGAGCTTGCCGAAGTGCACGAGCGCCTATCTTTCTTTGCAAAACAAATTAGATCTGCGGTTCAAGCGGTGGCCACCGATGCGATTTTCACCCGAGGTGACAAACCAGGCTTCGATGGAATCATTCACTTCACTTTCCCTGGTTGCAGCGGCGATTCACTGCTCTTTCTTTTGGATTCGGCCGGAGTCTGCGTTTCTACCGGCTCGGCCTGTAGGGCTGGAGTTGCTCAGCCCTCGCACGTTTTGATGGCCATGGGCAGGTCAGAGGATCAAGCGCGCGGCAGCTTAAGAATTTCACTTGGCTACACCACAACTCAAGAAGATGTGAATTCCTTTATTGCCGCATTTCCAGCCGCATACGCCGGCGCGAAAAAGGCCGGACTGCCCTCTAGCTAGAAAAGTAGACTTATCAATATGAAGGTTTTAGCAGCCATGTCAGGCGGTGTTGACTCAGCGGTAGCTGCGGCACGCGCCGTGGAAGCTGGCCACGAAGTAGTTGGAGTGCACTTGGCTCTCTCAAGAAATTCGGGAACCTTGCGCACAGGCTCCAGGGGGTGCTGCACCATCGAGGATTCGATGGATGCCCAGCGAGCCGCAAACATTCTTGGCATTCCTTATTACGTCTGGGATTTCTCAGAAAAATTCAAAACCGATGTGGTGGATGATTTCATCGCCGAATATCAATCAGGGCGCACCCCTAACCCTTGCATGCGCTGCAACGAGCGAATCAAGTTCGCCGCTCTTCTTGAAAAAGCCCTGGCCTTGGGATTTGATGCTGTTTGCACCGGCCACTACGCATCGCTGCTAACTGATGCCGAAGGAAACCTCGAGCTTCACCGAAGCAATGAAATGGCCAAAGATCAGTCATATGTATTAGGCGTGCTGACTGCCGAGCAACTTGCTCACTCTATGTTTCCACTTGGTGCCACTGCGTCAAAAAATGACATTCGTCGCGAAGCAAACGAGCGCGGATTATCGGTTGCCAATAAACCGGATAGCTACGACATCTGTTTTATCCCTGAGGGTGACACTCAAGACTGGCTCTCTGAAAAAGTTGGCAAGGCACCGGGTCAAATTGTTGACCGCCTAGGCAACGTTCTTGGTGAGCATGGCGGCACGCATGAATTTACGGTGGGCCAGCGCAAGGGGCTTTCTATTGGCCGACCAGCCGCAGACGGGAAGCCGCGCTACGTTCTTGAAATTCAACCAAAGACTAAGACCGTTGTTGTTGGGCCTCAGGCTGCTCTGGCGATCAGTGAAATGCTTGGCGAAAAATTCACCTGGTGCGGTGTTGCGCCAAAAAACACCGATGACTGGTCGGAAATTAAGGTTCAAGTTCGCGCCCACGGTGATGCGATTGATGCGCGATTCAAAGTTGAAGACAATCTGATGCGAATTCAAGTCACTGAGCCTTTACTGGGTGTGGCCCCTGGTCAAACTGCAGTTTTGTACCTTGGAACTCGAGTTTTGGGGCAAACCACAATTGACAAGACAGTAAGTGCCCTGCCGGTTTCGGCCGATTCGGAAATGCTTGCATGAGTGAGATCACTCACGAATCAGCGGCAAAGCGGGTCTCTGAATTAGTTGACGAACTAAATCGTTTAAGGCGTGCTTATTACGAGGGTAATACTGCCCTGATCAGTGACGCCGAATACGATGCTTTGCTCAAAGAGCTTGAATCATTAGAGAATCGTTTTCCAGAATTAATCACTGGCGACAGCCCAACTCAAACCGTTGGCGGTTCGGCAAATCAAGCATTTGCACCGGTGGAGCATCTGGATCGCATGATGAGCCTAGACAATGTGTTTTCGTTTGATGAATTTAGAACTTGGGCAGAGCGTGGTGGCAATGGTCCTTATCTTTGCGAGTTGAAAATTGATGGCCTTGCAGTAAATCTTCGATATCTAAACGGAGAGCTTGTCTCTGCAGCAACTCGAGGCGATGGTGTTGTTGGCGAGGACGTGACCGCAAATGTTTTGACCATAAAAACTATTCCAAAGAAACTTAAGGGCACCGGCCACCCAGCCCAGGTAGAAATTCGCGGTGAAATATTCTTTGGTGTCGTAGATTTTGCCAAGTTGAATGAGGGATTAGTTGCCGAGGGCAAGGCACCATTCGCTAATCCAAGAAACTCAGCCTCTGGTTCGCTCAGGCAAAAAGACTCTAAGGTAACCGCAAGCCGGCCATTGCAAATGCTGGTACACGGTATCGGCGCTTGGCCAGATGCACCGGTCAAAAACCAATCCGACCTTTATGAACTTCTTGCCGGCTGGGGACTGCCGACTACAGATAAGTATCGGGTGGTTTCAGATGTTGAAGATGTCATCAAATACATCGATGAATTTGAAAAAAAGCGTCACAAGCTAGAACACGAAATTGACGGCGTTGTGGTCAAAATTGATGAGTTGGCAAAGCAGCGTGAATTGGGTTTCACCAGTCGTGCTCCGCGCTGGGCTATTGCTTATAAGTACGCTCCAGAGCAGGTAAACACAAAGCTTCTTGACATCAGGGTGTCAGTCGGACGAACTGGCCGAGCCACTCCTTACGCCGTGGTTGAACCGGTGAAGGTTGCCGGCTCAGTCGTTGAGTTTGCAACATTGCACAATCAAGATGTGGTTAAAGCAAAGGGCGTTTTAATTGGCGACACAATCGTGCTTCGAAAAGCCGGTGATGTTATACCTGAGATCCTTGGCCCTGTTGTTGAACTTAGAAACGGCACTGAACGGGCCTTTGTTATGCCCAAGAAGTGCCCTGACTGTTCCTCGCCACTGGCACCCTCTAGCGAGGGCGACGTTGACCTTAGATGCCAAAACTCAAAGGGCTGCCCAGCACAGTTGCGTGAACGCGTGGCCTACCTTGGCTCAAGGGGAGTCTTGGATATCGAGGCCCTTGGCTATGTGGCTGCTTGCGCGCTTACCCAACCGGTTGAACCTAAAAAGGCACCGCTCGCCTCAGAGGCTGACCTCTTTGACTTGAAACTAGAAGACCTGCTGCCAATCAGGGCGCTGGTGCTAGATGCTGACACAGGTTTGCCAAAGCTTGATGAAGACGGCAAGCCCAAAGTGGTTGATTTCTTCAGAAAGAAAGACGGCACACCAGCTGAGGTTGCATTAAAGCTTTTGAAAAACTTAGAAGAGGCAAAGACAAAGCCGCTTTGGCGAATTTTAGTAGCACTTTCTATTCGTCACGTGGGCCCGGTTGCCGCTCGTTCGCTAACAACTTACTTTGGATCTTTGGATCGCATATTCAGAGCTTCGGTGGAAGAGCTGTCTGAGGTTGATGGTGTTGGCCAAACTTTGGCTGAATCTATCAAAGACTGGATAGTCGTTGACTGGCACCAAGAAATCATCGAGCGTTGGCGTAAAGCTGGCGTGCAGCTTGAAATTAGTGGCCATGCCGGGCCGGGCGCACAAGTTTCAGCCGGGGGAGTTTTTAGCGGCATGAGTATTGTTGCAACCGGATCGTTGAAGAGTTTTACTCGCGAAGAAATTGAAGAGGCCATCATCTCTAACGGTGGCAAGGCTGCGTCATCCGTTTCTAAGAAAACCTCATTTGTCGTAGCCGGCGAGAGTGCCGGGTCTAAGTTGGCAAAAGCCGAAGAACTTGGAATTGAAGTAATTGATGAGGATGAATTCCGACGCAGATTGAGTGCTTAAATCAATAATTCCCTCGAGCCTTTGCCCGAGGGAATTATTTCTTAAGTCTTTACTGCTCGTCTAGTTGCTCGACTGCAGAGTTCTCGTCGGCAGCAACCATAGACTCTGTGGTCATTAGGTTGCGAAGAGTGCCAAGGAAGTCTTCGATGTCTGCGCGCTCAGACTTCATGCGTGCCAAACGCTCTTCGCTGTCTTTAATCGCGTTAGCGGCATATCCCTCAGCCTTGCGGGTAAGCATGTCTGCGCGTCTACGTGACTGGTTGATCAAGTTAGTTGCAGTGCGGTTTGCATCTTCAAGCATCTGAGAAGAGTTTTCTTGAGCATCGCGAGAAATGATGTCTGCTTCTGAGATCAACTGCGCAGCACGAGCAGAAGCCTCGGCAAGAGTTGCATTTGCTTCGTCTGTGACCTGCTGGGCCTGTGAAACTGCGTTCTGGTAAAGACGAAGAGCCTCTTGCTCGGTTTCATCGCGCTTTGCCTTGATTTCGGCTTCAAGCTCTACTCGAGCCTGTGCTGTCTTTTGAGAAAGTTCGGTTGCTAGTGCGCGGGCTTCTTCAGTCTCGCGGTGCACCTGTGCGCGCAGTTCGGCGGCGTAGCGCTCACCCTCTGACTTGATGGCTGCGGCCTCGCGCTGTGCGGTACCAATCTTTTCTGCAGCTTCAGACTCGCGAGTCTTGGCACTGCTAAGAATTTCTGCTGCAAGACGTTCTGCGTCAATACGTGCTTCGTTTAGCTTGGCTTCAGCATCTGCAATTACTCGGTCTGCTTTTGCCTGTGCCTTGCGGGTAAGTTGTTCGCTCTCTGCTTTTGCAGTTTCGCGAATTCGAATTGCATCTTGCCCGGCATCTGAAACAAGTTTCTTGGCCTGCTCTTCGGCAAGTCGAAGAGTCTGCTCAAACTGAGCACCCAATTCGGCGTAGCCAGGTGCGCCACCCTTTTTTACTTTTGCTTTTAGAGACTCAAGTTCAGCCTTTAGTGTCTCTACCTCGCTAGACGCGCTGAAGTTGTATTCGCGAACGTGCTCAAGCTCTGCACGTAGCTCGGTCAAGACGCGGTCTACCTCGTCTTTTTCGTAGCCACGGAAAGCAATCGTGAACTGTTCGTTTTCCAAAATATTGTGCCTTCGCTGCTAAGGGGTACATGTTCGGCCATAGGGGTAGCCACTTACATATGCAGGTCTGAGTTTACAGGGATTTTTAGACCACTTCATAGCAAATTACAGGCCAATGGGCCGTTTGTTCGGGGAACTCCACATTTGGCCGTTTGGTAGACTAAGAGCCAATCATCTTTGGCCTAGCGAGTGGATTTATGTCTGAAATTACCCCCGACCTGGTTAGGCATCTTGCCAACCTGGCCCGTATCGATGTCACAGACCAGGAAGTTGACCTTTTTGCCGGTCAGCTGGGCCTGATCGTTGATTCAATGGCGGCTATCAAAGAAGCTGTAGCCGGCGACGTTCCAGCTACTAGCCACCCAATTCCAATGGCCAACGTTTATCGCGAGGACGTAGTTGAGCCATCGCTGACCCAAGCTCAGGCTCTGTCTGCAGCGCCCGACAGCGCCGACGGTCGTTTCCGCGTTCACGCAATTTTGGACGAGGAGTAGGCCATGTCAGAACTCATTTACAAGAACGCCTCTGAACTTGCCCAAATGCTTCAAAAGGGCGAGGTTTCTTCGGTTGAGCTGACTCAGGCTCACCTAGACCGCACTGCTGCCGTTGATGGTGCGGTGCACAGCTACCTGCACGTAGGTCCTGAGGCAGCTTTGGCTGCCGCAAAAGATGTTGATCGCAGACGTGCCGCTGGAGAAAAGCTGCACGAACTTGCGGGTCTTCCTATTGCCGTAAAAGACAACTTGACTACAACCGATGCGCCAACCACATCGGGTTCAAAAATTCTTGAGGGTTGGATTCCGCAGTACGACTCCACTGTGGTGAAGAAACTTCGTGAAGCAGGTATGCCAATTCTTGGCAAGACCAACCTCGATGAATTCGCAATGGGTTCATCTACAGAGTTTTCTGCCTACGGTCCAAGTAAAAACCCTTGGGACTTAGGCCGCATTCCGGGTGGATCGGGAGGTGGCTCAAGCTCCGTAGTTGCCTCATTCCAAGCCCCGTTGGCGATTGGTAGTGACACCGGCGGTTCAATTAGATACCCGGCTTTCGTTACCGGAACCGTTGGCACCAAGCCAACCTATGGTGCGGTTTCGCGCTACGGGTTGATTGCACTGGCAAGTTCTCTTGATCAGGTTGGTCCGGTTTCTCGCAACGTGCTGGATGCTGCGTTATTGCAAGATGTGATTGCTGGGCACGACCCACATGACAGTACTTCTCTGCCAGAGTCACTTGGCTCAATGACTGAAGCGGCCAAAAAGCTTGATGTTAAAGGCATGCGAATTGGTGTCATCAAGCAGTTAAGCGGTGAAGGTTTTCAGCCGGAAGTTTCTGCGCGCTTCAACGAGAGCCTTGAACTACTTAAGAATGCTGGCGCAGAAATTGTTGAAGTGTCTTGCCCAAGCTTTGAGTATGCAATTGCTGCCTACTACTTGATCTTGCCTGCTGAGGCATCTTCAAACTTGGCAAAGTTTGACTCTGTGCGCTTTGGCCTAAGAGTCACCCCGGAGGGTGCACCAACTATTGAGCGCGTGATGGCGGCTACTCGTGAAGCCGGTTTTGGCCCAGAGGTCAAGCGCCGCATCATTCTTGGTACCTACGCGTTGTCTAGCGGTTACTACGACGCTTACTACGGCGCAGCTCAGAAGGTTCGCACCCTTATTCAGCGCGACTTTGAAGCCGCATTTGCCAAGGCCGATGTTTTGGTTTCACCAACCGCACCGGCAACAGCCTTCAAGTTTGGCGAAAAGCTTGAAGACCCACTAGCCATGTACCTAAACGACATTGCTACCATTCCGGCAAACCTCGCTGGTATTCCGGGCATGGCGATTCCAAACGGTATTGCTGAAAACAACATGCCATCTGGAATTCAGCTACTGGCTCCTGCTCGCGAAGATGCCCGTTTGTACCAGGTTGGTGCGGTTCTTGAAAAGATGCACGAAGAAGTTTGGGGCAAGCGAATGATTGATTTTGCTCCAATGCTGGAGGTGAAGAACTAATGGCTAAAGACGAATTAATGAACTACGAGAAGGCACTTGAGCAATTTGAAGTTGTGATTGGTCTTGAGGTCCACGTTGAGCTAAACACCAACACCAAGATGTTCTGTGGTTGCCGCAATGAGTTTGGTGATGAACCTAACACAAACGTTTGCCCAATCTGTATTGGCCTGCCTGGCTCGCTGCCTGCGGTTAACAAGCGCGCAGTGGAGTCAAGCATCAAGATTGGTTTGGCCTTGGGGTGCGAGATTGCACCTAATGGCCGCTTTGCCAGAAAGAACTATTTCTATCCAGACCTTGCAAAGAATTTCCAAACTTCTCAATACGACGAGCCAATTGCTTTTGAAGGCTTGCTTCAGGTTGAGGTTCCATCTGGAAACTCTTTTACCGTTCAAATCGAACGCGCGCACATGGAAGAAGACGCCGGCAAGCTGACCCACGTTGGTGGTTCAACCGGCCGCATCCAGGGCGCGGAGTACTCATTGGTTGACTACAACCGTGCCGGTGTTCCGTTGGTTGAAATTGTTACCAAGCCGGTTTATGGCGCAGGAGCCGAGGCTCCAGAGTTGGCGGCCGCCTACGTTCGATCGATTCGTGAAATCGTAAAGGGCCTTGGAGTTTCTGACGCCAAGATGGAGCGAGGAAACGTACGCTGTGATGCCAACGTTTCACTTCGCCCACACGGCCAAGAAAAACTGGGTACTCGTACCGAGACCAAAAACGTAAACTCATTGCGCTCTATCGAACGCGCAGTTCGCTATGAGATTCAGCGCCAAGCCGCGTTGCTTGCCAAGGGCACCGCAATTATTCAGGAAACTCGTCACTGGCACGAAGACAAGGGCGCAACCTCATCGGGTCGTCCAAAGTCTGACGCCGATGACTACCGCTACTTTCCAGAGCCAGACCTAGTTCCGGTTCAGCCATCTAAAGAGTGGATCGAAGAGCTTCGCGCGGGTTTGCCTGAAAAGCCAGCCGATCGTCGCAAGAGAGTTCAAGCCGAATGGGGATTTGCTGATCTTGAGTTCCGTGATGTCGTAAACGCGGGCTTGATGGATCAAATTGAAGAAACCGTTGCTGCGGGTGCAAAGCCGCAGGCTGCCCGTAAGTGGTGGACTGGCGAGCTAGCCCGCATTGCAAACAGCCAAGAAAAAGATGTAATTGATTTAGAAATTTCTGGTGCCTACGTTGCAGAACTTGCAAACCTAGTTGAGGCCGGAAAAATCAACGACCGCTTGGCTCGCGAGGTATTGACCTTCGTCCTTGACGGCGAGGGAAGCCCTGCCGAAGTTGTTGCCAAACGCGGGCTTGAGGTTGTTTCTGATGACGGCGCTCTAATTGCCGCTATTGAAGCCGCACTTGCAAAGCAACCAGATGTACTTGATGCGATTCGCGAAGGCCGTATGCAGGCAGCTGGTGCAGTAATTGGTGCAGTTATGCAGGCGATGAAAGGTTCTGCAGACGCAGGACGTGTTCGTGAACTTTTGATTGAGATGGCGAATAAATAACAAAAGGCAAGCTCAAAGAAAACATCCCCGGGAAAAATCCCGGGGATGTTTTTTATCTTCTGGGGTGAGTAACGGGGCTTGAACCCGCGACCCCCTGGACCACAACCAGGTGCTCTACCAGCTGAGCTATACCCACCATGTGTTGTCGCAACAACCGTAAAAGTCTATCAGTTGGAGGTTGGCTTTACGATTTCTGCTGCCGCCTTGGCATCGTCTGTGCTGGGGCCTGGAGATGCAACCATTACCGTCTGGCGGTAGTAGCGCAGTTCCTGAATAGATTCCAAGATGTCGGCCAGGGCACGGTGCCCGCCCTCTTTCTTAGGCAGTTGAAAATAAACTCTTGGGTACCAGCGGCGGGTGAGTTCTTTTATTGAAGAAACGTCTATGTTTCTGTAGTGCAGGTGCTGGTCTAGCTCAGGCATGTATTTATTGAGGAACATTCGATCTGTGCCAATGGTGTTTCCGGCTAGCGGGGCCTCTTTAGCATTGGGCACAAACTTCTTGATGTAGTCAAGAATCTGCTGTTCGGCCACGGCAAGCTCTAGCCCCTGCTCAACGTCATTGATCAAACCTGACTCAGTGTGCATGTTTCTTACAAACTCATTCATGTTCGCCCAAGATTCAGGGCGAGGTTTGATTACAACCTCAAAGCCTTCATCAAGGATTTCAAGTTCTGAGTTTGTTATCACGACGGCCACCTCAACGAGGCAATCAGCCTCTGGGTTGAGGCCTGTCATTTCGCAATCTATCCAGACTAGGTTCTCGGAAATTTCAATCACATTCCAAAATTAGGGGAGGCCCAAGACAAACGCCTTGGACCTCCCAATTCTAAACCGCAAGGTTAGGCGGTCTTACCCTTCTTGACCGATGCCTTCTTTGCAGGAGTCACCTTTTTAGCCTTTGGGCGCTTCTTCTCGGCTTTTGCTGCTTTGCGTTCTTTTCTACCTTCAACCAGCCAGTAGAGAACCGGAACGATGACCAGTGTTAGAACTGTTGATGAGAACAAACCGCCAATAACAACTACGGCGAGAGGTTGCGAAATGAATCCGCCTCCACCGGTGAAGCCCAATGCCATAGGGGTCAATGCAAAAATTGTTGCGAGTGCAGTCATCAAGATAGGACGTAGACGCTGACGAGCACCGTCCATGATTGCCTCTTGAATTGGTCGGCCTTGCTTTCTGTATTGGTTGATTAGGTCAATCAATACAATCGCATTAGTTACAACGATTCCAACCAGCAGCAACATACCAATCAGCGATGGAACGCCCAGTGGGGTGTTGGTTGCAAGTAGCAGCCCAAGAGCACCCGTTGCTGCGAACGGAATTGATATCAGCAAGATAAGTGGCTGAATCAAGCTTGAGAAAGTTGCAACCATCACGATAAACACGATGGCTACTGCCGCTAGAAGTGCAAGGCCTAGCTGGCTAAATGAGTCGGCCTGGTCTGCGCTAATACCGCCAAGAGTTGCAGTGGTGCCTAGCGGAAGTTCAACTCCAGCTAGACGCTTAGTTACATCCGCTGAGATAGCGCCAAGGTTGTCACCGGTTGGGGTGAGTGAAACCTTTGCGGTTCTATCACCTTTCTCACTGGTAATTGAAACCGGAACTTCAACTGACTCAATCTTGGCAATGCTAGATAGCGAAACCGTGCCGGTAATGGTTGGAATCTTGATTGCCTTAATTTCGGCGACAGTGTCAGGAATGTCTGTCTGCACAATGTAAATTGGCGTCTCAACGTTTTCTAGATTCACCTTGCCGATACTGCTTGGGCGAAGTTTTGAAGCAACGATGCCGCTAACAGCAATTTCAGTTAGTCCCTTCTTGGCCGCAGTTTTTCTATCTACGGTGACTCGAAGAGTGCGCTGGGTTTTTGCAAGTGAGTTGGTTATCTCAGATACATTTGCTGTTCCCTGCATGGCTTTTTCAACAGAGTTGATTGCCTCAAGTAGTTTCTCGTCGCTTGGGGCGAGAACCTTGATGTCAATTGTGCTTGAGGAACCAAATCCCGGTCCGCCGCCAGAACTGAATTTAACTTCGCCGAGACTTGTGTCTTTGGCAAATGTCTCTTCAAACTCAGACTGGATAGCCACAGCATCGGCACCGTCTTTTAGGGTCACCTGAACTGAGGTGCCTCCTGCTGCGGCACCGAAGGCAACGCGGCCATCACCCGATGAACCGATTGAAGTCTGCACGACATCTACTTGTTCGTTCTCGAGAATTATGGCTTCTAGTTTTGCCGCCGCTTGGTCTTTTTGATCAAAAGTGGCTCCGGCAGGAAGGGTTTGGTTAATCACAAAGCCGCTTGAGCCGGAACTGCCAATGAAGTCTGTCTTCAGAAGAGGTACCAGGCCAAAGGTGAAAATCAGCACAAAGAATGATGCAACCAAAGTGATAACTGGTCGTTTCTGGGTCCACGACAGAACCGGAAGGTAGCCACGCTGCAGCCAGCTTTTACGCTCTTTTTCTTCCTCGGCTATACGTGCTTGCGCCGCGTTAGTTTCTGATGAGCCCTTTAGGAACCAGTAGGCGAGCACAGGAACAATGGTCAGAGAAACAAATAGCGAGGCAACTAGGGCAATCGCGAAAGTGAACGCAAACGGTCTGAAAATCTCACCGATGAGACCGCTGACCAGAGCGATTGGCAGGAAAACCGCAACTGTGGTGATGGTTGCAGCAGTGATAGCGCCTGAAACTTCCTTTACGGCGTTCAGGATGGCGTCTTTTTTAGCTTCCCCGTATGAAAGGTGACGATTGATGTTCTCAATTACCACGATAGAGTCATCGACCACACGTCCGATTGCAATCGTTAGCGCGCTAAGCGTAAGGATGTTTAGTGAGTAGCCGAACTGGCCCAGACCAATAAAGGTAATCAGCACTGATGTTGGAATTGAAATTGCGGTTACGAGCGTCGAGCGCACCGACATCAAGAAGATCAAAATGATGATGATCGCAAAGCCAAGACCTAGTAGGCCTTCGGTAGTTAGGTTCTCAAGTGATTTTTCAACAAATGGCGCTTGGTCAAAAACGGTCACTATGGTTACATCGCCCAACTTTTCTCTCAGTTCAGCAATTTTGTCGCGCACTCCGTGTGAAACCGCAACGGTATTACCGTCTTGGGTCTTCACAATAGAAACGGAAAGGGCCTCTTTGCCGTTGGTGCGAGCAATGCTTGTGGTTGGGGCGTTCTCGTAAGTTACCGTTGCGACCTGTTCAATGGTTAGGGCAACGGTGCGTGTGGTGACCACCGGTGAAGACGGAATAGTCATTCCGGAAGGAATTTGACCCGCGCCTGGAATCTGAGATGATCCCGGAATACCGGTGAAGCTTGGCGAGCTTGGGGTAGAGACAGAAGTCTTAGTGCCAATCAGTGGCAATTTTTTGAAATCAGCAATTGAATTTACCGGGGTTCCTACTTCAATTGAAATAGAACCCTTGGCGTCATCAATGGTTCCGGCCGGTACTACAAATCCGTTTGCTTGAAGAGCTGAAGTAATAGATTGCTGGCTTAGACCATTTGCCGTTAGAACAGACTGCTTTAGCTTTAGGTTTACGCGCTTTTCAACAGTTCCCGCAACGGTCACATCGCGCACACCCTTTACCTGGGCAAACAAAGGACCCGCAACGTCTTCTAGAGTTTGAGCAATAGCTTCGTTGTTGCCATCGTTTGCGGAAACACCAAGGGCAATAATTGGCACAGAGTCAAAGCTGCCCGATAGAACGTTTGGTTCTACATCGGCAGGAAGTGAAGACTTAATTTTTGCCAGGGCTGCCGCTAGATCTTCGGTTACTTTTGAGGTGGCGGTTCCATATTCAAACTCAACGCGAACGATTGAAATATTGCTTTGCGAAGTTGAGGTGGAGTTAACTAGGCCATCAATCTGTCGGACCGCGTCTTCGATGACCTGGCTTACCTGGGAATCAACAACCTCAGGAGATGCGCCCGGGTAGGCGGTCACAATTGCTGCCTGTGGAACCTCAAACGATGGCACAAGTTCTTGCTTGAGTGCGCCGAGCGAAATGAAACCAAACGCGGCGATGATTACTGTAATTAGCGCAACTACCGAACGGTTAGCAACACTCAACTTGGCCAAACGAAACACATTTACCTCTTTCAGGGGACTACCTATAGGCTAACCGCTCAATTTTGGGGCTTATTCCACTGCTCTAAAGGCTCAGCAAACTGGCAGGGTTAGGCTTGTGGCATGACTGAGACCCTACCAAACTGCCCGCAATGCAACTGTGAATATACCTATGAAATGGGCGCATTGCTGGTTTGCCCAGAGTGCGCGCACGAGTGGGTGGCAGAAGCCGAGAGCCAGGCCCCGGCCCTGGCGTTGGTAAAAGACTCGGCCGGCAACGTTCTGGCCGACGGCGATTCGGTGACAATTATCAAAGACCTGAAGGTAAAGGGAAGCTCCACCTCAGTGAAGGTCGGCACCAAGGTCAAGAACATTCGATTGATAACACCTGTGGATGGTCATGACATTGACGCCAAGGTTGATGGCTTCGGCTCCATGTACCTGAAGTCGAGCATCGTAAAAAAGGTGCTCTAGGCAGCTAATTTCTTTTTGCGATTTGCCGAGATCACGCTTACGCCGGCCGAAACCGCAATCGAAAGAATAATCACCACTAGAGAAGTGTTGCTGTCAATCTCTGGTGCCCATTCGATGTGCTTTCCGCCGTTTATGAATGGCAATTCGTTTACGTGCATGGCATGAGACACAAGCTTGAAACCAATGAAGCCAAGAATGAAGGCAATTCCATATTTGAGGTACTCGAGTTTGTCGAGCAGGCCACCAAGTAGGAAGTACAGCTGACGAAGGCCCATGAGAGCAAATACGTTTGCCGTGAAGACTATGAATGGGTCAGTGGTAATTCCAAAGATTGCCGGAATTGAGTCAAAGGCAAACATTACGTCCGTTAGGGCGATTGCGGCAAAAACCACAATCATGGGTGTGAATACCTTCTTGCCGTTGACCATGGTGCGAATCTTGGCACCGTCGAAGCCATCTGAAACGTGTATGCGCTTGCGCAGCATTTGAATCAGCTTGCTCTCAGTTTCTTCTTCGTCTTCGTGGCTTCTGAACGCCTGGTGGTAGGCGGTGTAAAGAAGGAATGCGCCGAAGAGATAGAAAATCCAGCTGAATTGTTCGATCAGGGCGGCACCAACGATGATAAAAATGCCGCGTAATACCAAAGCCAGCACAACACCAACCATCAGCACTTCTTGCTGGTACTTCTTAGGTACTGCGAATCTGGTCATGATGATCACGAAGACGAAAAGGTTGTCGATGCTGAGGCTGTATTCGGTTAACCAGCCTGCGTAAAACTCACTGGCTTTGGTTGCGCCAAACAGAGACAAAATTATGAGGCCGAAAATCACTGCGAGGGCAGCGTAGAAAGAAACCCAAAGGGTTGATTCTTTTGTGCTTGGAATGTGGGGGCGTTTGAAGACGATAAGAAGGTCTGCCAGCAAAATACCGGTGATGACGACCATGGAAATGACTTCGAACCAGAAGTATGCGTTTTCGCTCATAGTGGCTCAAGTCTAAATGCACTGAACCAATTATTTGAACGGCGACCTTTAGACTGTTAGACGGTGCTTAATGCATCAAGCCCTCGTAGCTCAGTGGATAGAGCAAAGGCCTTCTAATCCTTTGGTCGTAGGTTCGATTCCTACCGAGGGCGCTCTTAGCCTAAAAGCGACTTCATGTTCTTGTAAATCAGGTTGGCAGCAAAATCTGGCGCCAATCGGCTGAGATAGCCCATGAGTTTGGCATCGCTGCCGATGTAGATTCGATTGGCCTTGGCCTCGATGGCATCAACCATCATTTTTCCGGCCAGCACGGCAGAAGTTACCCTAGCCGCTGCCTTCTTTTGGGCATCGGTGAGTTCGCCGCTGCCGAAAGTGACACCTGAGTTTTGGGTTATCTGAGTGCCGATTGCCCCTGGCCAAACCAGGGTTAGTGAGACGTTAGTGTCTTTGAGTTCTGATCGAAGACCTTCGGTCAACATGTTCAGCGCGGCCTTGCTTGAACCGTACAGTGTTTGGCCAGGAACCGGAGCGTACGAACCCATCGAAGAAACATTCAGGATGTGTGCCTCGGGGCGTTGCAGCAGACCAGGCAGAAAAGCTTTGATCATGTTTAGTGGTCCAAAAAAGTTGACGCTCATGACGCGATCTAGGTGCTCGTAGTCGAGCTCGTTAATTTTTACGAAGGGTTGAATGATTCCGGCTACATTCACCAGGGCATCAATGGCCCCAAGTTTTTGCTGGATTTCTGCAGGCAGCTTGCCCACTCTGGTTCTGTCTGCAATGTTGGCCTCGAAGCCAAAAAAGCTTTGACCATTTTCGCCGGCTAAGTTCTTGGTCTCTTCAAGCCACTCAGGTTTTAGGTCAAGACCAGCAACCTTTGCGCCTCGACTCAGCAGGTTGAGTGCAACCTCACGACCCATACCGTTTCCGGCACCAGTTACTACAAAAACTTTTCCTTGAACTTTCATTTAGTCTCCTTTGACGATTTCAAGTTGTTAGGCAAGTTCGAATTGACCGCCATCAATCTGACCTTGCTTGCGGTACAGGTCTAGTTTCTGACGCGTATCTGCGATGTCAAGGTTTCGCATGGTCAGTTGACCAATGCGATCGCCTGGGCCAAAAGCAGAGTCTTCGTTTCTTTCCATGGAAAGTTTTTCTGGGTGGTAGCTGAAGTTTTCGCCTCTGGTGTCAACAATTGAGTAGTCGTCACCGCGACGAAGTCTTAGGGTAACTGAACCGGTAACCGCAGAAGAAACCCATCGGGTTAGAGATTCGCGGAACATCAATGTCTGTGGGTCAAGCCAGCGACCCTCGTAGAGCAGGCGACCCATCTTGCGACCCTCGTTGTGATAGTTGGCAACGGTGTCTTCATTGTGAATTGCCGAGATCAATCTTTCGTAGGCAATGTAAATAAGCGCCATTCCGGGAGCTTCATAAATTCCGCGACTCTTGGCTTCAATGATTCGGTTTTCAATTTGATCTGACATGCCAAGACCGTGACGACCACCGATAACGTTTGCCTCGTGAAAAAGTTCAACCTGATCTTTGAAGTCTTTGCCGTTTATTGAAACTGGCACGCCCTGCTTGAAAGAAATAGTGACATCTTCACTTTCAATCTTGACCGCTGGATCCCAAAATTTAACACCCATGATTGGGTTCACGATTTCCATTGAAGAGCTCAGCAGCTCAAGGTCTTTGGCCTCGTGAGTTGCACCCAACATGTTGGCGTCAGTTGAGTAAGCCTTTTCTACAGACGCTCGGTAGGGCAACTTACGAGCCAACAGCCATTCAGACATCTCGTGGCGGCCGCCAAGCTCGGCAACAAAACTGCTGTCTAGCCAAGGCTTGTAAATTCTTAGGTTTGGGTTGGCCAGCAAGCCGTAGCGATAAAAGCGTTCGATATCGTTGCCCTTATAGGTGCTGCCATCACCCCAAATGTCTACGCCATCTTCGTGCATGGCTCGAACGAGCATGGTTCCGGTTACGGCGCGTCCCAGTGGGGTGGTGTTGAAGTAAGTCTTGCCGCCGGTTCTGATGTGGAAAGCGCCACAGGCAATTGCCGCTAGACCCTCGCGTACCAGAGCGGCGCGGCAGTCAATTAGGCGACCCTGCTCAGCCCCGTATTCTTTGGCGCGGTCTGGAATTGAATCGATGTCGTCTTCGTCGTACTGGCCTAGATCGGCCGTATAGGTATAAGGAATGGCTCCCTTTTCTCGCATCCAGGCAACAGCCACCGATGTGTCGAGACCGCCAGAGAAGGCAATTCCAACTTTTTCGCCAATTGGGAGGGATTCAAGGACCTTAGACATAGGTACAAGGTTACTCGGAATAAAGCGCTCGAAATAGTGTTTGATAAGGGCATGACCCTAAAAGACGCACCGCTGATCATGCTGGATGGCCGCCAGACAACATTTGCCGAATTCGCGGGCAAGACCGTTTTAGTTGTGAATGTGGCATCGAGGTGCGGACTTAGCCCTCAGTACGAGGCGCTAGAAGAGCTGCAAAAAAAGTACGGACCAAAGGGTTTCACCGTTTTAGGCATGCCTTCAAACCAGTTCATGCAGGAGCTCGGCTCTAGCGAGGCAATCGGCGAGTATTGCTCAACCACTTGGGGAGTGACTTTCCCTATGACTGAAAAGGTTAAGGTAAACGGCCGCGGCCGTCACGAACTGTATAAAGAACTCGTGAAGTCCAAGGATGCCGCTGGCCTTGCTGGCCCCGTGCTGTGGAATTTTGAAAAGTTTTTGGTTCTGCCAACAGGAGAAATTAAGCGCTTTAGACCAACCACCAAGCCAGATGCAGAAGAAATTGTTGCTGCCATCGAGGGCGCTCTAGCGAAATAAGACTTCTCAGTTAGAGAGTAAATTCGCCTAGGTCTACGCCCAGGTAATCGGCGATTACATCCGAAACAAGCTTGTGGTCTTCGCGTTGCGGTAAACCAGACACGGTTGCGGTGCCAATAACCCCGTGGCTTTGAAGCCGAATCGGAAAGCAACCACCGTGCCAGGCGTAGTCCACCTCATCGAGATTTTGAACTAACTCGGCCGGAGTCTGAAACTTGATCTGCAGGCCGGTTAGGTACGAGCTGGTGTGAGTTAGGTTCACAAGATTTCTTTTTCTTCTGGCCCAATTTGCATTTTCTGCATTGGTGCCAGGCATTGCGGTGAAAAACAAAATTTCCTCGCCGCGACGTATGTCAATCACGACTCCTTGGTTGTAATTGGCCGCCTCCGCACGCATCAAATTTCCAAGACGCCAGGCATCAATCTCGTCAAAGCTTTTGAAAACTAGTAACTCTTCTTGACGGATAACTTTGGCAATGTCACTCTCACGAGGTTCATTCATTTAGGCCACTGGTCCTTTGTGGAAGTGTTCGAAAACCATGTTTGTGCGGGTTGAGGCAACCATGGCATTGCTGGATAAATTCTCGAGAACAAATTCACGAACGTGGTCGTTGTCGCGCACTGCCAGGTGAACAATGAAGTCCTCTGAGCCACCCAAGAAGAAAACTTGAATAACTTCCGGAAGGGAGCGCATTTCTTTCATGAAATCAGCAAGGTGTGATCTGGCACCGGCTCTAAGCGAAACAGAAATTAGTACTTGGCTGGCTAAGCCAATGGAGGCTGGATTGATATTGGCACTGAACCCTGCAATTACTCCGCGACTAATAAGCGCACGAACTCGAGAAATGCAGGTGGATTGAGCGATGCCTGCGGCAGTAGCAAGGTCTGCGTTTGTCATTCGGGCATTTGTGCTCAGCAGGCGAAGCAATTCAATGTCTACCTCGTCTAGTTCTGCCTGAAGATTCTTCACTGCCATTGGTAAAAACTCCTTGTTTCTCGTAATTATTGTCAATAATACGAGAATTTCTGAATTATCTGCGGTCTTTACCTGATTGTAATGAAAATCATGCAGTATTTACCTAAATCCGAAGGAGAAGCAAATGCGCGTAGGCATTCCAACCGAAATCAAGAACAACGAAAACCGAGTAGCCATCACCCCAGCTGGAGTTCACGAGCTGACTCGTCGTGGCCACGAAGTTTTCATTCAGTCCGGTGCGGGCGTTGGCTCAGGTTTTTCCGATGCAGATTTCATTGCTCAAGGTGCAAAAATGCTGCCGACCGCCGAAGAGGTATGGGCCAAAGGTGACCTACTGCTAAAGGTTAAGGAACCAATCAAGGCTGAGTACTCTCTAATGCGCCGCGATCAGGTGCTATTCACCTACCTGCACCTAGCCGCCTCAAAAGACTGCACAGATGCACTTCTTGCCGCTGGCACAACCGCGATCGCCTACGAGACCGTGCAGTTGCCAAACCGTTCGCTTCCATTGCTTCAGCCAATGAGCGAGGTTGCCGGAAGATTGTCTGCACAGATCGGCGCCTATCAGCTAATGAAGAACGAAGGCGGCACTGGAGTTCTTATGGGCGGCGTGCCTGGAACACCAAAGGCAAAAGTTGTAGTGATTGGCGGTGGAGTAGCCGGTGAGCACGCAGCAACAATTGCACACGGTATGCAGGCAGATGTGACTGTTATCGACATCTCATTGCCAAAACTTCGCGAACTTGACGCCCGCTTCAAGGGTGAGATCAAGACTCGCGTTTCTACCGCCTATGAAATTGCCGAGCAGCTAAAAGATGCCGATCTAGTAATTGGCTCTGTTCTTATTCCAGGTGAGAAGGCACCAAAGCTGGTAACCGATGAAATGGTAAAGGGCATGAAGCCTGGCTCTGTGCTTGTTGATATTGCAATTGACCAGGGTGGCTGCTTTGAAAACTCAAAGCCAACCACTCACGATGACCCAACCTATAAAGTGCACAACAGCGTTTACTATTGCGTGGCAAATATGCCGGGTGCTGTTCCTGCAACTTCAACCAGAGCACTTACCAATGCAACTTTGCCGTATGTGATTTCTTTGGCTGAAAAGGGTTGGAAGGCTGCGCTTGCCGCTGATGAGTCTTTGGCTAAGGGTCTAAATACTCACGATGGAAAAGTTACCTATGCCGGAGTGCTGCACGCTTTCCCAGAGCTTCCTTTTCAGGAACTTGCCGAGGCAATTGCTTAGTTAGTTCTTTTTACCCTTGCGGGTAATCGAAACAGCAAAACCCAACACCGATACACCCAGCAGAATCCAAAAACCAATTTGGCGATCGCGGGCAATGTTGGCACATGAGGTCCAGTCGTCAGACTGTGCCTGAACGCAGGTGCTTGGGTCAAACAAACCAATTACCGAGGCAACAACGCCAACTACAGCAATGGTCGCAACCATTGCCATTGAATTATTTTTGATGTTGAACATTTATGCCTGCGGTTCTGAAACGTCGCCGAGTTCGCCGCCTTGGGCTTCAACCTCTTTGCGAATGGCTTCCATGTCAAGATCGCGAACAGCTTGAATTAGTTCTTCGAGTGCAGTTGCGGGCAACACTCCAGCTTGATTGAATAGCAAAATTCCATCTCTAAAAACCATCAGGGTAGGAATTGAGGTGATTCCGGCTTCGCCAGCAAGTTGCTGTTCGGCTTCGGTGTCTACCTTGGTGAATCTGATATCGGGGTGCTTCTCAGATGCTGTTTCATAGACCGGGGCAAATTGCATGCAAGGTCCGCACCAGCTGGCCCAGAAATCAACAATTGTGATGCCTTCGGAGACGACCGTGTCGCCAAAGGTTGCCGCGCCAAGTTCGATTGTTGCCATGATTACCTCTTCAGTACTAGTCCGTGAATAGCGTGAGGCTCGATTAGCTTCAACTCTTCAAGGCTCAATTTAGGTGAACTCAAAGTTGCCAGGTTTTGTTCCAACTGTTTCACGCTGCTGGCGCCAATCAGCGCCGAGGTGACGGTTGGTTGCCTCAGCACCCAACTGAGCGCAAGTTGGCTCAGGCTCTGGCCGCGACCGGCAGCAATCTCATTTAGGGCTTTGGCGTGCTCGAGGTACTCGGCTGAGATCTCTGTGGGTTTCAAAAAGTGATTCTTGGCTGCTCTTGAATTTTTAGGAACCGAACCACTTAGGTATCGGTTGGTTAGCAGACCCTGCGCCAGCGGAGAAAAAACAATGGAACCTATTCCCTCTAGGCCCAAGGTATCGAACAGGGAAGCCTCGGCTGTGCGATCAAACATCGAGTAGCGAGGTTGATTGATTAGAAGGGGCACACCCTTTGACTCAAGAATTTTCTTGGCCGCACTGGTTTGCTGAGCGTCGTAATTTGAGACCCCGGCGTAGAGCGCCTTACCCGAGTGAACGGCCGTAGCAAGGGCACCCATGGTTTCTTCAAGGGGAGTGTTTGGGTCGTATCGGTGTGAATAGAAGATGTCTACGTAATCAAGCCCCATTCTTTGAAGGCTCTGATCTAGTGAGGACAAAAGATATTTTCTAGAACCCCATTCGCCGTATGGGCCAGCCCACATGTTGTATCCGGCTTTTGTCGAGATGATCAATTCGTCTCGGTATGCAGCAAAGTCTCGCGCTAAATGAACGCCAAAATTTTTCTCGGCCGAACCTGCAGATGGCCCGTAATTATTGGCTAGGTCAAAATGGGTGACGCCAAGGTCAAAGGCACGGCGCAAAATTGCCTTTTGGGTGGACTTTGAGTCTTTGTCACCAAAGTTGTGCCACAACCCAAGCGAGATTTCAGGCAAAAGCAAACCACTCTTGCCCGTGCGGCGGTATTTCATGTTTTCGTAGCGGTTGTCCGCGGCTTGATAACCCATAACTCCAGCCTAGGCTAGAGGCATGATGAGTTTTGTTCTTGGAGGCGGTTGCTTCTGGTGCCTTGACAGTTCCTTTATGCAGTTCCGCGGAGTAAGCGATGTTGTGGTGGGTTACATGGGTGGCACCAAGGCCCAGCCAACCTACGAAGAAGTTTGCAATGGCACGACCGGCCACGCCGAAGTGGCCGAGGTGATATTTGATGAGGCGGTAATTCCAGCCGAGGTGATTCTTGATATCTTTTTCACCCTGCACGATCCAACTCAGGTAAACCGACAGGGCAACGACATCGGCACCCAGTACAGAACATCGATGTTCTATCGCGACGAATCCGAAAAGCAGCTTTTTGAGGCTGCCATCGAGCGCGCTAAAAATTTGTGGGACGGGCAAATCGTCACCGAGGTAACTCAGGCTTCTGAGTTCTGGGTTGGCGAGGAATATCACCAAGACTTTTTTGCGAAGAATCCAAACCAGGGTTACTGCAATGCCGTGGTTGCTCCTAAAATGGCAAAAACTCGCAAGGCGTTTGCTGATTTCGTTCGCAACTGAGTTATCCACAGATTCAATTTTTTAGATCAATTCATTTCGGCATCTCGCCAAACTCGAAACACGCCACATTCCGTGGTTAAAGTTTTGAGAAAGGCATTTCATGTCAGAAACACTTTCGGTAACCGGTTTGGTGGCAACCACACCCAGGCACCTAGTCACCCAAGACGGTCTTCCAATCACCTCATTCAGGTTGGCATCATCCCAGCGAAGATTTGATCGCAATCAAAATAAATGGATTGACGGCGAAACCAACTGGTTTACCGTCACCGCATTTCGTCAGCTGGCAATAAATTCGGCAGGCTCAATAAACAAGGGTGATCGCCTGGTAGTTGCCGGAAAGCTTCGCGTTCGAGACTGGGACAATGGTGAACGAGCCGGCACCTCGGTTGAGGTTGAAGCTGATTCCTTGGGCCATGACCTTACTTGGGGCAGTTCAGTTTTTACTCGCACCGTTTTGGTGCGCGAGCCTGAGCCAGAAGACGAGGGCGAACCAGAGCCCGAGTTGGTTGGCGCTAAAAAGAAATAGTTCTCCAAGCTGCTGGGTGCCGAGCAAACCTCGGACTCACCCCTCGGGCCTGAAACCTACTCGGCTCCCAGCTCCATACCTCTTCACGGAGGTCCGGCACCCTCATCGTCTTTGCTTGCATTTTTAGGCCCAAAAGTTGGCCACATAGGTTGGGTAAACTAAAACCCATAGCAAGCCAGACGTTTGAGGGTGCCATTCTCACGTTTTCGAGGCTGAGGCTGCAATTTCGAAAGTGGACAGTAACTTATGGCTGAATTCATCTATCAGATGATCAAGGCGCGCAAGGCGCACGGCGACAAGGTAATTCTTGATGACGTAACTTTGGCCTTTATTCCTGGCGCAAAAATCGGTGTAGTTGGTCCGAATGGTGCCGGTAAGTCAACAGTGTTGAAGATCATGGCCGGGCTTGACACCCCGTCAAACGGAGAAGCGCGCCTTGGTCCTGAATACACAGTTGGCATTTTGATGCAGGAGCCACCGCTTGATGAATCGCTGACCGTACTAGGAAACGTTGAGTTGGCGGTCAAGGAAACCAAAGCAAAGCTAGATCGCTTCAACGAGATCTCTGCACTGATGTCTGAGCCAGATGCAGATTTTGATACCTTGCTGGCAGAAATGGGAACCCTGCAGGAACAGATTGACCACCTTGACGCGTGGGACCTTGACTCGCAACTAGAGCAGGCAATGGATGCACTTCGTTGCCCACCAAGTGACTCACCTGTTACCGCACTATCTGGTGGTGAGCGTCGCCGCGTTGCCCTCTGCAAGCTTTTGTTAGAAAAGCCAGACCTACTTTTGCTTGATGAGCCTACTAACCACCTTGACGCAGAATCTGTGCTTTGGCTAGAGCAGCACTTGGCAAAGTATCCAGGTGCGGTTTTGGCCGTGACTCACGACCGATACTTCCTAGACAACGTTGCCGAGTGGATTCTTGAACTAGATCGTGGCCGCGCTTACCCGTATGAAGGCAACTACTCGACTTATCTTGAAAAGAAGCGTGAGCGTCTTGAGGTTGCTGGCAAGAAAGACGCCAAGTTGGCAAAGCGTTTGAGCGATGAACTTGACTGGGTTCGTTCATCTTCAAAGGCACGCCAAACAAAATCAAAAGCTCGTCTTGCCAGATACGAAGAAATGGCTGCCGAAGCAGATCGCACCAGAAAGCTGGACTTTGAAGAAATTCAAATTCCAATGGGTCCGCGTTTGGGTGACATTGTTATTGAAGCCAAAAACATCCAAAAGGGTTTTGACGGTCGTTCGCTGATTAAAGATTTGTCATTTAGCCTGCCAAGAAACGGAATCGTTGGAGTCATTGGTCCAAACGGTGTTGGTAAATCAACTCTTTTCAAAACCATTGTTGGTTTGGAAAAACTAGATGGCGGAGACCTAAAAATTGGTGAGACCGTAAAGATTTCTTACGTAGACCAGTCGCGCGGGGGAATTGATCCAAATAAGTCACTTTGGGAAGTAGTTTCCGGCGGACTTGATTTCATTCAGGTTGGAAACCAAGAGATGCCTTCAAGAGCTTATGTAGCCGCATTTGGTTTTAAGGGCCCAGACCAGCAAAAGCCTGCGGGAGTTCTTTCCGGTGGTGAGCGAAATCGTCTCAACTTGGCACTGACCCTAAAAGAGGGTGGCAACCTGTTGCTGCTTGATGAGCCTACAAACGACCTAGATGTAGAAACTCTTGGTTCGCTCGAAAACGCTTTGCTTGAATTCCCTGGCTGTGCGGTGGTGATTACGCACGACCGTTGGTTCCTTGACCGCGTTGCATCGCACATTCTGGCTTACGAAGGAAGTGACGACAATCCAGACAATTGGTACTGGTTTGAAGGAAACTTTGAAGCCTACGAAGAAAACAAGATCGCGCGTCTTGGTCCGGATGCGGCTAAACCGCACCGTTCAACTTACCGCCGCTTAACTCGCGACTAGTTCTTTAATGGCTTCTTCAAATACCGCGTGGTGTTTTTCAACATCCGCGAGTGTGGTGGTTGGGCACATCAGCGCCATGTTGTGGAACGGCGTCAACATGATTCCGCGGTTGGCCAAGTAGACATGTAGAAAGTCTTCGAGTTCCGCATCGGCAGCGTGGAAGGCATCGGTGCCGGTTTTTGGATACGGCTTGGCAAAGCGGTACTCGGCCCTAGCGCCCAATTGGTTGATTGACCAGGGCAGGTCGTACTTTTCAAAAAGCTCATTCACGCCATCGGTGAAGACCGTTGCCAAATCAATCATGTAATTGAAGTTGTCGTGAGTCAGAACTTTTTCTAGAGTGGCACGCATAGCTGCGACCTGAAGGGGATTTCCAGCAAGGGTTCCACCGACACCTCCCATATCAACCAAATCTAGATCTGTGCGGCTAAGAATTTTTTCAGCAAGGTGAGCGCTTAGCCCGTAGGTGCCGGTTGGGATTCCACCCGCGATTGCTTTTCCGATAACAAAAAGGTCTGGTTCCAGATTGTCGCGCTTGGTCATGCCGCCGTAACCTGCTGAAAAGGTGTGCGTCTCATCAATGATCAGAAGAGCGTCATATTTACGAGTCAGCTCGCGAACACCCTTTAGGTAACCTGGCTCTGGCAGGACAATGCCGATATTGGTAAGTGCAGGCTCCATAAGTACCGCGGCCACGTCACCATTTTTCAATTGACGCTCTAGTCCTTCTAGGTCGTTGAACTCTGCAACTCTTGAGGTCATCGTTACATCAACCGGTGAGCCCACATTTCCTGGGCGACTCATGCCTTCGCCGTCTGGTCCAACGACAATCAATGCTTCGTCAACAGAGCCGTGATAGCAATAAGCGTTGAAAAGAATTTTTGGTTTTCCGGTGATGGCTCTAACAAGTCTGATTGCCCAACGATTTGCATCTGTCGCGGTTAGCGAGAAGCTCCACTTGGCCATGCCGAATCTCTCGGTCAGGTTTTTTGCAACCCACTCGGCATCTTGAGTCGGAAGCATCGTGGTGAGACCGCCCAGGTCTTTTACCCGATGGGTGATTGCTTCAACTACTTCTGGTGCGGAGTGCCCGGCCATGGCTCCGGTGTCACCAAGCGCGAAGTCAATGTACTCATTTC
>JAHEGM010000015.1 GCA_024645105.1 Rhodoluna sp.
CGGTGAAACTCAAGGGTCTCAATTGCACGTTCACTACCTACCAGTTCAACGAGCTCTTTTTGAATCTCGTCGTGGCTAACCAACGCCGATTGCAAAAGGCCAGTGAGAAAGATAAGTACGGCAATCCAAAGAAAATTTGCCATAGTGGTGATTTGAAAGACCGAGTCTACTGGCGCACCAAAGACGCCAACTGTTGCATAAGCTGCAATTCCAGTGCACAAGAGCGTCATGCCCATGAAGTGGAACCAGCCTTTTATAACTGTTTTTGGGGCAAACAATTTTGCAAGCGGAAAGACGACGGCAATGGCAACTATTTCCAATAAGGTCAAAGTTAATCCGTTTATCCAACCCAAATGCAGGATATTGGCCGGCGCTACGGTCAAAACATAAACGGGCAGCGCTGGCCATGGCATAAAGACGTACCTCGTAACGGTGAGGTGTGAAAGATCTTTCAGAGAGAAATCTGTTAGGCGTTCGTTTTCTTGCTCCCAAATTCGATGGCTCAGTGGACGCAGGTCATCTTGAATAATTTGACGCACAACCTCGGCAAGTTTTTTATAGTTTTCACCTGCCACCTCAACGCCGTTTGCCAACTGCTCACGAACCCCGGACACAAATTTCTTCAGCTCGGCGCTGCTATCAACCAAACGCCTTGCTTTGCCAAAAGTTTTTGTTGGTTGGCTTTTTGCGGCCAGAAACACACGTTCAGAAATAAGTGAGTCGCGCTGGAGTTTGAATCGCTCACGATACGCATAAATGATTGCCAAGGTTGGTACCCACCAGATTCCCAAGGCGGTGGTTTGAATCACCCTGGAAACTATGGACAGATTAACTTCTGGCTCAAGGCCAAAAGTCGCAACAAAGTAACCAGTGCTGATTCCTTTAACGGCGCCGAGGAAAGCTCCAACAAAAATCACTACTGCCAGGGATACGTTTTTAGTTTTTCTATTTCGAAAAAAAGTAAAAAGAAAAATGTAGAAAAATACTGCGCAGATAGAAAGCGAAAGTGCATTTGCTGAAAGTGCAAGGCCTAGATCCAAAATGTCTTTCATACCTGGGATTAACAACACAGAGAAAACCATGTGTAGTGGGGCAAGAAATAGGTACCCCTGGGCCTCGAAAGACCACCGGCCGGTCACGTCATTTTTCAGTTGCGAAAAACTAACTGACTTGATCATGGTCAACTCCAATTGCCCTGAAGTAAACTTTCGCGATATGCACGCGCTGATTTTGTGTTGAGTCGGCAGAAATACCCAGTGCCTTAGCTACACGATTTATGGTGAGCTCCACAGATTTTGGTTTAACAAATCTTCGTTTTGCGATCTCAGCATTTGTGAGACCTTGCGCCACCAAACGTAGAGTCTCAATTTGAATGTCTGATAAATTGCCAAACGCGGCGTTGTGCTCAGGTCTAGCTTCACGCTTTGTTGACATTGAGTCGTTTATGGCTTTGAAGAGCACATTAATGTCTGTCACCGATTGCTTTGTGACATACTGCGAGCCACCAGGAAGCGGCGGTAGTGATGCATTCATTAGGCGTGGGTCACTGAAACTGGTTAGAAAGACAATGCCAACTTTTGGATCTACTCTCCTAAGCGCGTGAGAAACATCAATTCCGGATGGCCCACTGCCTAGGTGAAGATCTAGCAAGGCAACCGATATCGGTGTGGTCTTGCTTGCGGCCACGGCCTCGCCGGCAGATCCGGTTTGCAAAACAACCGTGATTCCTTTTTGCTCAAGAGCAGCAACCAGGCTGAGGCGCGTGAAACTGTCGTCTTCAACAACCATTGCTCTTAGGCCCATGTAAGAAGTATGAACCCCCTTGAATGTTCGCAACAAGTTATTTATGTAGGGTTACCCTCTCAATTTGAGGCTGTTTAGTAAAAAAGCCTTCAAGCCTCAATATGCGCACCCTAACTTGGGATTATGAGCACGGGGACCAAAAATCAATTGGGGCTAAAGAGTCTGGCCACACGTTGGCTGATTGCTGCCCTAATTGTGGGCTCTGTTTCACCAGCTTCACCTGCCCTTGCAGCAGGTAGCCCAGACCTAGGCAAAAGTGGCAACTCATCGGTGATTGAAATGGGTGTCCTGGGGCCGATTTCATATTTTGGTGGCAACTCAACGCCATCGGTGAATTATTTGCGATTGCAGAGGCCATCTGGTTCTCAGGGTCCACTCTTGGCAAATCAAGCGATGGCTTCCGGTGAAAGCGATGTAATCGTGCTTCAGGGTGAGGGCGGGGGAAGCGGGCCTGCCGGACCTTCTGGTGCTGAGGGTGTTGCCGGTGCACAGGGTAAAGATGGCAAGAGCGCATTTGAGATTTGGAAAGAAACTTTAGGCGATCTAAACGCCTCAACTAGTACATTCATCGCCAGTCTGCGCGGTTCCGATGGCGCAAGCGGTGCACGTGGAATAGACGGGGCTGTTGGTGCCCGAGGCATCGATGGGGTCAATGGGGTAAATGGCCAAGATGGGGCCCAAGGGCAGCAGGGCGAGCAAGGTATTCGCGGCGAGCAGGGTCTACCTGGCCTAACCGGTGGAATTGGCGCAGCGGGAGTTGATGGCGTCAATGGTACTGCCGGTCAAAACGGACTTGATGGTACAAATGGAAGCAACGGCCAAGACGGCGCACAAGGTCCGCAAGGGGAACGCGGTGAACAAGGAATTCAAGGCATCCAGGGAATTCAAGGGGAACCTGGCCTACAAGGGTTGCAAGGAATTCCTGGCGTGCCTGGAACCAACGGTCGCGACGCAACGGAAATAAATCTTGCGAGTTTCACTTGCCCCGCAGGACAAATTCTTAATGGTTGGCAAGTCATCACTGCCGAAGATAATTCAAAAACTTTTTCAGGCACTTGCATTGACCAAGCAACCGGTGGAGGCTCCGGGCAAATCTGTGTACCAATAGATGATGATGGCGACACCAATGATGGCAAGCCTGAAGATGATGGCGACACCGATGACGGCAAGCCGGAAGAAGCCAACAATGACAATGGCGATTCTGAAAACCTCGCCGTTGGCGATAACAGCAACAATGAACAAGGTGACGGCGGCGTAAAGTCTTCAAGCGTTGATAACGACGAAACAGATTGCACACCAACAAATTCTGGCGACACAGTTGGAGCTCAGGGAGAACCTGGGCCACAAGGAATTCAGGGAATACAAGGAGTGCAGGGTCCGATAGGTCCGCAAGGCGCCAAGGGAGATACTGGTGCAACCGGTGCGCGAGGTGCAACTGGTGAACGCGGGCTACAGGGCATCCAAGGAATTCAAGGTGTTGCAGGTAAAGACGGTGAAGATGGTAAAGACGGTCTTAGCGCTTACGAAGTTTGGAAAGCCGCCGGTCACTCATCGTCAAGCGTAACGGCGTTCCTGCTTTCACTTAAGGGTGTCGATGGCCAAGATGGCGCAGACGGCGCACAGGGTTTGCGCGGGTTAACGGGGGCCACTGGTCCTGCCGGACCAACGGGCCCTGCCGGTCCAAAAGGTGACTCTGGAACATCGGGTTATAGCAACCTAACTATTTGTGTTGCATCAGACGGAACAATCAAATTTGGTAACTGCACAGTTTACAAAGGCAAGATGAACGGTACTGAATACGACGTGTTAGGAAAATAATGAACAACGACACCTACCTCAGTGATCCGCCAAAAAGATTGGTGATGCCTAAGTCTGGATCTAAGCCTTATTCATTTGGCGAACCAACCTGGACAAGAAGATTTGCCATTCAAGTTGCCGTTGGTGCAGCTATTGCCGGCGCTCTAATTTCTGGAGGTTTAGTCTTTGCAATTACCTCAATAGGCTCAACAAGCATCACTGAAGCTGGTGCAACCCTTGGGCAGGTTGCCCTAACCGAGGCTCAACTTAGAGACCTAGTTATAAGCAAAAAGCTCACGGCCTACTGGGTTGGTCCGCTGGATGGCGCAAAATACAGCCTTATCTCTAACGCTAATGGGCAGGTATTTGTGCGCTACTTACCTGAGGGCAAGGGTTTAGAAGACACCAACGCCGATTATCGGGTTATTGCCACTTACCCACAGAGCGACGCCTTTTCAATCACGAAAGCAGCGGGCAATCAGGCCAACGCAATCTCGTTTACCAATGTAGATGGCGCGCAGGTTTTCTATAGCAAGAGCTATGCGGCAAACGTGTATGTTGCTTTCCCAGATGCCCCATACGAGATTGAAATATTTGATCCTAAGGATGGCGGCGCTTTGAGCCTTGCAACAAATGCCGGTCTGATTCAAAAGATTAAATAAAAATGAAGAAAAATAAATCAGCTGACCTGCAGGGGCTTCGCGAGCAACTCCAAGCTTGGGCACAAGACTATGGTCATGCACAAGATACATATTTGGTTGGCCTAGATGCTGCCCTAGAGAATAACATTGATTTGGAATTTTGGCAGGGTATTGAACCTCTGGATTACCTTCCAAACTACAACTCACTTAGAAGCTCGGCACTTTTGAAAATTGCCCGCTTTCTTGCCGGAATTAGAAACATCATTATTTTTGTTCCTGTAGCCCTCACCTGGGCGGCCGTTAGCGAGGCTACTAAGGCCTTTAATGAATTTGTTTTGCAGAACACAGGAACCCCTGCTAATTTCTTGCAATTCTGGCAAGACGGTTATGGCCTGTTAGACAAATTCTGGAGCATTGGGTCTATTGCACAAATTGACTTTGTAATTGTTGCAATGGTTATTGTTCTAACTGCGGTTGTTGCAGTTATGCAGTCACAAGGGCAAACAAACCTGATGGCCGAAACCAGAACTTTTACTAGAGCGCGCTCCACTTTGGCTTTACAAATTAAATCTGTTCTTTATGACTACCGACCAATAACCTCTGGAAGTGTTTCGGCAGAGGTTGCTAAATCAGTTAAGTCACTCAAAGCATCACTCGCCAATGGAGCATCAATAGAGAAGCCTTATGCAAGGCTGGCAAAAAATGTTTCTGATGCGGCAACGCAGGTAAAAGCTTCTAGCGGTTCACTCAACAGGCAACTTGCAGGTTTACAGCGCGAAATAGCCAAAGCCGAGAAAAAGCTGGGCAAATAGTGCCTAGCTCGCTTTACGAAGCACCCGAAGATGTAACCGGGCAAGCCGGTTGGATGTTCTCAGACATGTTGATTGCTCTGATGGTTGTTTTTTTGGCAACAATCACCTTCATTCCCCAATTTGCCATCGGAAGTTCCTCATCGGTAAGCAAAGGAAATTCCACCGACACCGCCGGCGGGGTATCAGGTTCTTATTCCTACACGGAACATTTTGACGGCAGTTTCGTGCGCGCCTACCGTGTAGACGAACTAGCAGATTTGAAAAAAGACATCGCGACCTACCTAAAGAGCCATTCAATCCCGGCCGATGCCATTGTTGACTCAGCCCAATTCATTGGTGGTTATACCGCCAACGAGACGTCAGCGGCTGCAATCGCCAGAGCTCTTGAACTCAGTAGGGTTCTGGAAGCGTTGGCACCTGGACTCCTAGACCACGCGTCAACAATTTTGAACAGCAGCCCAAAACTAGCCACAGACCTAGTCGCCATCAGGCTTACATTCAGTGCAGTCGTAAATACCCGGTAGTTCTGAACCTGCCCGCTTTTTCATTAGCCAAGGCTACTCTTAGGGCTATGCAGAAATTAACAGGGTTGTTGGCACGGGTGCTGCTTGGTGCGGCACTGGTTTTTGCCGGCACATCGCACTTGACCTTTGCCCGCGCCACTTTCCAGGCGCAGGTGCCAACCTGGCTTCCACTTGATGCTGACTTTGTGGTCATTGCCAGTGGTGTTGTTGAGATTGCCCTTGGCCTGTGGCTTGTTACTGGTTATCGCAAGGAGCTTGCTGGTTTGCTGACTGCAGCCTTCTTCATTGCAGTTTTCCCCGGCAACATTTCTCAGTGGCTTACCCACAGTGATGCGTTTGGTCTCAACACCGATTCCGCCCGCTTCACCCGCCTCTTCTTTCAACCGCTACTTGTGCTTTGGGCTCTTTGGAGCACTGGTGCTTGGCGTTGGTTGCGCACGCGAATTAATTAGTTAGAGCAGGTCTTGGTATCTGCAGTTGTGCCAAGCACACCGGTTGGCAGAGCCGACGGGTTTGGAGACGAGCTTGCGCCCGGTGACGGGCTTGGGCTTGGTGCCGGAGATTCAACCACTGCACCCTGGCCACCGTTTGCTTCGGCCAAAACAATTGGCTCGTCCTTCTGCAGCTTTTCGAAAATCAGGTTCGCGGTTTCGTATATCGGTGCAACGCGGCCCGAGTATGGCGCTGGCAATCCACCGCGGCTAGGCACCTGCAAGAAAGTCATTTTGTCTAGTTCAACATTCTTCAACGCACCGGCCATTGCCACCATTACGTTTACGTTGGTCAGGCTTTCGCTCAGCTTCATGTTGCGGGCTGCAGCAGAGGCCAGTGAGTAAAGGTAAATAGGGTTTCCAAGGACACCGGCACTCTTAACCTTGCGAACCAGCGAAGTCAGGAACACCTGCTGGTTGGAAATACGTGAAAGGTCAGAGCCGTCACCAACACCGTGGCGAGTTCTTAAGAACTTAAGCGCGTCCCTACCCTGCAGCACGTGCTTACCGGCCGCCAAGTTTAGGTAGGTGTAAGAGTCGTGAATTGGCTTGGTTACACAAACCTCAACGCCACCAATCGCGTTAGACATTTCAATAACGCCCTTGAAGTCGATCATCGCAAGATACGGAATCTTCACACCGGTCAGCGCCTCAACGGTTAGCAAAGTACAACCAGGCCCGCCGTTAGCAATCGTCGCGTTAATCTGCCCAAGTGACTGCGGCAAATATCCCGGACCCGGCGGTGTTGATGTGCTCGGGCAAGCTGGCCATGGCACTAGCAAGTCGCGCGGAAAACTCAAAGCGGTCGCGTGCTTACGGTCGGCCGAAACATGCAAAAGAATAATTACGTCAGCCAACACCGATGTATCGTTGCCGAAACCCTCGCCCTGGCCAGCGCGAGTATCACTACCTACCAAAAGCATGTTGATTGGGCCGGCTAGGTCCTTCTCGGAAATTGCACTTGCACCCGAAAGCACGATGCCGTTGGCCTTGATGGTGTTTGAAAGATCGGCGATGGCGATGCCAGAAACCGCAACGGTGGCACCAAGTACTAGACCCACAACCTTGAACAGGATTCCCCAAACGGCGCTGGCCTTGCTTTGTACGCGAATGCGACCATGGCGAGCAAAACCGCGTGACAGCTTGGCTTCACGTTTGCTCAATTTTGGGGTGGGGGTCTGGTTTTCCATGAACCTCTAGTTTAAGCGACAAATGGGGGCCGCTTCCCTGTGGATTTCTTGTTAAACAGAAAACCCCAGTCAAGGACTGGGGTCTCAAGTGGAGGAAGCGGTGGGATTTGAACCCACGGTCGCTATTAACGACGACAGTTTTCAAGACTGTTCCGTTCGGCCGCTCCGGCACGCTTCCGTACCGCTCTACTTTAGCGGATAAACAGCAT
>JAHEGM010000016.1 GCA_024645105.1 Rhodoluna sp.
TTGATTCGGTGACCCAGTGCTGGGATGAGCTGACTGAGCTTTACGGCAGCGAGCCAGATGCTGATGGCAAAGTGCCAATCATTCCAGTTACCTACATGAACTCTTCGGCTGCCCTAAAGGGATTTTGCGGCGAAAACGGCGGCATTGTTTGCACCTCATCAAACGCAGAGATCGTTTTGAAGTGGGCCTTTGAGCGAGGCCAGCGCGTGCTGTTCTTTCCAGATCAGCACCTAGGCCGCAATACAGCAAAGGCCATGGGTGTATCGCTAGATGAGATGCCGCTTTGGCACGGCCGAAAAGAACTTGGCGGCAACACCAAGCAGCAGCTTCTGGATTCAAAAGTAATTCTTTGGAATGGTTTCTGCAGCGTGCACAAGAGATTCACCGTTGGCCAAATAGAAAAGGCACGAGTTGATTTTCCGGGCGTGCGCGTAATTGTGCACCCTGAATGCCCAATGGACGTTGTTGATGCGGCTGACGAGTATGGCTCTACCGATTACATTCGCAAGGCGGTTGAGGCTGCGACCGAGCCGACCACTTTTGCAATTGGTACCGAGGTGAACATGGTGCAACGTCTTGCTGCCCAGCACCCAGAACACAATATTTTCTGCCTTGATCCGGTGGTGTGCCCTTGCTCAACCATGTACCGCATTCACCCGGGTTACCTAGCTTGGGTATTAGAGCGTTTGGTTGCCGGTGAAGTGGTAAACCAAATCAAGGTAGATGACACGGTAAGCAAAACTGCTGTAATTGCACTTGAGCGCATGTTGGCGGCGAAGCCTCTCTAATGAAAAAACTTGTAGTTATAGGTAGCGGCGTTGCCGGTTTGATTGCGGCGGTTGAAGCCAGCAAGACTCACGAAGTAATTCTGGTAACCAAATCAAATCTTGCCGAGAGCAATACGCACTACGCCCAAGGCGGCATCGCCGCGGTAACAGCAGACGACGACTCCATCGCCGAGCACGTTGCCGACACAATCTCTGCTGGCGCTGACTACTGCTACGAACCGGCAGTGCAGGTGCTTTGCAAAGAGGGCCCGGAGAGAATTAATGATTTGATTCGCTTTGGAGTTGACTTTGATAAGCAGGGCGCAAAATACGCGCTGGGTCTTGAGGCCGCACACTCACACGCGCGCATCTTGCATGCAGGTGGCGACACCACCGGCGCAGATATCAGCCGAGCCCTGGTTGAAACACTGCGCGCAACCGCAACCAAAATTCATGAGTACACCTTTGTTGTGGACTTTGAGGTAAAAAATGGTGCAATCACCGGAGTGCACCTTCTTGATGCATCTGGCAAACACTTTGTTGAGGCAGATGCCGTTATTTTGGCTAGCGGTGGTGCGGGTCAGCTTTACCGCCACACCACAAACCCAAACGTTACAACTGGCGATGGAGTTGCAGCGGCGTTCCGTGCCGGTGCCGAGTTAGCCGACGTAGAGTTTTATCAATTTCACCCAACCGCACTTGCGGTGCCAGGTTCCTTCTTGATCTCTGAGGCTGTTCGTGGCGATGGTGCAGTGCTCATCAACAACAAGGGCGAGCGCTTCATGCAAAAGATTCACAAAGACGCAGAACTTGCGCCGCGCGATGTGGTGGCCCGCGGCATCCAAGCAGAGATGATTTCACAGGGTGGCCAGCCGGTCTTGCTTGATGCGACCGCACTTGGCGCAGACTTCTTGAACAAAAGATTTCCGAGCATCAACAAAACCACCCGTGCCTATGGGCTCGACTGGAGCAAGAACCCAATTCCGGTTACTCCTGCCGCACACTACTGGATGGGTGGAGTCGCCACAGATACCTGGGGCCGGACATCGGTTCAAGGTTTGTTTGCAGTTGGGGAAGCCGGTTGCAATGGTGCGCACGGTGCTAACCGCCTGGCATCAAACTCGCTACTTGAATCAATTGTTTTTGCAAGGCGCGCGGTTCAGGTTCTAGAGGAGACCTGGCCTGAGCATGCTGCAAGCGTTCGTTGGAAAGAAACTGGATTGCTTACCGAAATTGAACTTCAAGATGAGGCAGATAGTCAGATTCCTAAGTCAGCAAGAAACGTGGTTGACCGAGTTGAACTTCAAACCCTGATGTGGGACAAGGTTGGCCTTGCCCGCACCGGTGACGAACTAAGAGAAACACGCACCGAGTTAGATAATTGGCGCTCCGCTGATGAGAGTAACCGCCTATTCACCGACTGGGAAGATGCGAATCTTTTGCTGTTGTCACGTGCCGTTACCGCCTCTGCCCTAGCTCGCGAAGAATCTCGCGGCGGGCACTACCGATTGGATTACCCAGACACCAACCCGGCCATGGCAATACCAATCACCATTGTCAGAAAGGCAAAATAATGCTGACTCAAGAATTGATTAATCAGGTTGTTAGTGCTGCCCTAAAAGAAGACGCACCAAACGGTGATGTGACCTCAGAACACTTGATTCCTTCTGATGCCACCGCGGTGGCTGAATTGGCAGCTCGCGAGCCAGGCGTGTTCAGCGGTGCCGAGGTTTTTATCGCCGCCTTCAAATTGACCAATGCATCTGTGCAGGTTGAAATGAAAATCAAAGACGGTGAGAAATTTGAAAAAGGCCAGTTACTTGCAGTAGTTACCGGGCCTGCCCGAGCGGTTCTTACCGCAGAGCGAATTGGTTTGAATTTTGTGCAGCGCATGTGCGGGGTGGCTACTTTGACCGCAGCCTATGTGGCCAAGGTTGCCGGAACCAAGGCAAAGATTCTTGACACCCGCAAGACCACTCCAGGTTTGCGCGCGTTTGAACGCCAAGCCGTAGTAAACGGTGGCGGCCGCAACCACAGGTTCTCACTTAGTGACATGGTGATGGCAAAAGACAATCACCTTGCGGTGCTTACTCGCGGAGGTAAAGATTTGACCACCGAACTAAAGCGCGTTCGCGCCGAACTGCCGGCAAATATCAAACTTGAGGTTGAAGTAGATCGCCTAGATCAAATTACCGGGGTGCTTGCCGCCGAGGTTGACATCATCATGCTTGATAACTTCAGCCTTGAAGATCTGCGCAAAGGTGTTGAACTAATTGCAGGCAAGTGCGTGGTTGAGGCATCTGGCGGGGTAAATCTTGAGACCGTTGGCGAAATTGCAAAGACTGGCGTAGATGTGATTTCTGTGGGTGCACTCACCCACAGTGCACGTGCGTTAGATCTTGGCCTGGATGTAAAAATCAACTAATGACAATCTACTTAGACCACGCAGCAACCACTCCGGTTAACCCGGAAGCACTGCAGGCTGCTTGGCCTTGGCTAACCAATGAATTTGGTAACCCATCTAGCTCGCATGAGATTGGCAACCGGGCAGCTTCGGCGCTAAACGATGCTCGCTCGCGTGCTGCAAAATTTTTTAACGTGCGCCCAGCCGAGATAACTTTTACCTCAGGCGGAACAGAAAGTGACAACTTGGCGATTGTGGGATTGGCTCTTGCCAACCCAAGAGGTAAGCACATCATCAGCGCGAAATCGGAGCATGAGGCTGTACTTGCCTCAATTGAATTTCTAGAGCGCGTGCACGGCTTTGAAACCAGCTGGCTTGAACTTGATGAATTTGGCCAAGTCACAAATTTTGTTGACGCGCTAAGGCCTGACACCACCTTGGTCTCACTCATGATTTCAAATAACGAGATTGGCACTGTGCACCCAGTGGCGCAGTTTGCCGAGGCAGCCCATGAAGTTGGCGCACTATTTCACACCGATGCCGTTCAGGCGGTTGGCTGGTTGGATCTAGACATGCAAAAGCTTGGCGTTGATGCGCTTAGCGTTTCTGGTCACAAGTTTGGTGCACCCAAAGGTTCTGGTTTGCTGGTGCTGCGCTCGCGCGCTCACGCAGAAGCGCTGATTCACGGTGGCGGCCAAGAAAGCGGCTTGAGATCAGGCACAGAAAACGTTGCCTGGGCGGTTGCCCTTGCTACCGCACTTGATGGCTTGGCAGCGGCAAATCTTGAAGCAGACCGGGTCTCAAAGCTGCGCGATGAATTCATAACGGCAGTTACAAGCAAAGTGCCAAATGCAAAACTCACCGGCCACCCGCTGAATCGTCAAGCAAACATCGCCTCGTTCACCTTTGCGGGGGTAAGCGGCGAGGCCGTGCTACTTGAGCTTGAGCGCAGAGGAATTGTCGTTTCCAGCGGTTCCGCCTGTGCTGCCGGCAGTAACGACCCATCTCACGTGCTGCTTGCGATTGGTGTCTCGGCTGATGTGGCACAGACATCGGTGCGGTTTAGTTTTTCTCATCACACCACCGCTGAAGAACTGCAGAAGGCAGCGCAGTCACTGGCCGAAGCAGTTGCGGTTTTTATTAAGCCTTAGCGCTAAGACTCACCTGATTGCCCCAAGGGTCATCAAGGTGAATTGTTTGACCATCGTTTCTAATTGAAACCTTTGAATGTTGTAGTTTCTCTTGAACAGCGCCAAGGGAATCTGCATTGGGCAAGATTATTGAAACATCGCGAAGCCCAAGTGTTGGTTGTCTAAGGCCTGCGCCTCTGCTTCGCCAAATGTTCATGGCCATGTGGTGGTGGTATCCCCCGGCGCTTACAAAGATGGCGGTGCCTCCCCAATTTAGGGTGACGTCAAAACCAAGTTTGTTGACATAAAAATCTTGCGCCTGTTCTATAGAACCAACACTGAGATGCACGTGGCCGATGTTTGATGCTGTGTCGGCTACAGAGTCCGGCAGATTCTCACTTAGGAATGCGTTTGGATCTAGGCCAAAGGTGCCCATCTCTATTTGGCCGTGTTTCCAACTCCAGCTACTGCGCTCTCTGTCCCAGTAGAGCTCCACGCCATTATTTTCTGGATCATCAAAGTAGAACGCCTCGCTAACCAGGTGATCTGCGCTGCCGGTAAATGAGCCCGGATACTTTGCGGCAACAGATGCAACCGCGTAGGCAAGTTGAGCTTTGGTGTCAAAAAGGAATGCCGTGTGAAATAGGCCAGCCTGGTTATCGCTGGCGTATTTCATTTCTGGAGCATGTTCCAAAATTAGCGAAGCATTCATGCCACGACCAAGAATTGCCGAACCCGAGGTCTGAGAAATTAAATCAAGTCCAATCGCATCGCGGTAATACCCAATCATCAGATCAAGATTTTTTACGCGCAGGGTCACAGCCCCCATCGAAAGATTTGCTGGCAATGTCATGATTTTAGTCTAGGGGGGCTAGACAAATTATTCAAGAATTGAAAAATAAAAAATCCCAGCTCTCGTGAGAAGAAACTGGGATTTTGTGCACCCCCCGGGACTTGAACCCGGAACCCACTGATTAAGAGTCAGTTGCTCTGCCGATTGAGCTAGAGGTGCGAATCACGCTGAAACAGCGCAACGAGATAAAACTTTAGCACAAACCTCACCCCCAACCGCAGCCCTGCCGGCTAGTCAATCTTCTGGCGCCAGGCGCTAAACGATTGGATGTTTCCGGCGTGGGGCCGGCGAAGCCACGGGTAAGGATGCAGCTGGGCCACAGCATCAAATTTGGCAAAACTTGGCACCGGCGCGTAGGTCAAAGCAACTGCATTGTCTTTGGCGAATTGATAAGGATCGCCAAGATACACCGTGAGATTTCTGCGCTTGGCAAGATCTTGCAGCGTCTCTAGGTAGAAGTGAATTCGCTTGGCCGATAATTGCAGTTTTTGCAGCGCTTGGCGATTGAACACAAAAACCACCGGCAGCTCTGGATTTGCTGCCAGCGCCGGGTCTGCATCTCCAAGTGAGTCAATCGTTAGCAACACAGCTTGCGGCTCTTGGTTGTTCACAACCGAAAAAGGCCCGATAGTTTGCTCAAGATTTGGGTCGCGACCTAGTAGATCCAATTTCTCAACTGCAGTTGGCTGAGTTTCATCAGGAAAATTTTGAATCGGGCAGTTCTTTTTTAGCGGGCACTTGAAGCAAAGACCCGGGGCGCGCTTTTCAACCTGCCATCTAGCAAAACCGTATGGCTTGCCTGCGGAACCCACCGTCCACTGCCAACCCAAAAGATTTGCCGCGCGAGAGCCATCCAGCAGATTTTGATACATGCGCTCTTGGCCGTTTAGCCAACCCTTGCCGTTTCTGACGGTCCAGTGCGAGGCAAGCCACATGCGAGTCTGATTTACCAGCCAGCCATCTTCTTCAAGCTCTGTCACGACCAGGTCGATGCAAGCCATGTCTCTGTTCCAGCCATCGCCAGGGGTCTCCCGATTTTGCTCAAACCTAAGGTTTTGAAAAAAGTCAGTGCCGATTCGGGCGTAAAGGTGCCGGGCATGCTCCTGCCATAAGAGCTCATCGCGATATTTTTCGCGGTCTTTAGCCGGGGCGTCTTCAACGGCATCCCACACCTCACGGAGAGTTAATAGGTTGTGCCTGATGTATGGGGAGAGCACAGTGGCACCGCGACGACCCAAAGGCAGCACCTCTGAGCGATCTGAGGCGTATCGGCGAATGTCCAGATTGGCTAGGGCCGCATCGGCAGCGCTCTGGCCGCCTCTAATAGAGCTTTTTGGGCCACCAGAATGTAAGCCTTCAAAGTACTGAGTCAAAATCTCAGAAGAATCTTTTTCTAGTTCAATTTGCGTCAGCACCTGAGTAGCAACTTAGTCAGCCGGTTTCTTATTCCACCGGGGCTTTGGAATAGCATTGAGGTATCCAAGAAAGGTATGAAAATGGAAAACAATTTTGAACTGCCGATTAACGAAGTTTCTGTTTTGATGGGAATTGGAGCACTTGGAATCATTACCGTAATCAGCCTGTTTATTTATCTTGTGGGCAGCACGTTTTTTGGAAAGAACCAGTAATTTCTGATTTAGAATTGTGGGTATGAGCGCACAGGTGAAACTAGAAGTAGGCGCAAAAGCCCCTGCTTTCAAGGTTTTAGATCAAGACGGCAAGAAGGTATCGCTAGCCGATTACAAGGGCCACAAAGTAATTCTCTACTTCTACCCTGCCGCATCAACCCCAGGCTGCACCAAAGAGGCCTGCGACTTTAACGACAACCTAAACCCCTTTAAGAAGGCCGGCTACACCGTTCTTGGCATCAGCCCAGACGCGCCTGAGAAGTTGCTCAAATTCAAGCAAAACCAAGATCTTAACTTTCCGCTGCTAAGCGACTCAGATCTTGAGGTTCACAAAACCTACGGTGCCTTTGGCACCAAATCAATGTACGGCCGCACCTACGAAGGCGTAATTCGTTCAACCTTCGTCATCGACGAAAAAGGCAAAATCACTCATGCGCTCTACAACGTAAAGGCCACCGGCCACGTTGTGATGCTTCGCAAGATGCTTGAGATTTAATCCGCTCTTTAGTCGTTAGATTCGGCGGCACCCATTGTTGCGGCAACTACCTTTTTGCTAAACAACAGGGCCAAAACCAACACCGATGGCAAAATCAACGACCAGCCGATTGCCTGACTTCCAAACTGGCCGCTAAAGCTGCCGGTAGCAATTGCCAGTTGAACCAGTTGCCAGAAAACTCCCGCAG
>JAHEGM010000017.1 GCA_024645105.1 Rhodoluna sp.
GCGTTGAGAATGCTGCCGATGCCTGGTTTGACCTTCAGCGGAATCCAAGCAAGCAAAACCAGTGCGCTGACGATAACGCTGGCTACACCGTATGTTGTGCCAAGTTGAATTGAGATTCCTTTGGCAAATACATCCCAGGGCGGAAGTCCAATTTGAGCCTCAACGATTAGCGCCAAACCAAATCCGTAAAGCATCAATCCTAGATTTAGACGCGTCAGGCGCCTTAGAGACCTAAAATCAAAACCAAGACGCATAAGAAGAGCCTAACCAGTTCGCCAAGGAGAAGTAGTCATGGAACGGACCACCACTTCCCCACTGCGATTGCCTGGTGAAATCAAAATTTTGGCTCACCGCGGATTGGTTTCAGAATTTGTTCCCGAAAACACCATCAAAGCCTTCACCGATGCAGTTGCTGCTGGTGCGGATGTAATTGAGACTGACGTTCAAGTTTCAAAAGACAACGTGGCCTTGGTTTTTCATGACTCCAGCTTGCTTCGGCTCGCTGGGCTCAAGAAAGAAGTTTCTGAACTTACCGTTGCCGAACTCGATCAGATTGACATTGGTCACGGCAAGAGAATTCCAACCTTGGAGCAGGTCTTGGTTACGTTTCCAAAGATCAAGTTCAATTTGGACATCAAGAGTCAAAAGGCTGTGGCGCCTGCGGCTGCCACTATAGAAAAACTAAAAGCTCATAATCAGGTGCTTATTTCAAGTTTTAGCGAATCTCGCCGACTCAGTTGCCTTGCGCGTCTAACTAAACCGGTAAGAACTTCCGCAGGAGTCAACAAGGTTCTGAAACTTTACCTGGCAAGCATCTTGAACTCTCGCAGTCTTTTTGCTCAAATCGCAAAAGGCAGCGACGCGCTTCAGGTTCCAGTGCGAAGAGGGCTTATCCGGTTTGACTCCCCCAGGTTCATTTCTTTTTCAAAGTCGGCAGGTTTAGAACTGCACTACTGGACTATAAACAACCACGTCGAGATGAAGCGATTGCTTTCTCTGGGTGCTGACGCCATCGTCACAGATCACTGCGACCTAGCATTGGCGACACTCCGCTAATCCTGAGCGTTTGGTGAAAATCCTCTTTATGAGGGAAGATAAAGCGTTCACGCCGAGTTGTTCCTCGTCGAGCCCCAAAAGGGCGAACCAAACAGGAGGAAAAATGGCACAGCAGACAATGCGCGGAATGCGCCTAGGTACCCAGAGCCTCGAGAGTGAACGCGGTGTAAATTATTCCGCGCGAGTCTCTCACTCTTACCTTTGCAAGAACGAACACGTTTCTGAAATGGTGTTCTCGGCTGATGCTGAAATTCCTCAGACGTGGCAGTGCAAGAGCTGCCCTGCCCAGGCAGTTCTTCTAGAAGACGGAAAGATTGTTACTTTAGATGCCTCTGAAGACAAGATCCCTCGTTCACACTGGGAAATGCTTCTTGAGCGCAGAAGTCGCGAAGAATTAGAAGAAATCTTGCAGGAGCGTCTTGATTACATTCGAGCTCGTCGAGCCGGCGGTCAAGCAGACCTGTAAAAAGCCCACTTTGTCACCAGCCATAGCGCCTCGAGCACTATGGCTGTTGTCATTTTTGAACGGCCGAGTGCCCTCTCCACAAAAACAATCGGAACTTCTAATACCACTCCCCCTGCTTTCACAGATCTAAGTGCCATTTCAACCTGGAACGCATATCCGCGTGCAGCTACCCCGGCAAGATCAAGCCGATCTAGAAAAGAAATTCGGTAAACGCGAAAGCCCGCAGTCATATCTTGAATTTTGGTTCTCAACATGAATCTTGCGTATGAATTACCAAGCTTGGAAATAGCTTTTCTGTAGGCCGGCCAGTTTTCAACTTTGCCACCCGGCACCCAGCGAGAACCAATTACCAAGTCTGCGTTTTGGATGCCGGAAAGAAGTTCGGCAAGATCCTCGGCCCTGTGACTGCCATCGGCGTCCATCTCAACCACTGCTTCGTAACCATGTTTTTTTGCCCAGGCAAAACCTGCCAGATATGCGGCGCCTAGACCTGCTTTTGATTCTCGATGTAAGACAAAGGTTCTGCTGTCGGCTAGCGAATCGGCCAATTTGCCGGTGCCATCTGGGCTGTTGTCATCAACAATCAGAAGATCAACATCGTTTGCGGAATCTCGCAGTGCCTGCACGGAGATTTTCAAACTGTCAATCTCGTTGAAGGTGGGCATGATCACCAGAGTTTTCAAAGTGATTTTCTTTCTCTGGAACGAAAGTTCGAATACACCGAACCAAGAATCAGCAACAGGGCAAGAAAGTTATTGAGCAAGTCAAACCACGAGCCCCAACGCATGGCCGGAGTAATTGAACTTCTCAAATCAATTTCTTGAACCATGGCGCCAGCTTCAAAGGTTGGTAATTGCTGGAGCACTTTTCCATCGGCAGAATAAATTGCAGAGACTCCAACAGTAGAAATGTTTACCACTGTTCTTCCGGTCTCTATTGCTCTAAGCCTTGCAAACGCCGCCTGTTGGAATGTTTCATCACTTCTTCCAAAATCGGCATTATTTGTTTGAGAGAGAATCACTTGGGCACCATCGGCCACGAGCTGCCTACCTATGTCATCAATTGCTATTTCGAAGCAGATCAGGCTGCCTAGTTTTTGATTGTCTAGGTCAAAGATTCCATCACGCTCTCCGAACGTGTAGCCGCGACTAACCATGCCAATTAAATCGGGAGCCAGCTGATACCAAAAATCACGATCCGGAACGTACTCTGCAAAAGGTACCGGACGCTTTTTGTCATACCAATCGGTAGGGCCTACGCCGGGCAACCAGAGTATAGAACTGTTGAACATGTCGTTGCCGCGTTGGGTTATGGTTCCAAAGATTAATGGCACCCCAGTTTGCTGATCGACAAAATTCTCAATTTTCTCTCTAGCCTGCGGATATTCAAAAGGGCTGAGATCGCTTGCGTTTTCTGGCCAAACCACAAGATCTATATCTTTTTCGCCTATCAACAAGCTTGCATCTAGATGATTCTGTAGAATGGATCCTCGATCGGGGTTGGCGAATAGTCCTGCATTCGCATTTCCTTGAACGGCCGCGATTGTGATTTTGCCTTCTTCCTGAGATGTAGGAATTTGAGTCAAAAACGGCACAGCGGGTATTGAACTTAGAACTAAAAGTCCAATCAAACTTTTTTTGAAAACTGGTCTTCTGAAGCTTTGTTCTGGGTGCAGGACCCAAATGGTAATCACCGCAGAACCAAGAGCGATAACGAAGGTCAGCAGGCCAAGGCCGCCCCAATAAACCCATTTGCCTAGGAATGTCTCTGACTGGGTCTGAGCTAGTCGGCTCCACGGGAAGCCTCCGTAGGGCAGCGTGATTGAGACCCACTCCCTAGCGGTCCAAACGGTAGCCAGGGCAAAAGCAATGGTGATTTGCCTCACTGGAAGGGCATTTGGAATGCGGTTTTCAAGCACCCGCCAAACAACTGAAATGGCCGACATTCCCACTGCAAATATGAGCGCTTCCAAAACCGATAGCGCAAGCCATGGCACCGGGCCAAGGTAGAGACTCAACCATTCAATCTGGCTCAGGTAGAAAGAAAGCCCACCAACCAGTCCAATTAAGAACGCAGGGACGGGACGTAATCTGTAAACCGAAAGCAGAATCAGAATTACGGAAGCGAAAATTAGCCACGAAATGTTTTCTCGCGGCATTGCCAGGCTAGATAGATATCCTCCGGTGAGCGCAAGAAAAAAGCGCCAGAGCAGGTGGAGTCTTGATGACTGATCTATAAACTTTGCCATGGATTAACCGTAATAAGAGTAGGCAACAATTCCGCGCTTTACTTTATCGACAGCGTTCTTTGCGGTCTCAGCCAATTCAGGGCCAGCGGTTTGGGCAACTTGGTCAAGCAGATCAATAATTTGTTTGGTCCACCTAATGAAGTCTCCGGCTAGAAGATCAGCGCTTTCTAGAACTGTGTCTAGTTTCGCGCCAGAGGCCCATCGGTGTATGGGTAATGCAAAGCTCAAATCCAGTGGTGCCGTCTGGCCGAGTTTGTGAGTTCTAGCTAGCTCTTCCAAGTCTTCCCAGATTTCGATTGTGGTTTGTAGCACCTCTGGGAAATCGCCCTTTGGCAGTCTTGGCTCCCACTCTTCATCTCTTCGTGCCTCATAAACCAGTGCGGCTGCCATTGCTGCAAGACCGGCCGGATCCAATTTATTCCACACGCCTTCTCTTAGGCATTCCGAAATTAGCAGGTCACGCTCACCGTAGATTCTTGCAAGGGTTTTTCCAGCCTCAAGAACTTCAAAGTCACCTTCAACCACGTGAATGTAATTTAGGTCAGAAAGCATGTCGCAAATCTTGTCGAAAGTCTTGGCAACTTGATTGGTACGACCTTCGATCTGAGAAACAATAGATTCAAGTTCTCGACTCAACTTAAACCAACGCTCACCCCAACGAGCATGCGCTTCGCGTTCGTTGCAGGAGTGGCAAGGGTGGGAACGCAGGTCGCGCTTTAGTTGATTTAGTCGCTGTTCTTGAAGGTGACGGCCCTTGCTTTGGCGCAGGTCTTTGCCTCTGTCGGCGCGAACTCTTGACGCTGAAAGCGCTCTCTCAATATCGGTGATTTCGCGACGAATCTTTGCGTATTCAACGAAGTCACCCTGGTGGCACTTCATGGCAAGTTCGTAGCCGTCGAGTGAAACTTGCTTCTCGCGTATGCCTCTGGCCAGACCAACAACTGATCTGTCTGCCTGGAACTGAGCAAAAGATGTCTCAAGAACTTCTCTAGAACGCTCTCGGCCAAAAGCCTCTAAGAGATTCACAGACATGTTGTAGGTAGGTCTAAAGGGACTTATAAGTGGATAGGTTCTCTTACTGGCAAGACCTGCCACGCTGTTTGGATCTAAGTTTGCGCTCCACTGAATAACTGAGTGGCCTTGAGTGTCAATGCCACGTCGCCCGGCACGACCGGTGAGCTGCGTGTACTCTCCCGGTGTCAGATTAACGCGGCCTTCACCGTTGAATTTGTCGAGTCTTTCAAGTACTACGGTTCGAGCCGGCATGTTAATTCCAAGAGCAAGTGTTTCAGTGGCAAAGACCACCTTGACCAGTTTGCGAAGAAAGAGTTCTTCAACTACTTCTTTAAATGCCGGCAGCATTCCCGCATGGTGGGCAGCAACTCCGCGCTCAAGGCCACTTAGCCAATCAAAGTAGCCAAGCGTATTCAGGTCATCGTCAGCTATGTTGTAGCACTTCTCTTCAACGAGCCTTCTAATCTCCTGTTTTTCCTCGGTGGTAGTAAGGCGAATGTTGTGACTCTGGCAGGCTTTTACTCCTGCCTCACAGCCGGCGCGACTAAACACGAAGAAGATTGCTGGCAATAAATCTTCGTCTTCGAGGATGTCAACTATCTCGGGCTTAGATATGCGGTGAATCTGCTTCAACTGCATTCGCTGTTGCCCGTAATCGCTTCTGCGTCCACGATTTGGCTTATTGATTGGGTTGCGCAACTTGGTTGCGTGCATCTGAGCTAGCTCTGGGTTTACTCTTGGCTCTTTGGATGTTTCATCGAAGAGCTCCATGAGTTCGTCGGCAAATAGCACGTGTTGATTCAAAGGAACCGGCCTAATCTCCGAAACGATAATTTCGGTATCGCCTCTTACCTCGTCTAGCCAGGCTCCGAACTCTTCGGCGTTAGATACCGTTGCGCTCAGAGAAACAATTTTCACGTCTTTCGGAAGATGAAGAATAACCTCTTCCCATACGGCACCTCGAAAACGGTCGGCTAGGTAGTGCACCTCATCCATGACTACATAGCCCAAACTAATCAGTGAGTTTGAATTTGCGTAAATCATGTTTCGCAGAACTTCAGTGGTCATCACAACTATTTGCGCGTCAGAGTTCTGATTGGTATCTCCAGTTAGAAGACCAACCCGTTCAGCACCGTACCTCTTGACCAACTCGGCGTATTTTTGATTGCTCAGCGCCTTTATGGGAGTTGTGTAAAAGACTTTTTGATCTTTTTCAATTGCTAAGTGGATTGCGAATTCTCCAACGATGGTCTTGCCCGCACCCGTAGGAGCCGCCACAAGCACTCCCTTACCTTTTGCTAGAGCGGCACAAGCCTGCTCTTGAAAGGGATCCATCGGAAATTTGAGCAGGTTCGCAAAATTCGTGATTGAGGGGTTTTTAGCTTTTTCTTTTGATTTTGCAAAGCGCTCAGCGGGAGTGAGCTCCTGATTATTCATTGCTTGCAGCTTCGCTATTTAGTTCCTCGTCCAACTTGGCTGCTTTCTTGGCGCGTCTTTTATCGTTTAGGTAGGTAATCGCTGCGGCAATAAAGTACAACGCAATAAGCGGAATCATCACCAGGAACATAGACATTGGGTCTGCTGTAGGTGTAGCCAAAGCGGCAATTAGAGCAATTATGAATACCGCGAATCGCCAAGATTTTAGAATGCTCTGTGCTGTAATCAAGCCAGCCAAATTGAGCATCACCAATACAACCGGCAGCACAAAGGCCAGACCAAAGACCAGCAAAATGCGAATCGTGAAAAGAATGTACTCGTTGGCGTTAATAACGTTTGCGGTCCCCTGTGGGGTAAAGCCAATCAACGTGGCCACAAATCCGGGCAGCGATATCCAGGCCAACCAGCATCCGGTCAGAAATAGCGGCAGGGCCGAAAACACAAAGCCAAGAGTGAATCTGCGCTCACGTTTTTTTAGCCCCGGCGTGACAAACGCCCATAGGTTGTATATCCAAATTGGGCTCGAAAGCATTACGCCTAGAAAAATCGAAACCTGCAGTTGCAGGTCAAAAGCTCCCGCGACCGTTCCAATATTTAGGGTTGCGTTTACACCGCGACTATTGGCTAAATCAACAACGGGTTTCTGCAAGATTTGAAAAACGGGTTCAAAGAGGAACCAGCCCGCAATCGTTCCAGCAAATATGAAAATTGCAGACCAAAAAAAGCGGTTTCTAAGTTCCTTTAGGTGTCCACCTAGGCTCATTTTGCCCTGGGGATTTCGTTTTCTAGCCATGGAAATAGCTGATGAAGCAACTGTTAGTTGCTTGAGCTGCCTTCGTCCTTTGGCTTGTCATCGGCTTTGATTTCCTTCTTGAAGATTCGAAGAGACTGAGCCAAGCTCTTTGCCAAACCTGGAAGCTTTGGGCCTCCCCAGAGCAGCAAGACGATGACAAGGATAATGATCCATTCCCAGCCGTTTAGTCGCATTAGTGGAACCTGCTTTCATTTGGGTCAAAGCGCTTCAAGGACGCTATAAGCCTACGCTGTCGTTGCTCTTGTTTCTTTATTTTGGCTTTGAGAAGCTCCTTGCGCCTGGCAATTGCAATGCCGGGGTCTTTCAGTAGTGAGCTTTCCGGGTTTTCCAGAGTTGGCTTTTCATCTAACAGTTTGGCCA
>JAHEGM010000025.1 GCA_024645105.1 Rhodoluna sp.
TTAGAGTCTCAGGGCGTTGCCACCCGCGTTGTTTCAGCTCCTTGCCTTGAGTGGTTTGATGAGCAGCCTGCCGCATACCGCGAACAGGTTCTTCCAGCAGCAGTAAAGGCAAAGGTCTCAGTTGAGGCCGGTCTTTCTCTTGGTTGGAATAAATACGTGGGTCCGTTTGGTCAGAGTGTTTCAATTGAGCACTTCGGGGCCTCTGCAGACGCCAAGACTCTTTACCGCGAATTCGGCATGACAGCTGACGCCGTGGTTCTAGCCGCAAAATCAACCATTGCTTCACTCTAAGTTTTAGATCTCAGGAAAGAAAAAAATGTCAACTAATCCCCTAGCTCAACTGGCCGCAAACGGCGTAAGTATCTGGCTCGACGATTTGTCTCGTTCACGTATTGCTTCTGGAAGCCTGCGCGACTTGATTACTAACCGCTCTGTTTCAGGCGTGACCACCAACCCAACAATTTTTGCGGGGGCTTTGGCAAAGGGTGAGGGCTACCAGTCTCAGGTTGCAGAACTTGCAGCTTCTGGTGCAGATGCTACCGCGGCGATCTTTGCGATTACCACTAAAGACGTTGCCGATGCTTGCGACATCTTCGCCGGCGTCTACGCAGACTCAAATGGTTTTGACGGTCGCGTTTCTATCGAGGTTGAGCCAGGGCTTGCAAACGACACCCAGGGCACAATCAAGCAGGCAAAAGAACTTTTCGCTGCTGTAAACCGCGAGAACGTGATGATCAAGATTCCTGCCACCAAGCCAGGTCTCGCAGCAATCACCGCTGTTATTGCCGAGGGCATCAGCGTAAACGTCACATTGATTTTCTCTCTAGCTCGTTACCGTGAAGTCATTGCGGCATACATCGCTGGTGTGAAGTTGGCAAAAGAAAACGGTCACGATGTTTCAAAAATTCACTCTGTAGCATCGTTCTTCGTGTCTCGCGTAGACACTGAAATTGATAAGCGCCTAGAGGCAGCTGGCAAGCCAGAGCTTAAGAGCAAGGCTGCTTTGGCCAATGCTCGTCTTGCCTACGAGGTATTCGAGCAAGAATTTTCGACAGGCGCTTGGGGCGAACTTGCCGCCGCTGGTGCAAACGTGCAGCGCCCTCTAATGGCTTCTACCGGAGTGAAAGACCCTGCGCTTCTTGACACTTTGTACGTGACCGAGTTGGTTGCGCCTCAGCTGGTAAACACCATGCCTGAGAAGACCATGGAAGCCGTATACGACCACGGCGTAATTCCTGAGGCCTCAATTACCAACAACTATGAAACCGCGCGTGAGGTTCTAGCTCTGGTAGCCGATGCTGGTGTATCGCTCGACGATGCAACTGAGCTACTTGAACAAGAGGGTGTTGAGAAATTTATCATCTCTTGGAACGAACTTGTTGAGACTGTTGACACCGCTCTAAAGGCTGCCAACTAATGTCGCTCAAGGTAATTGCCGCGGGAACCGCTGCTGCTGCTGTTTCTAATAACATTGGCCAACTGGTGGCCGACAAAGTTGCCAGCCGCATTGCCGCAAAAGATTTCACACTTTGGGGTAAAGATGCCGAGGCAGAGTCTTCAATTCGTTTGGGTTGGGTAACTTCAGCTCAAGATTCCGCTGCACTGGTGGAATCTGTTTTGGCATTGAAGAAAGAATTCAACGACAAGGGCGTAAACCGCTTTGTACTTTGCGGAATGGGTGGCTCCTCTCTGGCCCCTGAGGTCATCACCCGCACTGCCGGCGTTGACCTTGTGGTTCTGGATTCAACGAATGCCGATCAAGTTGGCGCAGCTCTTGCCGGTGATCTTTCTAAGACAGCAATTATTGTGTCTTCGAAATCAGGATCAACCGTAGAAACAGATTCTCAAAAGAGAATTTTTGAAAAAGCATTCACCGATGCCGGCATTGACAAGACTGACCGAATTGTTGTCGTAACCGATCCGGGCTCACCAATGGAGGCTGCAGCAAAGGCTGACGGTTACAGAGTTTTCAACGCAGACCCAACCGTGGGTGGCCGCTACTCTGCCCTTACCGCATTTGGAATTGTTCCTTCAGGTCTTGCCGGCGCCGACATCGCGGGCCTTTTGAAAGAAGCGCAGGGTGTCGCTGAACTTCTAGCAACAGATTCCGAAGAGAACCCTGGTTTGATTCTTGGTGCCGCACTTGCCAGAACTCCGGGTGAGATGGGAAACCGCGACAAGATTGGTGTTGTTTCAGATGGCACTCACATCGTTGGTTTTGGTGACTGGGCAGAGCAGCTAATCGCAGAGTCAACCGGTAAGCACTCAAAGGGTGTTTTGCCTGTGGTGCTTGAGCCGAAGAGCGCTGAATTGCACTCAGGTCTAGCCGATCTTCTTGCGGTACACGTTCAAGCAGACGCAAAACCAGTATCTGGCGATGCGGTATCGGTTTCTGGTCCTTTGGGTGCTCAGTTCATGCTGTGGGAGTACGCAACCGTAGTTGCTAGCCGCTTGATCGGCATCAACCCTTTTGATCAACCTGATGTTGAATCGGCCAAGATTGCCGCTCGTGGAATGTTGGAGCAGCGCGATGCTGTGATTGCTCCCCTGTTTACTGCCGAGGCAATTGAGGTAAGAGCTACCCAACTTTCAATTTCTGGGCAGAGCATTGCCGACGCGATTGCATCACTTCTTTCACAACTAGATGATGACGAGGGCTACGTCTCCATCCACGCTTATCTTGACCGCACCTCAGTTGCTGAGGCGGCAGATCTACGCGATCTAATTGCCAACAAGACTCGCCGCCCTGTCACCTTTGGTTGGGCGCCGCGCTTCTTGCATTCAACCGGTCAGTATCACAAGGGTGGACCTCGCCAGGGCGTCTATCTGCAGATTGTCTCTGAGGCAAAACACGACATCGCAGTGCCGGGTCGCGACTTCACTTTCGGCGAGCTGATTGCTTCGCAGGCAGCTGGTGACGCCAAGGTGCTTGGTGCACTGGGCAGGCCAGTACTAACTCTGACCCTTGCAGATGCAAAGGCCGGAATCGCTGCCATTAAAAACGCCATCTAAGGAGACCGACTCTTAATGAGCAAGATATCTGCGGGCAATAACCCTCTTCGCGATCCAGACGATCGCCGCCTAAATAGGATCGCCGGCCCAAGCAGCCTGGTTATTTTTGGTGTAACCGGTGACCTGTCACGCAAGAAGCTAATGCCGGCAGTTTACGACTTGGCAAATCGCGGATTGCTACCGGCAGGGTTTTCTTTGGTTGGCTTTGCCAGGCGCGAATGGAAGAATCAAGACTTCGGCAAGGTTGTAAAAGAAGCGGTAAAGCAATACGCAAGAACTCCTTGGAACGAATCAGTCTGGAAACAGCTTTCAGAAAACATTCGTTTTGTCTCAGGTGAATTTGATGACGACGCAGCCTTTGACAGGCTAAAGGCAACAATAGATGAACTCGATGCAAAAGTTGGCACCAACGGAAATCACGCGTTTTATTTATCAATTCCACCTAAAGCTTTTGCGCAGGTGTGCCAGCAGCTAAAGCGCTCAGGTCTTGCCGATGCCGGCCCAGACGAATTCCGACGCGTTGTAATTGAAAAGCCATTTGGCCGTGATTTGCAGACATCTCGTGAACTAAACGAGGTTGTGGAATCCGTCTTCCCGCCAGATTCAGTTTTTAGAATTGATCACTATCTGGGTAAAGAAACCGTTCAAAACATCTTGGCCCTTAGATTTGCCAACATGCTGTTTGAGCCACTTTGGAACAGTAACTACATTGACCACGTTCAGATCACAATGGCTGAAGACATTGGTGTTGGCGGCCGCGCCGGTTACTACGACGGCATTGGTGCTGCTCGCGACGTAATTCAAAACCACCTGCTTCAACTTCTTGCGCTAACTGCCATGGAAGAACCTGTTTCTTTTGACGCCGCAGATCTTCGTGCCGAAAAAGAAAAAGTTTTATCTGCAGTGCGCGTTCCCAAAGACATCTCCAAGCACACCGCCCGTGGTCAGTATGCTGGCGGATGGCAAGGCGGCGAGAACGTCACCGGTTTCCTTGACGAAGAGGGCATGAACCCTAAGTCTGTGTCTGAAACTTATGCGGCAATGCGTTTGGACATCAACACTCGTCGCTGGGCCGGGGTGCCTTTTTACCTGCGCGCAGGAAAACGACTTGGTCGTCGTGTTACCGAGATTGCAGTTGTATTCAAGCGTGCGCCCCAGCAGCTTTTTGCTGAAAGCCAAACCAGCGCTCTTGGTCAGAACGCACTTGTGATCAGGGTTCAGCCTGACGAGGGTGTCACCATACGCTTTGGCTCTAAGGTGCCAGGCGTTGGAATGCAGGTGCGAGATGTGACCATGGACTTTGGTTATGGGCACGCCTTCACCGAAGCCTCACCTGAGGCCTACGAGCGTTTAATTCTTGATGTGCTGCTTGGTGATCCACCGCTCTTTCCTCGCCACGAAGAGGTTGAGCTTTCTTGGAAGATTCTTGACCCAATCGTGAGCTTCTGGGAAAAGAAGGGAAAGCCGGAGCAATACCGTCCGGGCACCTGGGGTCCTAGTTCCGCAGATGAAATGATGGCCCGCGATGGCCGCGAATGGAGAATTCCGTGATCATCGATCTTGAAAACACCACTATCAGTAAGGTCTCAAAGCGAATCGTGCAGATTCGTGAGCAGGGTGGCGTAGTTGCTCTTGGGCGTGTTTTGACGCTCGTAATCGAGACAGACTTCAAAGGTATTGAGCCCGCAATCAAGGCTGCTAATGACGCATCCCGGGAGCACCCTTGCCGAATTATTGTTCTTGCCGATGACAACACCAAGAGCAAAAAGAACGCTCGCCTTGACGCGCAGATTCGTGTTGGCGGAGACGCAGGCGCGTCAGAGGTAATTGTCCTTCGTGCTTTTGGTGAGGCAGCCTCAGACCCAGAAAGTTTGGTCACCGGCCTACTTTTGCCTGATGCCCCGGTTGTAGCCTGGTGGCCAGGCGAGGCCCCGGCGAATGCCGCACAGTCAGCAATTGGCCGAATCGCAACTAGAAGAATCACCGATGCCGCGAGCCAAAAAGATGCGCGTGCCCACTTTAGAAACATCGCCAAGACCTACAGCCCTGGCGACAGCGATTTCGCCTGGACTCGTCTAACCCAATTGAGAACACAGTTGGCAACGATGTTAGATCAGCCGCCTTACGACAAGGTTCTGGGTGCAGAAATTGTTGGGGCATCTGATTCGCCAAGTGTTGATCTGCTAGCCGCCTGGCTTGAGCTAAAGCTTGGCATCAAGGTAAAGATTGTTCGCACTACCCCGGCAAAGTCAATCAACGTGATCAAAAACATCAAGCTGATCAGAAAATCTGGCGACGTTGAAATCAGTCGCGAAGTTCTTGACAAGGCAGTTCTTAAGCAGCCTTCCCAGCCAACTCGAGAGATATCGTTACCTCGCCGAAGCTTACGCGACTGTCTGAGTGAAGATCTGCGTCGCCTAGACCCTGATGATCTATTTGGTGAAATCATCACAAAGAGTTTTGGCTCAAAAGCAAAAACCGCGACAAAGAAGAAGTAAGTGTCTATCGTTCATAGATTCGCTGACGGTGCTTCCGTTGCAAGAAACGTTGCTGAGCAACTAATCAAGTCTCTGTCTGGGCTTCTAGAATCGCAACCACAGGTAAATCTGATGCTAACCGGCGGTACCGTGGGCATCGCCTCGCTTGCCGAGCTGGCTGCTCACGAAGGTAGAGACGCCGTTGACTACTCTCGTGTGCACTTTTGGTGGGGTGACGAAAGATACGTTCCTTCGAATCACCCAGACAGAAACGCTCTTCAGGCGCGCAATGCCCTGCTTAGCAAAATTAATCTAGATGAATCAAACGTTCATGAATTTCCAGCCAGCGACTCGGGCCTTAGCTTGGATGAGGCAGCCGTTCAATTCGCAAACATCGTTGACGAGTTGAAGCCAAAGTTTGACATCGTGCTTTTGGGTATGGGGCCTGACGGCCACGTCGCAAGCTTGTTTCCAAATAAAGAAACTCCTGCTGCAGGTCTAAAAATAATTGCCGAACACAATTCACCAAAGCCGCCGGCGCAGCGCCTCAGCTTTACCTATGAGGCACTTAATTCAGCTGATCAGGTTTGGTTTGTTGTGGCCGGAGCCGATAAGCAAGATGCCGTTGCCGTTGCTATGGGAGATACACCACAGAATCTGCCGGTTGGCCTTGTTCACGGAACAGTTTCAACGCACTGGTTTATTGATTCAACCGCGGGCACCAAAGTGTTTGGTTGCTAATTACTTCTTTTTTGTAGGCTTTACGCTCTTAGCCGCAGCTTTTGCTGGAGTCTTCGCCGGAACCTTGGCAGGAACCTTGGCCGCAGCCTTTGCAATTGGCTTTGCAATTGCCTTCGCGGCATCCTTGGCTTTTTTGGTAGCTACCTTCGCAGCTTCTTTCGCGGCAATCTTTGCTTCTTCAGCTAGGCGAACTCTGCGTTCGCGAACCGCAGCAACTGCTTCTTCTAGAAGTTCTTTAGCCTCTGCCTCAGTGCGGCGCTCTTTCACGTAAGCAAGGTGAGTCTTGTACGGCTCGTGCTTTGCGATTACCGGCGGGTTTGCCTTGTCTTGGCCTGCAGGCAAGCCACAGCTTGGGCAGTCAAGAAGTTCCGGAATTTCAGCTGCGTCAACGTTGGCGGCATACTGGGGGCTGTACTCGTGACCGGCAGAGCAGTAGTAGCTAACGGTGATTCGCTCGGCTTTGAAACCGCGATCTTGTTCGCCCATTGGACCCGCGCCAACGCGCGAACCTCGTATTGCTGCTCCCCCGGTACTCATTGGCTATTCAGACCTTAAGCAACCAAGTCAAAGCGGTTGAAAAGACCAAGCGTGATGATCACAACAACCCAAACAATGCCAAGGATGATTGTGATGCGGTTCAGGTTTCTTTCGGCAACACCAGAGGATGCCATTGTGGTGCTAACACCGCCACCAAACATGTCAGAAAGACCGCCACCGCGGCCCTTGTGAAGCAGAATCATTAGGGTCAGCAAAAGGCTGGTGATTGCTAGAAGCACGTGAAGTGCGATCTGAAGCGCTGCCATGGGTTTTGTCCTTTTATTTAGGGTTCTTAGAAATTATAGAGCGATGTGCTTC
>JAHEGM010000028.1 GCA_024645105.1 Rhodoluna sp.
ATAACCAAGGTTGGCGCAACGGCCTTTGGCAGCGAGCCGGAGCCCTGACCTGGGCCGGCCGCGTTAGCAATCACAACTGCAAAATAAGGAAGCAAAATGGCTCCGGCAAAAAAGACCCACATTAGCCAACCCTGAACCACCATGGCCAAAACTATGCAGACCACACGAATGGTCATAGCCAACGTGTACTTGAGCATGCGGGAGCGGCGCTCGTCTTCAGGGGATTGCGCAATTGAGGTGAGGCTTTGCGGCTTTGCCATGCGTTTTCTCCCATTATTTTGCGATAGTCAAAGACTAGACTTCACTTGTTCCAAGCCTTTATTGGGCTTGGTTATTCCTCATTGTTTCAGACTCATCTACAGGTGGCAGAAAGTGGGCATCATGACCAATCCAAGAACCGTTCTGATTACCGGTGGAAATCGCGGCATAGGTCGTGCAATCGCCGAGGAATTCATTGCTCTGGGCCACCGAGTTGCCGTAACCGTCAGAAGCGGCGAGGGGCCAAAAGGTTCCCTAAGCGTTGTAGCCGATGTCACTGATGCCGAGTCATTAGACGCAGCCTTCGAAGAAGTAGAGCAAAAGTTGGGCCCAGTTGAAGTTCTTGTGGCGAATGCAGGAATCACAAGAGACACCTTGCTGATGAGAATGACCGACGAAGAATTTGAAGAGGTAATCAACACAAACCTCAACGGCGTGTTCCGCGTGCTGCGTCGAGCTACCAAAGGAATGATCAAAGCTAGACACGGCCGCGTTATCTTGATTGGCTCTGTGGTTGGTCTTCTGGGCTCTGCTGGGCAAGTAAATTACTCAGCTGCAAAGTCAGCCCTTGTTGGCATGGCGCGTTCGGTGACTCGCGAGCTTGGTGCTCGCGGCATTACCGCCAACGTTGTGGCGCCTGGTTTTATTGACACTGACATGACCGCAGAACTCCCAGAGGCGCAGCAAGAAGAATACAAAAAGAAGATTCCTGCTGGCAGATTTGCCTCTCCACAGGAAGTCGCAAAAGTTGTTGCCTGGCTAGCTGGAGATGACGCAAGCTACATCTCTGGCGCAGTCATTCCAGTTGACGGCGGCCTAGGCATGGGTCACTAGTAACTGATTGCTAATCTAAAGTTCACTAACCTAATCGGAGAAAAAATGTCTAATCCACTCGCAGCAGGAACACTTGCCGGTAAAGCAGCACTAGTCACCGGTTCATCCCGCGGAATTGGTGCTGACACTCTTGGCTACTTTGCAGAGGCCGGGGCTGCAGTGGTCGTTAATTTTCGAAACAAAGAAGCTCGCGCCCAAAAAATTGTTGACGGCATCAAAGCCAATGGCGGGTCTGCGATAGCAGTTGGTGCCGATCTAACCGATGGCGATTCAGTTAAAGCCATGTTTGAGGCCGCGAAGGCCGCTTTTGGTGGACTAGATATTTTGGTCATGAACGCCTCCGGCGGAATGGAAGCCGGATTAGGTGAGGACTATGCGATGCGCCTAAACCGTGATTCGCAGGTGAACTTACTAAAGACTGCGTTGCCATTTCTAAAAGACGGCGCTCGAGTGGTTTTCGTCACAAGTCACCAGGCGCACTTTATTCGAACCACACCCACCATGCCTGAGTACCTTCCGGTTGCGCTATCAAAACGTGCGGGTGAAGATGCTCTGCGCGAGATGATTCCGTCTCTAGGCGAGCGCAACATTGGTTTTGTAGTTGTCTCAGGCGACATGATTGAGGGAACCATTACCGCCACTTTGCTCGAGCGTGCTAACCCCGGTGCAATCGAAGCGCGTCGCGAAGGCGCCGGAAAACTTTATAACGTGCAAGAATTTGCGGCCGAGGTTGCGCTAGCAGCAGTAGAACCGGTGCCAGCCGATAACACTCGTTTGGTTGGCGACACCTCTAGCTTTAACTAAAGCCCAATAATCTCAAGCAAACCGCGAAGGTCTTTGCCTTCTAAAATTACGTCTGCTTTTTCGCGCACCACTGGCTTTGCGTTGAAGGCAACACCTATGTCCGCAAGAGCCATCATCTCTAAATCGTTTGCACCGTCACCCACGGCAACAGTTCGGGTTAGCCCAGAGTCTTTCGACCATTCGCTGAGGGCCGCGGCCTTAGCCGAACGGTCAATAATGGCGCCAATTACCTTTCCGGTCAGCACACCGTCGACAACTTCAAGCTGATTAGCTCTGGCGTAATCCAAGTTCAATTCAGCAGCCAGGGGAGTTAGCAACTGGTTGAACCCTCCAGATACCGCACCCACTTTACCGCCGGCAGCCTGAATGGCCCTGATGGTTTCTTTTGCTCCAAGAGTTATTTGAATTCTCTGCTGAACATCAGTGAAGACAGACTCGGGCAACCCCTGCAGGGTTGCAACTCGTGCAATAAGACTTTCGGCAAAATCCAATTCGCCGGCCATTGCTCGTTCAGTCACTGCAGCAACTTCGGCACGCTTTCCAGCTACCTCTGCTAATAATTCAATTACTTCGTCTTCAATGAGGGTTGAATCAACATCAAAAACCACTAGAAATTCGGTCACGGAGTAACCAGAACGCCCTTCCCAACAACTGTGATACCCGATTCGCTGACAAAAAAGCCACGATCGAGATCGCGCTGCTTGTCGACACCAATCGATGCGCCGTCTGCTACGACAACGCTCTTGTCGAGGATAGCTCGTCTTACCGTGCAATCGCGGCCGACTTGCACACCGTCAAGCAAAACTGAGTCGGTGATGAGTGCTCGAGAGTGCACGCGTACATTCGGAGAAAGAACACTTCTTTCAACGATGCCGCCGGAAACCACAGTTCCAAGAGAAACTATTGAGTCAGTTGTGCGCCCCTGATTACCTTCACCGTCGTGCACAAACTTAGCCGGCGGCAAATTAACCTGCTGGGTGTGTACTGGCCATTCGTGGTTATAAAGATTGAATACCGGCATTACTGAGATTAGGTCCATGTGGGCATCGTAATAAGACTCCATGGTTCCAACATCGCGCCAATATGAATGATCGCGCTCGGTTGAGCCGGGAATTTGGTTGTAAGTGAAATCGTAAACACTGGCGTCGTCGCGACTTACGAAATAAGGAACAATATCTCCACCCATATCGTGCGAGGAGTCCTCAAGAGTTCCGTCGTGCTCAATTGCATCAATTAGAGCCTGAGCGCTGAACACATAGTTACCCATTGAAGCCAAGACCTCACCCGGACTATCAGCCAGCGGCTTTGGATCGGCTGGCTTTTCGCGGAAAGCTGCGATTTTGGTTTTGTCATTGTCGTCAACTTCAATGACGCCAAATTGATTAGCCAGATGTAGCGGTTGACGAATAGCCGCCACAGTCACTCCGCGGCCTGATTCAATGTGTGCCTGAATCATCTGATCAAAGTCCATGCGGTAAACGTGATCTGCGCCAACCACAACGACAATGTCTGGTCTTTCGTCACTCAACAAATTCATGCTTTGCAAAATCGCATCGGCGCTGCCAGAGAACCAACGCTTACCTAGACGCTGTTGAGCAGGAACAGATGCAACGTAGGAACCCAAAAGGGGAGACATGCGCCAGGTTTGTGAGATGTGTCTGTCAAGACTGTGTGACTTGTACTGAGTCAAAACAACAATTCGACGCAGACCTGAATTAATCAGGTTAGAAAGCGCAAAGTCAATCAATCGGTAACTTCCGCCAAACGGTACAGCTGGCTTGGCGCGATCTGCCGTCAATGGCATAAGGCGCTTTCCTTCACCGCCGGCAAGAACCATGCCGAAAACTCTTGGAGTGCTCATATTCAGAATGTTATTCCCCAAATGTTCCGAACGGATAACATTGCGTCATGAGAATCGATTTGGTGACCAAGGAATATCCGCCATTTATATATGGGGGTGCGGGCGTACATGTCGCTGAATTAGTGAGAGTTCTTCGAAAAGACATCCAGGTAAAGGTTCGTTGCTTCGGTGAAGACCGTAATGAAACCGATACATTTGCCTACCGTCACGGCACCGAGTTTGACTCTGCCAACCCAGCTTTGCAAACCATGGCAACCGATCTGAGCATGGTCTCAGACATCGCCGGCGCCGACCTCGTGCACACTCACACCTGGTACGCAAACTTCACCGGTCAGGTTGCCGCCGCCCTTCATGGCATTCCGCACTTGATTACGGCGCACAGCCTTGAGCCATTACGCCCTTGGAAAGAACAGCAACTTGGTGGCGGATACCGACTCTCATCTCTTATTGAGCGCTCTGCCTACGAAGACGCAACCGGAATCATCGCGGTATCAGATGGCATGCGTAAAGATATTTTGCGTGCCTACCCTCAATTGGATCCGCAAAAAGTTTCAGTGGTGCACAACGGAATTGACCTTGAAGCATTCCAAGCTGCTGATCAACCAGATTTAGTTCGCGCAAATGGAGTAGACCCAGATAAACGCTCGGTGGTATTTGTCGGCCGCATCACGATGCAGAAGGGTTTGCCCTATTTGCTAAAAGCCGCTCGTGAATTGCCGTCTGATGTGCAATTGGTGCTCTGCGCTGGCGCGCCAGACACACCACAGATTTTGCAGGAAGTGACCGATTTAGTCGAGGAACTTCGCAAGGTTCGAGAAAACGTCATTTGGGTTGAGAAACACCTGAGCCGGGTTGAGTTAATCGCCATGCTTTCTGCGGCAACAGTTTTTGCCTGCCCATCAATCTACGAGCCGCTTGGAATCGTAAACCTAGAGGCCATGGCTTGCGGAACCCCGGTGGTGGCAACTGCAACCGGCGGTATTCCAGAAGTTGTTGAGCACGAAAAAACTGGGCTTCTGGTTCCAATCGAACAACTTCAAGACGGAAGCGGAAAGCCTCTTGATGAATCAAAGTTTGTAAGTGACTTTGCTGCAGCCTTGAACAAGATGCTAGATCACCCAGAGCTCGCGGAATTTGGAAAAGCAGGAAGAAGCCGAGTTGAAAACCATTTCAGCTGGGAGAGCATTGCTGCCGAAACCATCAGTGTTTATCAAAGTGCAATCAACTCAGGTCGCCTAGGCTAAAGGCTATGTCTCGCGTCATCGATTTCAATAACGTCACGGTTATCCGCGACAACCGCCCAATCCTAAACAATGTTGATTGGCAGGTTGAGGCAGATCAGCGCTGGGTAGTAATTGGCCCAAATGGCGCAGGAAAAACAACACTGCTCAGAGTTGCTGCCGCTCAAATTCACCCTTCGGCAGGGTCTGCAACAATTCTTGGTGAGCGCATGGGCGAGATAAACGTATTTGAACTGCGCACCAGAATCGGCTTTGCTTCCAGTGCTCTTGCAGCACATATTCCAAACTCAGAGACAGTACTCAACTCGGTAATGACTGCAAGCTACGCGGTAACCGGCCGATGGAACGAAAAGTACGAAGACATAGATGAGCGCAGAGCCCGCCGAGTGCTAAACGAGTGGCACCTCGATGCACACGCCGATAGAGCCTTTGGAACTCTCAGTGATGGCGAACGCAAACGCACCCAGATTGCTCGCGCGGTAATGCCAGACCCAGAACTGCTTCTGCTTGATGAACCAGTTGCAAGCCTGGATCTTGCCGCCCGAGAACAGACAATCAAAATCATTGGGGCATACGCCTCAGCGCCTACGGCTCCAGCAATGGTTATGGTGACACACCACCTAGAAGAGATTCCGATTGGCTTCACCCACGCTCTAATCCTGAGCCAAGGGCAAATCTTTGCGGCAGGGGAGATTCACCAGACCCTTACCTCCGAGAAAATCTCAGAAGCCTTTGGATTTGGCCTAAATGTGGACTTCCAAGACGGCAGATTCAGGGTTCGAGCCCGCTAATTCAGCCAGAAAAGTGCTTTTCAAGCACCACCTGCTCTGTTATGCTTATAACTCGTTGCCAATCAGGCACAGACCCCAAAGTTTTCGATCATTACGGAGTTTTCCCATGAAGGCAGACATTCACCCAACATACGAAGCAGTCGTATTCCGCGACTTGGCATCGGGTGTAGCGTTCCTTACTCGTTCAACAGTAACAAGCAGCAAGACCATTGAATGGGAAGACGGCAACTCTTACCCAGTTTTCGACGTTGAAATCTCATCTGAGTCACACCCGTTCTACACCGGAAAGCAGCGCATCATGGATGCTGCAGGTCGTGTCGAGCGCTTCAACGCACGATACAAGGGATTCGGCGCGTAGTCGCCATAAAGCTTCGGAGCTTAAGCTCCGCGAGAACCGCAAGTTGTCCACACGGCTTGTAGGTTGAGACCAAAAGGCTCCGCTTAGGCGGGGCTTTTTGTTTTAAGTATCTTTTATGGGCAACTTAAATTAGTTGCTGAGTTTTAGTGGCCAACCCTTTGTGGCAGTGAAGTCTGGGTTCACGCTTCGGCGCATGTATGACTCGAAGTCTGTGTCGTTTGCATCACTCCACAAGATTTGAGCATCGTGAAGCTCTGCTGCAGTTGCCGGCAGGTCATCAGCCCAACGACGCGCAATTGCCTGGGCTACTCTTCCGGCAGCAATAGCGTCAGCTGTTGCGTTGTGCGCGTCGTCAAGTGTGACCTTATAAAACTCTGCGGCGTTTTCTAGACGGCGCTTTCCTTTGCGGTACTTGTCTTTGAATTTGTCGATGACCAGAGGATCAATTACCGAACCAATCTTTAGCGGCTCGAATCCGTGGCGCAGAGCTTCGTAGTGCAAAATCGTGAAATCGTACGGCGCGTTGTAGGCAACAACTGGAATTCCGCGTGCAAAAAAACCTCTGAGTGTTTCAAGCAACTCACCAACAACAACATCGGCGGGGCGCCCGTCGCGAACGGCGATTTCTGTGGTGACACCGTGTACATCGCTGGCCTGAGTTGGAATCTCAATACCGGGATTAGCCAGCCATTCAGAATTTGCACCAACAACGTCACCGTTTTCGTCTAGCTCAACCGCGCAGGCGGTGACTATACGCGCATCAGTTAGGTCAAGACCAGTGGTTTCTAGATCAAAGACCGCAATCTGGCGGGCCCACTCTGGAAGTTGGGTTTGAAATTCAAAGCTAAGTTGATCA
>JAHEGM010000032.1:0-4123 GCA_024645105.1 Rhodoluna sp.
AATGACTTGGTAGTTTTGTCCTATGGCTGTTGCAAAAAGTACCTTCACCTGCACCGATTGCGGTTGGACCACCCCTAAGTGGGTCGGCCGCTGTGGCGAGTGCCAAGCGTGGGACACAATGCAAGAAAGCAAGGCTGGCGGGGGCCGTGGGCTTGGCACAGTGCGCCAAATCAAGCCGGTAGCCATTGTTGGCTCATCTGCCGCTAAACCTATTACAGATGTATCCACCGAGCGCGTGGCCGCTTGGTCTACCCAGGTTGGCGAGTTTGACCGCGTACTCGGTGGCGGGTTGGTTCCGGGTGCCTTGGTGCTGCTCTCTGGTGAACCAGGCGTTGGCAAGAGCACCCTGCTGCTTGAGGTTGCCGCCAACACCGCAAAATCCGGCAAAAAGGTTTTGTATGTTTCCGGTGAAGAATCGGTGGGGCAAATTCGCCTTCGCGCCGAGCGCACCGGGGCAATGAGTGACAACCTCTTTATTGCTTCCGAGACTGACCTAAGCACGGTACTTGGCCAAATTGATGCCGTCTCGCCTGAGCTACTGGTTGTTGACTCGGTGCAAACCATTGCGGCTGCCGAGATTGATGGCGCAGCCGGCATGCCTTCGCAGATTCGTGAGGTTGCCGCCAATTTGATTCGCGTTGCCAAAGAGCGCGCTCTGCCGGTGATTCTGGTTGGCCACGTAACCAAAGACGGCAACATCGCCGGGCCTCGTGCGCTAGAGCACCTGGTTGATGTGGTTTGTCACTTTGAGGGTGATCGTCAAACCTCACTTCGTTTTGTGCGCAGCATGAAAAACCGTTTTGGCCCAACTGATGAAGTTGGTTGCTTCGAGATGACCGGTGAGGGCATCAACGAAGTGCCAGACCCATCAGGAATGTTTTTATCTCGCGGCGATGCTCCGGTGTCTGGCACCTGCGTCACAGTTACCGTTGAAGGCAAGCGTCCGCTAATTGCCGAGGTTCAAGCTTTGGTGGTTAAGTCCTCCACCCCGCAGCCACGTCGTGTGACCAATGGGGTTGACTCAGCCCGCGTTGCAATGTTGCTTGCCGTGCTTGAGCGTCGCGCGGGCCTAAGACTTAGCGACATGGACGTCTACGTTTCAACCGTGGGTGGCGTAAAACTTACTGAGCCCGCATCAGACCTTGCAATTGCTTTGGCTATTGCATCGGCCGTACAAGACAAACCAATTGCGCACAACCTTGTTGCCTTTGGTGAAATATCGTTGGCCGGTGAAATTCGCAAAGTTTCAAATGGCAAGGTGCGCGCCAGCGAGGCAACTCGTTTAGGTTTTGTGCGAAGCGTTGATTCTGGAGTTGGTGATTTGCGCGCAGCGCTCTCACTTGGACTTAACTGGTAAATCCTTAGTTCAAAATGAACTGAGCGGTGTCCTTTGATTCAACTCCGCCAACTTCAACGCTTAGGTGGTACGAAGCACCGCCAGCGGTAACCGGCTCTTGATCAGCGCCGCAACCGGTGGAAGATGACTTCACTCGGTACCAGTCGCTGAATACGCTTGTTTTAGTTTCGCCAGCCTTCAATGACATCGGCAAGGTAGTAAGGCCGGTGCGGTCACAATCAACCGAATTCCAAATGGTTTCGCTGCCGCTAGTGACCTTTAGATATGTTTCCTTGGCACCAAGATCAAAGTTGCAATCCTTGGAACCGGTGTTTGTTATTTTGTAACCAAAGAATGGGTTGATTCCCGTATCAAACGAAGCGCTTTGTGAGCCAGCTGCATCTGAAGCAACAATCGGGACCAGTGAAATCACGCTTGGGTCACAGGCCCCCTCGGCAACTACTCCAGTACCGCTGGCCGCAGGGTTGCCGTTGAAAATACCCTGCACAAAGCCCACCAGGGCCGCCACCAAAGACCACACCACGGCCACTGCCACTGCCAAAACCACCAGGGCAATAATGCGGCGCTTGCGGTAAACGCTCTTGTCTGGTCTGCCCACTGGGCGCTGGCGGTTTGCTGGGTTGTGACGTGAATTGCTCATAAAAATAGAGTAGCCAGCCAACCTTGAAAAGGCTCTTAACTACAAGGTCTTGAGCATTCGGGTGTTGCCCAAGGTGTTCTGCTTTACCCGGGCTAGATCAAGGAACTCGGCCACACCGTCATCATGTGAGCGAACCATCTGCTCAAAGGTGGCCTCATCAACCGGCACATCAGAGATTTCTTCAAAGCCAAACTTGCCAAAAAATGCAGTCTCAAAGGTCAAACAAAATACCCGCTTGATGCCAAGCTTGCGTGCCTTTTGCACCAGCGCCTCAAGCACCGCCGAGCCAACGCCCTGGCCGCGAACCTGCTCTGCCACAACCATGGAACGAACCTCGGCAAGGTCCTCCCACATTACGTGCAGGGCCCCGGCACCAATCACGGCGCCTGCCTCATCAACGGCAACCAAAAATTCTGGCACAGCCTCGTAGAAGCTAACTTTTTCGTGGCCAAGCAAAACAGCAGAGCCCTCAAGTGGTTGGCGAATAGCCAAAATTGCATCAACATCGCTAGTGCGTGCAGCGCGTACCTTGATTGAACTGGTCATAACTCAAGCATAGTTAAGGCGCTTCTAAGCGCAGGGAAAGACCTGCTACCTAAGCGGCCAAATTAAGCTTCTAGTTCGCCGATTGGCCCACCAACAACCACAGGCTCAGAGTGCAAGCGTGAGCTGAAAGTAAATTCACCGTTCAAAAAGTCAACTTCAATGTGTGAAGAGTTCTTTAGCTCACCGTGCATAATCTTTTCGCTGAGCTTGTCTTCAATCTCACGCTGAACTGCACGACGCAACGGACGTGCACCCAGGGTTGGGTCAAAGCCAATCTCAATCAAACGATCTTTGGCTGCCTGAGATACCGCAATGGTTAGGTCGCGGTCTTCAAGACGAATTGCTAGACGCTTGATGAATAGATCAACAATCTGAACTAGCTCACTCTTGATTAGCTGAGGGAACACGATTGTCTCATCAACACGGTTTAGGAACTCAGGACGGAAGCTCTTCTTAAGTTCCTCGTTGACCTTGCCCTTCATGCGCTCGTAGTCGTTGGCGTTGTCACCCTCGAGGTTGAAGCCCATTGCGCCGCGAGAAATATCGCGGGTACCAAGGTTGGTAGTCATGATGATGATTGTGTTCTTGAAGTCCACAACGCGACCCTGGCCATCTGTCAAACGACCTTCTTCAAGAATCTGAAGAAGTGAGTTGAAGATATCTGGGTGAGCCTTTTCAATTTCGTCAAACAGCACAACGCTGAACGGCTTGCGGCGAACCTTCTCGGTTAGCTGGCCACCCTCTTCGAATCCTACGAAGCCCGGAGGCGCACCAAACAAACGAGATACGGTGTGCTTCTCGCCGTACTCTGACATATCTAGAGAAATCAACGCGCCCTCGTCGTCAAACAAGAACTCGGCAAGCGCCTTGGCTAGCTCTGTCTTTCCAACTCCGGTAGGACCGGCAAAGATAAATGAACCCGATGGACGGTTTGGGTCCTTCAAGCCAGCACGCTGACGACGAATTGACTTTGAAACCGCGGCAATTGCGTCTTCTTGGCCAATCACGCGCTTGTGCAGCTCGTCTTCCATGAAGATCAGCTTGGCGCTTTCTTCCTCGGTTAGCTTGAACACCGGAATACCGGTGGCCTGAGCTAGCACCTCGGCGATAAGGCCCTCGTCAACAATTCCCTGCGCGGCTACAGAGCCGGCACGGTACTGCTTTTCCATCTTTACGCGCTCAATGTTTAGCTTCTTCTCTTCGTCACGCTTGGTGGCGGCAAGTTCAAAGTCTTGGTCCTCGATTGCCTTTTCTTTGGCAACACGAACCGCAACAATGCGCTCCTCGATTTCGCGCAGCTCTGGCGGTGAAGACAAGATTGAAAGGCGCAAACGCGCACCAGCTTCATCAATCAAGTCAATTGCCTTGTCTGGCAAGAAGCGATCGGTGATGTAGCGGTCTGAAAGCTGGGCTGCAGCAACTAGGGCGCCGTCTGTAATTGAAACCTTGTGGTGCACCTCGTAGCGGTCGCGAAGACCTTTCAAGATATTGATTGCCTGTGGCAGTGATGGCTCGTTAACCATTACCTGCTGAAAGCGGCGAGTAAGTGCGGCATCTTTTTCAAAGTGCTTGCGGTACTC
>JAHEGM010000032.1:4223-6979 GCA_024645105.1 Rhodoluna sp.
TCGGTGCCGATGTATGAGTGGCCAAGCTGCAATGCCTCGCGAAGTGAAAGCTCAAGAACTTTTTTGGCACGGGGGGTGAAAGGAATGTGACCGGTAGGTGCCTGCTGACCCTGACCAATAATTTCTTGAACCTGCTCACGCACTGAATCAAGATTGATGCCAAGTGACTCAAGCGCCTTGGCGGCAACGCCCTCGCCCTCGTGAATCAGACCCAACAGAATGTGCTCGGTGCCAATGTAGTTGTGGTTTAAAAGCTTTGCTTCTTCTTGCGCAAGCACAACTACGCGACGAGCCTTATCGGTGAATTTCTCAAACATCTTTACTCCTCATGAACCACCAAATCAGGTGACCTTATAAAGATGGTAGGTTGAGCAGCACGCTTTTTGGGGGCTGTTCGCTATGGGGTAAACCCCGCTGAGTGCTGCTAGAACGGCAACAGGCTGGCCAGGTTCAAGCCAATTAGCACAATCAGTAGCGCGCCAGCCAAAACCTTCGTAACCAGGCTGTTTACATACTTGCCCATCACCTTGCGGCGCCCGGTAAGCCAAACTAGGGGCGCTAGGGCTAGCGGCAAGCCAAAGGCTAGGGCAATCTGACTAATCACCAACACCGCTGTTGAATTGGGGAACACGGCCAAAATCAACACCGATGGCACGATCGAGATTAAACGCCTCACCTGAGCACTCACCTTGATCTTGGTGAGGCCGTTCATAACCGATGCCCCGGCGTAGCCGCCAACCGCAGACGATGCCAAGCTCGAGGCCAAGAGGCCAATGGCAAACAAGGTGCCAAAAATGCCGCCGTGGAACTCGGATATATGTGCCACCGCGGAATCAATGGTCACATCTTCAACATCTCCGGCCACAGTAACCGCACCAACCAGCAAAATGCCGATGTTGGCAATGCCGGCAATACCCATGGCCACAGATACATCTAGCTTGGTCCACTTAATTAGCGTGCGTTTTTCTTCGTCTTTTACTCGGCCAAAGCGTTCGGCGGTGAGCGCCGAGTGCACATAGATTGCGTGCGGCATGATAGTTGCGCCAAGAATTCCAAGGGCCAAGAACAATTCATCGCGTTCTGAAATTTGCGGCACCAGGCCAAGGGCCAAAGCGACGGAATCAATTTCACTGGTGAACAGGCTTGAAACAAAACCAACGATGGTCACGGCCATAAGACCAACCACAACGGCAATAAAGATGCCGACCTTTTCGTTTTTAGCCAGCGAAAGAATCAGGAACGCAGCGGCGCCAATCACGATTGCGCCAAATACCGGGTTCAAACCAAACAGCAGGTGCAACGCAATGGCCCCACCAACCACTTCGGCAAGCTCGGTTGCCAAAATCATGGCCTCGGCCTGCAGCCAGTAAATAATTCTTAGCCAGCGCTTTTTGATTGCCTCGCCAAGTAACTCGGCCATAGATTTACCGCTGGCAATGGCCAGCTTTGCCGAAAGGTACTGCACCAACCAGGCACCAATGTTGGCAAACACAATTACCCAAATCAGCGCATAGCCAAAGCGTGCGCCCGCGGTTAGGTTTGTGGCAACATTGCCCGGATCAATATATGCAACCCCAGTTGCCAAAGCCGGGCCTACAAATGTAAGCCCGGCCTTGGTCAATGGTGATTTAGAAGTCCCAGTCATCATCCTCGGTAGCTTCGTGCTTACCGATTACGTATGAAGAACCTGAGCCTGAGAAGAAGTCGTGGTTCTCGTCTGCGTTTGGAGACAAGGCTGACAAGATTGCCGGGCTTACTTCTGAAACTTCCTTAGGGAACAACGGGTCAAAGCCAAGGTTCATCAGAGCCTTGTTTGCGTTGTAGTGCAAGAAGTGCTTTACATCTTCAGTCAAGCCAAGTGGGTCGTATAGATCCGCGGTGTACTTGATTTCGTTTTCGTATAGCTCTAGCAATAGGTCGTAGGTATAAGCCTTGAGCTCTTCGCGACGCTCTGGGGTTTCCATTTCCATTTGCTTCTGGAACTTGTAGCCAATGTAGTAACCGTGAATGGCTTCGTCGCGAATGATCAAACGGATTAGGTCACCAGTGTTGGTGAGCTTGGCGCGTGATGACCAGTACATCGGTAGGTAGAAACCTGAGTAGAACAGGAATGACTCAAGCAGAGTTGAAGCAACCTTGCGCTTTAGCGGGTCGTCACCTCGGTAGTAACCAAGAATGATTTCTGCCTTCTTCTGCAGGTATGGGTTTTCTTCTGCCCAGCGGAAAGCCTCTTCAATCTCATCTGTTGAACACAGGGTCGAGAAAATCGATGAGTAGCTCTTAGCGTGCACTGATTCCATGAATGCGATGTTTGTGTAAACCGCTTCTTCGTGTGAAGTCAATGCGTCAGGAATCAATGAGATTGCGCCAACAGTTCCCTGAATGGTATCAAGCATGGTTAGACCGGTGAATACGTGACGGGTCAGGTTCTGCTCGGCAGGGGTAAGGGTTGCCCATGATGGAATGTCATTTGACATCGGCACCTTCTCAGGCAGCCAGAAGTTTGAAGTCAGACGGTTCCAAACATCAAGGTCCATCGAGTCCTCGAGCTTGTTCCAGTTGACTGGGCGGGTGATTCCCGTTGCTGTTGTTGTAGTCATTTTGTTTTCCTCTTTAGAGATAAATCGATTTTTACAGCATGCAACTTACGCACTCGCCAACTTCGGTGCCTTCCAGCGCCATCTGACGAATACGTACATAGTAAATAGTTTTGATGCCTGCGCGCCAAGCCTGAATCTGTGCCTTGTTCACATCGC
>JAHEGM010000033.1 GCA_024645105.1 Rhodoluna sp.
CTGAGACCTTTGCCTTTACTGCTGCTGGAAGAACCTGTTCGCGGTATGCGGCAGGCTGCTCATCAAACCACTCAAGGCAAGGAGCTGAAACAACGCGGGTGGCAACGCCCTGAGACTCTAATTGCAAGCGAGCTGCAACTGCAATCTCAACCTCGGAACCTGTTGCAATCAAAATCACATCTGGGTTTCCGTTGGCAGCCTCAAGCAGTGTGTAGGCACCCTTGGCGGTATTTTCTGCACCTGCATAAATGGCACCGGTCTCGTCAGCTTCACCTCGAGCGTAAACAGGCAAGTTCTGGCGGCTCAGCGCCAAACCTGAAGGACCTTGACGACGCTCAAGAACGGTCTTCCACGCGTATGCAGTTTCGTTGCCGTCGGCAGGACGAACGATGTCTAGGTTCGGAATAGCGCGAAGGGTAGCAAGCTGTTCAATCGGCTGGTGGGTTGGACCATCTTCACCTAGAGCTACGGAGTCGTGTGTCCAAACAAAAATTGATGGCACACCCATGAGTGCGGCTAATCTCACGGCCGGACGCATGTAGTCGCTGAAGATTAGGAAAGTACCACCAAAAGCCCTGGTGTTTCCGTGCAAAACGATTCCGTTAAGAATTGAACCCATTGCGTGTTCGCGAATTCCAAAGTGCAGCACGCGGCCATACTTGTCACCTTTCCACTCGTGGGTTGACCACTCTGCAGGAACAAAAGACTTAGCGCCAGAGATTGTGGTCATGTTTGAATCTGCTAGGTCAGCTGAACCGCCCCAAAGTTCTGGCATTACCTCGGCAATGGCGTTGATAACTTTTCCTGATGCAACGCGAGTCGAAACAGAACTTCCGCTTTCGAATTTTGGAAGTGCGGCTTCAAGACCTGCAGGGGTAGCGCCCGAAACCACGCGGTCAAGCAGGTCTTTCTTGTCTGGGTTTTCTGATGCCCAAGCGTCAAAAGATGCTTCCCAAGCAGAACGTGCCTTGTCTGCTTGAACCTGGAATCCGCGGGTATGTGAAATAACTTCAGGAGAAACCTCAAAAGTTTTTTCCGGATCAAATCCAAGAACGCTCTTTAGCCCGGCAAGTTCTTCGGCGCCAAGTGCAGAGCCGTGAATCTTTCCGCTGTTCTGCTTCTTTGGCGAAGGCCAACCAATGATGGTGCGAAGGGTGATCAACGAAGGCTTATCGGTTACTGACTTTGCTTTTTCAATCGCGGCATAAAGCTCTGCGATATCTTCAACGTAGTTACCAGTCTTTTTCCAATCAACAGTTTGGGTGTGCCAACCGTATGATTCGTAGCGCTTAGAAAGGTCTTCGGTGAAAGCGATGTTGGTGTCGTCTTCAATAGAAATTTGGTTTGAGTCATAAATCACAACTAGATTGCCAAGCTTCTGGTGACCAGCAAGCGATGCCGCCTCTGCGGTGACACCCTCTTGCATGTCGCCATCGCCAGCAATCACATAAACGAAGTGATCAAAAGGAGACTGGCCCTCGGCAGCGTTTGGGTCAAAGAGACCGCGCTCAAATCTTGCGGCGTAGGCAAAACCGGTTGCCGAGGCAAGGCCTTGACCCAGTGGACCGGTGGTTATTTCCACACCCTTGGTGTGCTTATACTCCGGGTGCCCAGGAGTTGCCGAGCCCCAAGTGCGCAGTGCCTTTAGGTCATCAAGTTCTAGACCGTAGCCGTGCAGGTATAGCTGGTTGTAAATAGTAAGTGAGCTGTGCCCAACAGAAAGTATGAAACGGTCTCGGCCTAACCAGCGATCGTCCTTTGGGTCGTGACGCATGACCTTGTTGAACAAAAGATAAGCAACTGGTGCCAAGCTGATTGCAGTTCCAGGGTGACCATTGCCAACCTTTTCAACTGCGTCGGCCGCCAAGATGCGTGCTGTATCTACGGCTTTGGAATCCAAATCGGTCCACTGGAATGCTGACAAGGGAATCTCCTCAAAATATATAGGGGCTCAACAAAAAATTGGTTGGCGTCTTTGCCTATAAACGGTTGAAATTTGAGGCTAATCATCCCTGTATGCCACATTCCGTCTAGGTAGAAGTCTATACGCCTAGACATTTTTCGCCTGCAGGAATAACCAACTATCTTGAGCATTTAGACTTAGGTGACATGCCAAACAAGTTCAAGGCCTATCTGGCCCTAACCAAGCCGCGAGTGATTGAGTTGCTTCTCATCACCACTTTGCCGACGATGATTTTGGCTCAGCGCGGTTTGCCAGATTTCTGGCTAGTGATTGCAACCCTGGTTGGTGGGGCGCTTAGCGCCGGTGCCGCAAATTCTTTCAATTGCTACATTGACACCGATATCGACAAGATCATGGGTCGCACCAAAAACCGTCCGCTGGTTACCGGTGAACTAACCGGCAGGCAGGCTCTGGTCTTTTCTTGGATTTTGACAGTCGTTTCCGTTGCCTGGCTTGGTTTTCTGGTCAATTGGCTTGCCTCACTGATCTCACTGGCAGCGCTGCTCTTCTACGTGCTCGTTTACACAATGGTGCTGAAGCGTCGAACCCCGCAAAACATTGTTTGGGGCGGGGCAGCCGGGGCAGCACCGGTGCTAATAGGCTGGGCAGCCGTAACCGGCGAGGTTTCACCGGCAGCCTGGGTACTGTTTCTAATCATTTTCCTCTGGACTCCGCCGCACTATTGGCCGCTATCGGTCAAATACAAAGATGACTACGCCGCCGCCGGGGTACCAATGCTGCCAGTGGTCAGAAGTACCAAAACTGTTGTCCAGCAAATTCTGATCTACGCCTGGGCGGTGGGGGCAAGCACCCTGCTTCTTATTCCAATGGGCGCGATGGGCTGGATTTACACGCTTACCGCCTTGATTGGCAGTGCCTGGTTCGTTTTTGCCGCATACAAGCTGTATAAAGAGGGTCAAATTGGCGAGCTGAAGAAGCCAATGAACCTGTTCCACCTGTCAAATCTCTATCTGACAGCACTTTTCGTGGCCGTGGCCCTGGATCCACTGGTTTACCTGGCCATCTAGCCCTTATTAACTAGGCTTTTTGACTAGGATTTGGGCACTTTGATTGCCTCAAGTCGCCTCAAGGACTCATCGCGCTCGACCGCGTGATCCACAATCGGCGCCGGGTAGCCGTGAATCAAACCGTCAACCAGCAACCAAGGCTCATGCACGGCTTTGCCTGGAATATGGGCCAATTCAGGCACGTATTTGCGCACGTAGTTGCCATCCGGGTCAAATTTATAGCCCTGCAAAATTGGGTTAAATACCCGATAGTAGGGGCTCGCGTCTGTGCCACAGCCTGCGGTCCACTGCCAACCGTGGGCATTTGAGGCCGGGTCAAAATCGCTGAGATTCTTTTCGAACCATTTGGCGCCTTGCTGCCACTCAAGATGAAGGTCTTTGACCAGAAAAGATGCCACAATCATGCGCACTCGGTTGTGCATCCAGCCGGTGGCCAATAGCTGCCTCATTCCGGCATCAACCATTGGGTAACCGGTTTGGCCCTGCTGCCAGGCGATTAGCTTGGCATCGGCCGTCTTGCCCTTGTCATAGGCCATTTTTGCGAATCTAGGCTCGTAATACTGGTCCACTGATTGCGGGTTGTGCCATAGAACATCGGCATAAAATTCGCGCCAGGCAATCTCTTTGCGGAACACGTTATGACCCGGGCTATCTGCCAAATCGGCCAAGATGGTCCTTGGGTGAATCTCGCCAAAAGCCAGTGCGTGGCTCAGATGCGAGGTGCCGCTTAGATCGGCCCGGTTTCTGAGCTCGTCATAGTCAAATAGGGCTCGTTTTTTGAACTTTTCAAAGGTTTCTAGAGCAAACGCCTCGCCGGCGCGAACCTTGAATGGTGAATCTGCTGTGGGCTTTGGCCGGCCTTGGCACTCCAGTGGCTCACACCAGTCAAACCCTTCGGCGAGCGCAACCGGTGCTGACCAGCCTGCTCTGAACCAGTTGTTGAAAAAGGGTGTGTAGACCTTGTACGGGCCGCCATCGGGTTTGGTGATGGAACCCGGTGCCACCGCGTAATAAGAATCGCCCAACTGAAGGTGAATTCCGGCAGCCTTTAACGCCAGCCCCACCTCGTTTTGCTCGGCGACCCCAGCCGGATCAAAGGCCCTCGTTGCGTGTACCGTCTTGGTTTTTGACGCTACTGCCGCTGCCACGACTGATTGGGCGATGTTGCCGTGCCTAATTACCAACTTTCCAGCCATGGTTGCGCCCAGAGCAGCTAAGGACTCAACCAGCGAGTGCTGCCTGATTCCGCTCAGGTCAAAAAAGGTATCGGTGTTTAGTGCATAGAGTCCACAAACCTTGCCGTCACCGTCTTGCTTGGCTGCATCAATAGCCTCGTTCAGAGCGATATTGTCCTGTAGGCGCAGATCTCGCCTGAACCAAAAGACCCTTGCCAACTAATTGGCCCTTGAGGTTTTGCCGCGAATTGCGAGCCACTGAAAGGTAAGAAGCGAACAAATCACAGAGGCACCCAACATGTGCAAAGCAACTAACACAGCCGGCACGCCAAGACGCGCCTGGGCAACACCGATGATTGCCTGGGCGATAGTAACCACCAGCAACCAAGCCGAGACGCGAAGCTGATAACTGCGTTCGGTGCCACTGCGATCACGCTTAGAAAGTAGTCCAAGTTGAATCAGAACTAAGACCAGCAGAAGGTAGCCAGGGTAGCTGTGCAGGTGTTGCCACAGCTCTAGATCTAGGCCGTTTCTGATGCTCTCGGCATCGCCAGAGTGCGGTCCGGCTCCGGTGACTAGAACGCCAACCAAAATTGTTATCGCGCCAACAAACGCAATTGGATTAGCGCTCAACCAAATCATTCTTGAGACAGCAACGTGCTTTGGCGGCATAGCCCTGAAGACCAGTAGCGAGGCCACAGCAATCATGATGCCGCTGAGCACGAAGTGAGCGCCAACGAACCAAGGGTTCAATTGCGTCAATACGGTGAAGCCACCCAGTACGGCTTGGGCTGGAATTCCTAGACCCAGAATCAAGGCCGGTAGCAGCAGGCCTTTTCTGAGCTTCTTTCCTAGGGCTAGAACTGTCAAGAAGGTGAGTAGGGCAATCAGTGCCAAGACAAAGGTCAAGAGCCGGTTGGCAAATTCAATAACTCCGTGCAAGCCCATCTCGGGAACCGTGACATACGATTCCTCGGTGCATTTGGGCCAGGTTGGGCAACCTAGGCCAGAGCCGGTAAGTCGCACGATGCCACCGGTCACAACAATAAGAATCTGGCTAACCAAAGAGGCCCACCCATAAAGAGGGATCCGAGCACTTGAAACGATGGGCCAATTCTTTACTCGTGCAAACAAACTTGAGGCCTTTCGGATTGTGGGCTTACAAACGAAGCCCTGCGGAAGTAAACTCAATAACGTTCCGAGTTATTTCAACTCCTCAATCTTTACACAGGCACTGCAAGATGCTTCCCGCTGTTGGGAATGTTGTGTTTGATTGTGCAGTTGCAACTAGGGACTGAACCAGGTCGAGATAACCACTCGAAACTGACCCATAAAACAGGAGGCCGGCTTGTCCGACATCATTATTGAACGCCCAGAGCTAGACAGCTTAGGAATCTACGAGTTTGGTTGGCACGATAAAGATGCCGCTGGAGAAACTGCAAAGCGCGGTATCAGCGAAGACGTAGTCAAAAACATCTCAGCTCTAAAGAGCGAGCCTGAGTGGATGTTAGAGCGCCGCCTCAAAGGATTTGACTACTTCGGCAAGAAGCCAATGCCAAGCTGGGGATCAGACCTTTCGGGCATTGATTTTGACAACATCAAGTACTTCGTTCGCTCGACTGAGCGCCAAGCCACCTCATGGGAAGAACTCCCTGATGAAATCAAAAACACCTACGAAAAACTAGGTATTCCTGAGGCAGAGCGCAACCGTCTGGTTGCCGGTGTTGCAGCTCAGTACGAGTCAGAGGTGGTTTACCACCAGATCAATGAAGAGCTTGAGCGCCAAGGCGTCATCTTCTTGGATACAGACACCGCGCTAAAAGAGCATCCTGAAATTTTCCAGGAGTACTTCGGTACCGTGATTCCAGCCGGCGACAACAAGTTTGCTGCTCTCAACACCGCGGTTTGGTCAGGTGGCTCATTTGTTTACGTACCTAAGGGCGTGCACGTTGAGATTCCTCTTCAGGCTTACTTCCGAATCAACACCGAAAACATGGGTCAGTTCGAAAGAACTCTGATCATTGCCGACGAAGGCTCATACGTTCACTACATCGAGGGTTGCACCGCGCCAATTTACAACTCTGACTCTTTGCACTCAGCGGTAGTTGAAATCATCATTAAGAAGAATGCCCGCGTTCGCTACACAACAATTCAGAACTGGTCTAACAACGTTTATAACTTGGTGACCAAGCGCGCAATCGCCCACGAGGGCGCAACCATGGAGTGGATTGATGGCAATATCGGTTCAAAGGTAACCATGAAGTACCCTGCGGTTATTCTTGCCGGCGAGCACGCACGCGGCGAAACTCTATCGGTTGCTTTTGCCGGCGAGGGCCAGCACCAAGATGCCGGCGCAAAGATGATTCACCTTGCGCCTTACACAAGCTCTTCAATCATCTCTAAGTCAATTGCACGTGGCGGCGGTCGTACTTCTTACCGCGGTGAAATCAAGGTTATGCCTGGGGCGCACCACTCAGCGAACACCGTTCGTTGTGACGCCTTGCTGGTAGACACAATTTCTCGCTCAGACACTTATCCTGCGGTTGATGTTCGCGAAGACGACGTATCAATGGGCCACGAAGCAACCGTTTCGCGAGTAAGCGAAGAGCAACTGTTCTACCTTCAGTCACGCGGGCTTCCAGAAGACGAGGCCATGGCTATGATCGTGCGCGGATTCATTGAACCAATCGCAAAAGAATTACCGATGGAATATGCACTCGAGCTAAACAAGCTAATCGAGATGCAGATGGAAGGGGCCGTCGGTTAATGACTGC
>JAHEGM010000034.1 GCA_024645105.1 Rhodoluna sp.
TCTTTCGGCGAAGCTGCACGGCTAGAGATTCAAGCACCATCAGATCTCGCACATTTGAATCAATTCGAATTCTGGCCTGCGCGATTGCCTCTAGTTTGTGAATTGTCTCGGCCGCTGTTGAGATGCCGGCCACCTCGGTGATGCCAGAACGAAGGTCTTCATTCACCAGGGCAACGTTTGCACCAATTTGCAGAGTCAATACATCGCGATAAAGCGAAAGTAAGTCAACCAAAATTCTGTCTAGGCCGTCACGCACGCTTCTGGTGGCGCGGCGCTTTTGGCCTTCTTCCAGAGAACGAATATCTGCTTTTAGGTTTGCCGGAATGGCATCCCCCGCGGCAAGCCCAAGTGATCTCATCATGGCGCTTTTCTCTTCGGCGTCGCGCTCTGCGGTTAATGCCTCGGCATCTTTTTTGGCAATGTCTAGCCAGCGCTCTGCGGTATTTACCGCTGAGGTAACACCGCTAATTGCCAAGGCCGCCATTAACGTTTCGCGCCTGCGACTTCTGGCCTCAGAACTAGTGGCCAATCTGCGAGCCATGCCAATGTGACTCTGCGCCTCGGCGGCAACCTGATTGGCTAGCTTGGCGTCAATGCCATCGCGCTCAATCAAGATTCGCGCTACTTCTTCAACCGCCGGAACCTTGAGGCCTACTCTTCTAACGCGCGAGCGAATAGTTGGCAGCATGTCTGCTTCTGATGGAGCACACAAAAGCCAAATCGTGCCGGCTGGTGGTTCTTCTAGGGCCTTTAGTAAAACGTTTGAAGATCTTTCTTGCATGCGGTCGGCATCTTCAATAATCATGATTCGATACTTGCCAAGCGAGCCACCAAATTGTGAACTGGCAACTAGCTCGCGCACTTCGTCAATTGAGATTTGCACTCGCTCTGTAGCCAATGTGGAAATATCGGGGTGGCTTCCGGCTGCTGCCATCAAGCAACTCTTGCACTCAGCACAGCCGTTTTTTTCGCAGAGCAGTGCGGCCGCAAAAGCCTGTGCCATGTTTGAGCGGCCAGATCCGGGCGGGCCGGTAATTAGCCACGCGTGATAAACGCCATCGGCCTTGCCGCGAATTGCAATTTCAAGTTGCGCAATAGCCTCTGGCTGACCAAGCAGTTCAGCCCAAACGGTTGAATTCAATTCAGCAACTCATCAACCCGCGCACGAATAACTGCGGCCATCTCTTCAACGCTGGCAGTGGCATCAACCACAAAGAATCTTTGCGGTTCGGCGGCGGCAAGCTGCAGGTAGCCCTGACGCACTGCCTCAAAAAATTCAACCTTCTCACTTTCGAGGCGGTCTGGGGTGTTGCCGGTCTTGTCTCGGCGGGCAAGCGCGGCAGCGGCATCCATGTCTAGCAAGATGGTTAGATCTGGCAACAGGCCCTGCACCGCAAACAACGATAGGTTGCGAATCTCGGTGGCATCAAGCTCACGGCCGGCGCCCTGGTAGGCCACAGAAGAATCTAGGTATCTATCTAGAATCACATCAGTGCCCTCGGCCAGCGCAGGCTTTACCTTGGTTGCGCTGTGGTGGGCGCGGTCTGCCGCGAATAGCAGCGCCTCGGCTCGTGCGCCAAGCTGCCCCTTGCGGTGCAAAAGCATATTGCGAATTTCTTGACCAAGTTCAGTTCCGCCAGGTTCAAAACTGCGCAGTGTCTTTCGACCAAGTTCACCCAGGTGTTTTTCAAGCAGATCAATTTGAGTTGACTTACCAACCCCATCAATGCCTTCAAACGAGATGAACAAACCAGACATTACTTAACTTTTTTCTTTCTGGTTCCAGCTTTTACAACCTTGGTTGTGCTGGCAATCTTCTTCTTTGGCTTACCCGCTTTTGCCGGCACCTCGCCAGGTTCAAGTCCAAGCTTCTCGCGACGAATTGCCAAAAGTTCAAAGGCGGTGTCTGCGGTCATCTCTTCTAGGTTTTCGTCTTTAGGCACAGTTGCGTTTACCGCACCGTCAGTTACGTACAAACCAAACTGCCCTGACTTTGCCACCACTGCCAAACCCGATGCCGGGTCTTCGCCGAATTCCTTTAGCGGAGTAGCCGCGGTGCGACGACCGCCGTACTTTGGCTGAGCAAAAATCTCAAGTGCGCCTGCAAGGTCAAGTTCAAAAATCTGATCCTCGGTTTGCAGTGAACGAGATTCTTTACCCTTGAGCATGTAAGGGCCAAACTTTCCGTTCTGCGCGGTGATGTCAATCCCTGATTCAGGATCCTGACCAATAACGCGCGGCAAGGACAAAAGTTTGATTGCTTCTTCAAGAGTGAATGTCTCTGGCGACATGCTCTTGAAAAGCGAAGCGGTTTTTGGCTTTGGCGCGTGCTCATCATCTAGCATCACGTAAGGACCATAGCGGCCGTCTTTGAAAAGAATGTCAAAGCCGGTTGCTGGATCAACACCCATCACGCGGTCGGTGATGATTGGCGCATCAATAAGTTCTTGAGCCTTATCTGGAGTTAGCTCGTCCGGTGCTAAGCCTTCTGGAATGTTGACGATGCGGCGACCGTTTTCATCGTGGCCCTCGGCAGTTGGGTCACCAAAAATTTCAATGTATGGACCGTACTTACCGGTGCGTAGAGTCACACCCTCTTTAATCTCCATTGAGTTGATGGCTCGCGGGTCGCTGTCGCCAAGGTTTTCAACGGTTGGCTTCAAGCCGGCTACCTTGCCGTCATCGCCAAAGTAGAAATTCTTCAGCCAGGTGCTGCGGTCTAGCTCGCCGGCAGCAATCTTGTCTAGGTCTTCCTCCATCTGCGCGGTGAAGGCGTAGTCAACTAGGTTGCCAAAGTTTTCTTCAAGGAAGCGGGTAATTGTGAAAGCAATCCAAGCGGGCACAAGGGCCTGGCCGCGCTTGGTGACATAACCCTTGTTGATGATTGTCGAAAGAATTGCCGCGTAGGTTGAAGGTCGGCCAATGCCATCTTCTTCTAGTGCCTTCACCAAAGATGCCTCTGTGTAGCGAGGTGGTGGTGAAGTCTGGTGATCCTTTGCGGTTACCTCAACGGCCTTGAGCTTTTGACCAACTGAAAGATTTGGCAGCTTTGATTCTTTTTCTTCCGCCTCGTCTTCGCGGGTTTCATCGGTGCTTTCTTCATAAGCGGCCATGAAGCCGCGGAAAGTTACAACGGTTCCCGATGCGGTGAACTCTGCAACGCCACCGTCTGCAAGTGGGCTCACCTGAATTTTTGCGGTGGTGGTTGAAACCTTGGCGTCCATCATTTGCGAGGCAACGGTGCGCTTCCATATCAAATCGTAAAGATCGTAGGCGCGACCACTCAGCACACGAGATAACTCCGATGGGTGCACAAAGTTTTCCCCAGCTGGGCGAATAGCCTCGTGCGCCTCTTGCGCATTCTTTGACTTACCCTGATAAATTCTTGGCGCATCTGGAACCATTTCGGCGCCAAACATTTCTTTGGCCTGGGTACGCGCCGCATTGATTGCCTGAGTGGAAAGCGTTGGCGAATCGGTACGCATATAAGTAATGTGACCCTCTTGGTAAAGACCCTGAGCGGTATCCATTGTTTGCTTGGCCGACATGCGAAGCTTGCGTGATGCCTCTTGCTGCAATGTAGAAGTTGTAAACGGTGCAGCTGGTCGACGAGTGCTTGGCTTTGACTCAACTGAGACAACCTCAACCTTGGCACTTGCCGAACGGGCAGCTTCGGCGAGCGCGTCTGCCTGCTTCTGATCCAGCAAAATTACATCGCCGGTCAACTTGCCTTTGTCGTCAAAGTTTTGCCCGGTGGCAATTCGCTTGCCGTCAATGCTCTGCAACTTGGCCACGAACTGTGGCTCACCCGATACCTGTGAATCAAAAGTGGCTTCAACGTCGTGATAGCTGGCTGACACAAATGCCATACGCTCGCGCTCGCGCTCAACCACAAGGCGCATGGCCGGTGACTGAACACGGCCAGCGCTAAGACCGCGGTTGATCTTGCGCCAAAGAATAGGTGAAATCTCGTAGCCGTATAGGCGGTCAACCACGCGGCGAGTTTCTTGCGCCTGAACCAGGTTGTTGTCTACCTCGCGGGTGTGCTCAAGGGCTGCCTGAATTGCCTCTTTGGTGATCTCATGGAACACCATGCGCTTTACCGGCACCTTTGGCTTTAGCACCTGAAGCAGGTGCCACGCGATGGCCTCACCCTCGCGGTCCTCATCCGTTGCTAGGTATAGCTCTGAAGCACCAGACAGGGCCTTCTTTAGGTCTGTGACTGTCTTGTTCTTACCGGCCGAAATGGCGTAGTAAGGCTCAAAGTCGTTTTCGATGTCAATAGAGAACTTCTTGAGGGAGCCGGTCTTCTTCTCGGCAGGCAAGTTCTTTGGGTCAACGAGATCACGGATGTGACCAATCGAGGCCAGGACCTCATAGTCGCTACCTAGATACTTTGAAATCGTCTTGGCCTTTGCCGGTGACTCAACGATTACTAGCTTGTGGCTACCAGCCAATGGGCTACTCCTCTTTATAGGGGCCCGTTTTGTCACTTTTCAGTAACTTGGGCCCGCCAGCGCGTTCGCGCTTAGAACTATACCCACCCCCTGGGAGTGGGCCGAAATAAACACTTCGAATCCGACAATACGACACGTGTCAAGCCCCACGCCGTTAATTAGCCCTATTTGACCGGCCGTTGGGCACGGAAACCCAGTATTTAGGCCCCTGAGCGCATCGCTGGCGGCAATAGCCATGGCATCCACCGTGGTTTGTAGACGGCGCTGATTGATGAGGTTGAAGGCCAAAACCTGACTTAGGCCAAATAGGCAAATAGCCAGCGAAATTGCGGCCAAAGCCAAAATTGTGCCCGAGCCGCGATCTGTTTTTGCAAAATCGGCCGCTATGGGCGCGTCGCACATTAGAGCCCCATCTTTCTGGCGCAAGAAGTCTCTGCCAACTGAAACATGTTGGCGCCGAGACCGGCGATTGATATCTCTTTGCTCAAGGTCACACAGGCCAGAGTTTCTTGGATGGCAAATTGCAAATCAAACCCTGGTTGCTGCGCCAGCATTTGCGAAGCAAGTTGCCTGATGCTCTCTTCAGTTTCACCCCTGGCCAGAGCTCTTGCAGAAGTTGCGGCAACATCAACTAATTTCATGCGATCTACTTGCAGCGCAAAAGCACCCAGGGTAATTCCAATAATCAAAGAAACCGCCGGCATCGCGATGGCCAGTTCGGCAGTTACCGAACCACGCTCAGAGTGCCAACCGAATCTATTGCGCTGGCGCGGCAGCATCACCGTTTGGATTTGTGAAGGTAAGTGCGCTCTTCACCAAATCAAAAAGAATGGTGCGAACCTCATCGGAGCGCATGATTACAACTAGAAGCCCAGCAAATCCAACTGCAGCCATCGTGGCAATTGCGTATTCTGCGGTTGCGGCACCGGTTTCATCTTTGAGTTGCAAAATTAAATTGTGTTTCATTTTTTACCTTTCTAAAGCTGCCCGTTTGACAGCAAACTAATTGCGATTGGAACAATCGAGAGCAAAATAAATGCCGGCAGTACCGCTACCCCAAGAGGAATCATTAATTTGATGCCGAGCCTGGCAATACGATTTGAAATTTCAAAACTTAATTCGTCGCGAAATCTGTCGGCGGTGGTTAGCAGAATTTCTGAAAGCGCAGCCCCCGAATTTCTTGAAAGCTCGGCTGCTTGATTTAGTGCAACCTCGTCTTCTGGGCTTGGCTCTAATTCATAAAACTGCCAGTAGATTTCTGTGGCGCGCTCACGAGCTGCCTGTAGCGGCAACCCCGCCTGCAAGCCAATCAGCACGCAGTCTATGTAGGCGCCAGGGTCAAGGCTTTGCGGCAGGGCTTTAGATAACAGCCGCCTTGACCACTGCCTACCTAGCACCAATAGGCCAGCACCAAGGCAGACAGATACCAGGCCAAGCGGTGAACCGGTGATTGCGCCCAGTGGATTCATGCCAACCAACTGGGCAAGGGCCAGGGCAATCAGCGGTAGACCGGTTACCAGTTTTGAAGTTGACTGCGGGCCTGCAAAGGCAAGTTCCACCTCATTGCGATTTCTTTGTTGGCGATCAAAGACGGCCGCAATTCTAGAAAGCGCAATAATAACTGGGCCGCCTAGCGTGGTAGCCAGCTTCCAAACCAATTCAAATTGCTTGAGCTCTAAATTTGAAAGAGTTGAAATTTGCTCGGCACACATTTGCCTTGCTTGCCCAGCCGGAATTCCGGCGGCGACTAACGCACTGATTTGTCTTACCGAATTGGCGGCACTAATTTTTAGCGTGACTTCGTTAGCTTCAGGCAACCCTGCTTTATTGAACACTGGCAATTTCAATCACCCTTCGGTTTTCCACGTGAATGATCCACTGAAACGCAGAACGCATTTGTTCCATCATGGAATTTGCATCTACCCCGGCCGCTCGGCCGATGGCATTTACTCGAGGCATGACGTCGGCCAATGAATTTGCGTGAATGGTTACCCCGGCACCCCGGTGACCGGTATTTAGCGCTTGCAGCATTACCAAAAGTTCTGCGCCTCTTACTTCGCCGACTACAAGACGATCTGGTCTCATGCGCAAAGATTCGCGCACCAATTTCTCTAGCGCAATCTCACCGCGGCCTTCGATATTTGCCTGACGGGTTTGCAGCGAAACAAAATTGGCCGATTGAATTCCAATTTCTGCCACGTCTTCGAGGGCAATGATTCTTTCGGCGGTGCACTCGGCGAGCATTGCTCGAAGCAGGGTGGTCTTGCCGCTGCCGGTTGCGCCGGAGATTAGGAAGCTTGCCTTGCTCTCTAAAATTTGGCGCAACTGCAAAAGCTGGGTCTGACTAAACATGCCAAACTCTGCCAATTGATCTAGGCCAAAGAGCCGATTCAAATGAATGCGAATAGAAAGGTGCGTATTTGGATTACAACCGGAGGCCAGAGCGGCATGAACCCTAAGC
>JAHEGM010000037.1 GCA_024645105.1 Rhodoluna sp.
ACCTCCTGCGCCGATGGTACTGCAAGGGTGACCTTGTGGGAGAGTAGGACACCGCCGGACTTAATTTAACAAAATGGCCACCTTTCGAGGTGGCCATTTTGGTTTAACTTTCATTTCTAACTAAGAAGTGTTGGTTTCATGGCATTTGTAGAATGCTTACAGGAGATAAATATGCGTGAACGAGATTCAGGACAGGGTTCCGGCCGTGGCGGCCGCGATCGTCGTCAAGACGCACCCAGTGGTCGAGGAATTCGACCAAACTCTGGTGGTTCGCGCCCGGCTTGGCAAGAGCGAGTGGCTAGGCCAATTGATTACGATAAGCCAAAGAGCCCGCCGATTCCTGACGAAATCACTGAAAAAGATCTTGAGCTTGGCATTCGTGTTCAACTCAAGACCCTGACTCCCGAAAATGCCGAAAAAGTTGCCCGCCACTTGGCGATGGTGAGCATTTTGCACGACCAAGATCCAGAACTTGCCCACCAGCACGCACTTGCCGCAGCCGAAAGAGCCGGCCGAATTGGCATGGTGCGCGAAACCGTAGGTGTCACAGCCTATGGCGTGGGCGATTACGCTCTGTCACTTCGTGAGCTACTTACCTACCGAAGAATTTCTGGCTCTAACGACCAGGTTCCGCTGATGGTTGACTGCGAAAGAGGCCTTGGCCGACCTGAACGCGGGTTGGAATTGGGCCGAGAGGTTGATCGCAACAAGTTATCGCCTGAGGTTCGCGTGAACTTGGCAATTGTGATGTCTGGTGCGCGTCTTGATCTAAATCAAAACGAACTTGCCTTAGCTGAATTGCAGATACCAGAGCTAAACCCGGAGAAAGTATTTGACTACTCGGCGCCGCTGTTTCACGCCTACGCCGAAACGCTATCGGTGCTTGGCCGCGATGAAGAATCTAAACGCTGGCGCAAGCTTGCCGAGAGAGCCGAGCAGGCTTACTCGGGTTATCAGCAACCGGAGGACGAAGTCTTCTCTGTACTGGAAGAAATTGAAATTCCTGAGTATGTAGAAAAACCAATCGAGCGTGAAGCTTGGAAGCGAGAACCACGAAATGACCGATAAATCTAACGAAGATAAGAAGCCTGCTGCCGAAACTACCGGCGAAGAAAAGAAGCGTCCGTCTCTTGATGAGATTCGCAAGTCTAAAAACACTTTTGGTGGCAACGGCACTTTTGGCGGCGGCAAAATTGGCGGCGGCAACAGCCGCGGCAAGGGCGGCGGTTTGAGCCGTCCGGGTGGAAGCGCACGCGGCCGCTAAGGCAAATGCGATTTGTTTTCAATGTTTGGTAAAAAGAGTGCCACCGTTTGGGGCAAGTACGACGTAGTGCTTTGCGACCTTGACGGGGTTATTTATGAGGGCACCGATGCCATTCAAGACGCACCGGAAACCATCAACACTTTTTTGGCTACCGACATACCGGTTGGCTATGTGACCAATAATTCATCACGTAAGCCTGAGACCATCGCAGATCAGTTATCGGGGTTTGGAATCTTGACCGCGCCAGAAAATGTAATTGGCTCGGCAAAAACCGGTGTGGATATTCTGGCAACCCTGATTCCTGCCGGCTCCAAAGTCTTGGTGGTTGGCGGCGAAGGGCTGCGTTCCAGAGTGGTTGAAGCCGGATTTGAATTGGTCAAGTCTTCAGATGACAAGCCCGCCGGTGTAATTCAAGGCTTTGATCCGAGTGTGGCCTGGAACGATTTAGCCGAAGCCTCTTACTCAATTGCCAACGGGGCAAAGTGGGTGGCGACAAACCAAGACTGGACCATTCCGCGCGAAAAAGGAATTGCTCCAGGAAATGGCACCCTGGTTTCGGCCGTGCACACAGCGGTAGGTCAACTGCCAATTGTGGCAGGTAAGCCAGAGGTGGCAATTTATAAAGCCGCGGTTGAACATTTTGGTGCAAAAGAGCCCATCTTTGTTGGTGATCGAATTGACACTGATATTCGCGGAGCAAATCGAGCGGGTATTGATTCGGTGCTGGTGATGACTGGAATCAGCACTCGCAAAGAGGTTCTTGGTGTAAAAAAAGAAGATCGCCCAAAGTTCATAATTGGCACGATGGCCGAACTGCTGAAAGATTATGACCTGCCAAAAAAGACTAAACACGGCTATGCCTGCAAAGGTGCCGAGGTTGAGCTGCTTGGCAATAAGGTAATCGTCACGCACGGCGACCCAAAGTCGCTTGCGGCTCTAAGAGCAGCCTGCGCGGTAATTTATGCCTCGGAAACCCCAATTTATGGGCTGGATGTAGAACCAGCACTTTACGAATAGGCTTAAGGCATGTCAGAAGATCTAACCCAAGAAGTACAAGATGAACTTGCTCGAGTATCGGCTTTGCCACTCGAGGAACAGCCGGCAGCATTTGCGGCTATTCGCGATCTTCTTGAGCGCACGTTAAATTCAGACGGCGTGAACGATAGTTCAAGCAACTAAGGCGCTTAATGCGTATTGATGCACTAACGATTTTTCCGGATTACTTTAAGGCCCTAGACCTTTCACTTCTCGGCAAAGCCCGCGAAAAAAATTTAATTGACTTACACGTGCGCGATTTGCGTGACTTCACGCACGATAAGCACAAAACAGTAGACGACAGCCCATACGGCGGCGGTGCAGGAATGCTCATGAAGCCAGAACCTTGGGGCGAGGCGTTCGACGAGATACTTCCGGCTGACGGAAATTGCACGATCATTTTTACATCCCCTGCAGGCGAACAATTCAAGCAGGCAACCGCTCAAGAGCTGGCCGAACTTGATCACATTGTTTTTGCCTGCGGCAGGTATGAGGGCATTGATCAAAGAGTTGTTGATTACGCCGAAACTAAAGCAAACGTGCGTTTGATTAGCCTCGGCGATTACGTTTTGAACGGCGGCGAGGTAGCCGCATTAGCCATGATTGAAGCGGTTGCTCGCTTGATACCTGGCGTGATTGGCAACGCCGAGAGCCTGGTTGAAGAATCTCATTCTGATGGCCTATTGGAGTATCCGAGTTACACCAAACCGGCATCGTGGCGAGGGTTTGCTGTGCCAGAGGTGCTGCTAAGCGGACACCATGCAGCGATTGCAGCCTGGCGTCACGAGCAACAGGTTGATCGCACCAAGCGAGTTAGACCCGATTTACTGCCCGAATAGCCCTATTTATCTGGGTTCTAGCCGAAGCTCGCTTGCCGACATCGGTGTTTGGCAGGTAAACTTATTAGGTTGTCTGGCTCAGACGCTCTGCCGCAGGGGAGCAAAGCCACTAAGGGCAACAAAACATCAATTACTTACCCGTTGTTGACCTGCGCGCAGTAACAGAAGGCGATACAAAAATGCACATTCTTGACTCAGTAGACGCAGCGTCTCTTCGTTCAGACATTCCTGAGTTCCGCGTTGGTGACACCGTTAACGTTCACGTAAACATCGTGGAAGGTAACCGTAGCCGTGTTCAGGTTTTCAAGGGAATCGTTATTCGTCGTTCAGGCGAATCAGTTCGTGAAACCTTTACCGTTCGTAAGATTTCTTTCCAGGTAGGCGTAGAGCGTACCTTCCCAGTGCACTCACCAGTAATCGAGAAGATTGAAGTTGTAACCCGCGGTGCAGTTCGCCGTGCGAAGCTTTACTTCCTTCGCGATCTTCGCGGTAAGAAGGCAAAGATTCAGGAAAAGCGCGACAACGCCTAAATTTAGGTATAAATCCGGTTTTAGCATCTAGCCTTAAGACATGACAGACCTCGGGCAGTTCCAAAGCCCAACAAGAAAAGCACCACGCGGCCGTAACACTAAGTGGCGTCGATTTAGAAAAAACATTTTCGTTTCCTTCTTTATTGACCTACTTGTGATTGCCGGTACCGCGCTGGTGCTTTCTCTTTTAATCAAGACTTTCTTGATTCGCTCATTTTTTATTCCGTCTGGTTCAATGCTTGAAACACTGCAGATTGATGACCGCATCATCGTCAACGAGCTGGTGCCAGATTTGGTTCCGATAAATCGTGGCGATGTAGTTGTGTTCAAAGATCCGGGCGGCTGGCTCGGCGAAATTCAGACCCCCGAACTTGACCCGATTACCGCAGTGACCGACTGGGTGCTTTCAGCATTTGGCGTTACCGCACCAGACAGCAGCCAGCACCTAGTCAAGCGAGTAATTGGTGTAAGCGGTGACCACGTGGTTTGTTGCGATGCCGATGGCAAAATCACAATCAATGGCAGTGCCATTTCTGAAACCTATTTAGCACCCGATAAAAAGCCATCGGATATGAACTTTGATGTCACCGTTCCAGAAGGCTCGATTTGGGTAATGGGCGATAACCGAGATAACTCGGCCGATTCACGCTTTCACGAGGACCTGCCGAGCAAGGGCTTTGTTGCAAAAGAATTTGTCGTCGGCCGCGCATTCCTAGTGACCTGGCCGTTTAGCAACTTTACCTGGCTAGATAACTACTCTGATGTCTTCAAAAACGTACCCAAGCCTTAGCTTAGAAAACGAGCTCTGGGCCTCTGGGCCGCGCTTTGTAATTGGCATGGACGAGGTTGGGCGCGGTGCCATTGCCGGACCGGTTGCGGTGGGTGTTGCAGTTCTAGACAAGAACGATCCAAAAGCGGCAACGGCGTGGCCAGAGAAACTTTGTGATTCAAAGCTGATCAGCGAAAAGGTTAGAAACGAGATCGTTGATCCGGTCTCTGACTGGGTTCTAAATTCTGCGGTCGGAATGGTTTCAGCCGCAGACATAGATGCTAGTGGAATCGTTGCCGCATTGGCCTCGGCCGGCGCGTCGGCGCTGGAGCAAATATTTGCAGATGCCGCGTTCCGTCAAGAGGTCATGCGCGACGGGGCAGTTATTATTCTCGACGGCTCACACAATTGGATCGGCCCCAAAGCCAGCGGGCTAAACGTTGTCGTTCGAACCAAGGCTGACCGCGATTGCGTATCGGTTGCCGCCGCCTCTGTAATCGCCAAAGTCGCTCGCGACAACCTGATGATTGACTTGGCCAACAAGGTGCCGGGCTATGGGTTAGAAGGGCACAAGGGCTATGCCTCGGCAACCCACATAGAGGCCGTTAGGTCCCTGGGGCCGAGCAAAGAGCACCGGGTGACCTGGCTAACTAAGATTCTGGCCGGCTAGAGGAATAGACTTTTAGCAATGGACGAGAACGAATTCGAAGACTACGACAGAGAAGCTGAGCTTGCCCTGTATCGCGAGTACCGCGACGTGGTTGGAACCTTCAAATTTGTGATTGAGACCGAGCGTCGCTTTTATCTGGCTAACGAGGTTGACCTGCACAGGGTGGACACTCCAACGGATTTTTACTTTGAATTAAACATGAAAGATGTTTGGGTGTGGGACATTTACCGCACCGATAGATTCGTGCAGAGCGTTCGAGTGCTCACATTTAAGGACGTCAACGTAGAAGAGTTGACTGACGCCAGCTTCAACCTGCCTAAAGAATTTGCAGTAGGCGAGTAGCCACTTCTCCACAGTTTCTGCAACTCTCGCTATCTGCGAATGTTGCTCAATCATGCTTGGGTCATGAGTCAAAAGCAGTTGCTGGGAAAATACGGGGAAGACCTTGCCGCAAAATATCTTGAAGACCGCGGTTATTGCATCGTCGCGCGAAACTGGCGCACATCAGCCGGCGAGATAGATCTGATTGCCAGGCAGAATCAAAAACTTATCTTCGTAGAAGTAAAAACTCGAAATGGATCGGGCTACGGGCATCCTTTTGAGGCAATAACTGCGGCAAAGATAGCGCGTATGCGCAGACTGATTGCCCAGTGGTGCGAACAAAACGATACATTCGGCTTGAAGCTCAGAGCAGACGCAATTGCCGTAATGGTGCTCAACGGCAAAGTTGCCATAGAGCACCTGAAGCAGGTCTTCTAGTGCCGCGCAAATTGCTGCTGGCAAAATCTTTCGCCGTAAGCCTCTTAGGTTTAGCCGGCACAATAGTTGAAGTTGAATCCGAGATTTCAAGTAGTTTGCCTGGCTTTGTTTTAGTTGGACTGCCAGATGCTTCGCTCAGCGAAGCCAAAGACCGGGTGCGGGCAGCTATTCAAAACAGCGGTCTAAAGATGCCAGACAGAAGAGTCACTGTTAACCTCTCACCCGCCTCGGTGCGCAAGCAGGGCTCGAGTTTTGACCTTGCTATTGCCGTTAGCGTTCTCGCAGCCGTCGGCGAGTTGAAGACAAATTCAATTGCCGAGTGGGTGCACCTTGGCGAATTGGGGCTCGACGGATCGGTGCGCAAAATCCACGGAATCTTGCCTTCTTTGCTGGTGGCCAAGAAAGCCGGTTTTTCAAACGCGATTGTTCCAGCTGCAAATCTTGCCGAGGCCTCGTTGGTTGAGGGTATGCACATTATTGGGGTTAGTAATTTTCGCGAGGTCGCCAGGTTGCACGGGGCAAACCTTGATCTCGATCAGAAGCAGGACATTGCTGAGGCATCAAACGGAAGAATCTCAGAACTGGTAATTGATGAAAAATCTTTTATTCAGCTTGATATGGCAGATGTGCTTGGGCAAGAAGATGCGGTTGAGGCACTCACGGTTGCCGCAGCCGGTGGGCATCACCTTTTGATGGTGGGTCCTCCCGGGGCGGGTAAAACCATGATGGCTGAGCGATTAACCAGCATCCTTCCAGACATGAGTCTTGATCAAGCACTAGAAACAACCGCCGTGCTCTCTATTTCGGGGAGTAGAAACATCGCCGAGGATTCACTGGTTCTTCGGCCACCTTTCGAAGCGCCTCATCACAGCGCCTCGGTTTCATCACTGGTGGGCGGGGGATTGGGAATGCCAAGGCCGGGCGTGATTTCTTTGGCGAACAACGGAGTGCTCTTTTTAGATGAGGCTCCCGAGTTTCAAAAACCCGTTCTTG
>JAHEGM010000038.1 GCA_024645105.1 Rhodoluna sp.
AATCATTAGGGTCAGCAAAAGGCTGGTGATTGCTAGAAGCACGTGAAGTGCGATCTGAAGCGCTGCCATGGGTTTTGTCCTTTTATTTAGGGTTCTTAGAAATTATAGAGCGATGTGCTTCTGGAAACGAGCGATACCGCTGAACTCATCGGCATCCAGGCTGGCACCGCCAACCAAAACGCCGTCAACTTCTGGGCTGCGAAGGAACCCAGCAACATTATTGGCCTTGACCGAACCGCCGTACAAAATACGGGTTGCATCGGCAATTTCTGGGCCGTGCTCCGCCGAGATGGCCTCGCGAATCTTTCCACAGACTGTCGCTGCCTCTTCAGGGCTGGCAACTTTGCCGGTGCCAATTGCCCAGACTGGCTCGTAGGCAATCACGAAATCGCCAAGTTTTTCGTGCCCAGCCAGGGCTGCAAGGGTCTGGCGTACCGGAACCGCGCTCTGACCTTGAGTCTCTAGCTCCTCTAGTGTCTCGCCCACGCAAATCACCGGAACGATTCCGTGACGGAAGGCCGCTGCGGTTTTAGCCTGCACGGTCTCATCATCTTCGTTGTGGTAACTGCGACGCTCGCTGTGGCCAATAAGTACGTACTTAACCTCAAGCTTCTTCAGGAAGGCACCGGATACTTCGCCGGTGAAGGCTCCTGAGTCAAACTTAGATAGGTCTTGAGCGCCCAAACCAAGCTCAAGCTTGTCTGCATCCATGAGTGTCTGCACGCTTCGGATGTCGGTGAATGGTGGGAACACCACAACTTCACAACCGTTGTAGTCGTGAGCTGCATCACGCAAGGTCCAAGAAAGTTTCTGCACCAAAGCAATCGCCTGTTGGTGATCTAGATTCATTTTCCAGTTACCAGCGATCAGTGGAATGCGTGCCATTTTTGGGTCCTCTTTTTGATTAGTTAAGAATGTCTAGGCCAGGAAGGGTCTTGCCTTCTAGGAATTCAAGGCTTGCACCGCCACCGGTAGAGATGTGGCCAAACTGATTGTCTTCGAAGCCAAGAATTCGAACAGCTGCGGCGGAGTCTCCTCCACCAACAACGCTCAAGCCCTGAACTTCGGTCAGTGCCTTGGCTACTGCGCGTGTACCGTTTGCAAATTTATCGATTTCAAAAACGCCCATTGGTCCATTCCAGAAGACGGTTTTTGCTGAGGCAATTTCAGTCGCAAATCTTTCGGCAGATTCCGGGCCAATGTCAAGACCTAGGCCAGTCGCACCAAAAGGACTTGATTCAATTGCATCCGCAGCTGTCACCGCAACTTCTGCGTCTGCTCCAAATTTTGAAGCAACCACTATGTCTGTTGGCAAGATGACTTCAACGCCAAGTTCGGCGGCGCGTTTTAGGTATTCCTTGCAGGTGTCAATCTGATCAACCTCAAGAAGTGACGCTGCTACTTTGTGGCCCTGAGCCGCTAGAAAGGTGAACACCATTCCGCCACCAACAAGCAGTTTGTTTACTGTTGGCAGCAGGTGATCAATCACGCCAAGCTTGTCTGAAACTTTTGAACCTCCAAGCACTACGGCGTATGGGCGCTGCGGGGTGCTGGTTAGTTGAGTCAGAACCTCTAGTTCTTTTTCAATTAATAGCCCACACGCTGAGGGCAGCGCCTTAGCCAGTTCATAAACCGATGCCTGCTTGCGGTGCACAACTCCGAAGCCATCACTGACAAAGAAATCACCAAACTCCGCAAGCTTTGCCGCGAATGCTTCGCGCTCCGCTGCATCTTTGCTGGTCTCGCCAGGGTTGAATCTTAGGTTTTCAAGAACCACGACCCCACCGTTATCGAGAGCTTTTACTGCTCCCTTAGCTTCGCTGCCGACTGTGTCTGAAGCAAAGAAGACCGGTTGGCCAAGCAACTCGCCCAAGCGCAATGCAGCTGGCTCTAGGGAGTACTTTGAATCTGGTGCACCCTCTGGGCGACCAAGGTGTGAGATAACCACTACCTTGGCGCCCTTTTCGACCAGGTACTTGATTGTCGGCAAGGAAGCAACGATGCGACCGTCATCGGTGATGCGAGTTCCATCCAGTGGAACATTGAAGTCGCAGCGGATTACTACCCGCTTTCCGTCAAGATTAGGCAGGTCGGAGAGTGTACGCATTTAGTTTTCTTTGGCTTGATTTCTAGAGTTACTTGAGCTTGCTAGCGACTAGTTCGGTTAGTTCAACTAGACGGTTAGAGTAACCCCACTCGTTGTCGTACCAAGAGCTGATCTTTACTGTGCGACCAATAACCTTGATCAAACCTGCGTCCACGATTGATGAGTGCGGGTCTGTCACGATGTCGCTTGAAACGATCTCGTCCTCGGTGTACTTCAAAATGCCAACCATTGGGCCAGACTCAGATGCTGCCTTGTATGCAGCCTTGATCTCTTCAACGGTCACATCGGTCTTTGAAACCAAAGTTAGGTCAGTGATTGAGCCGGTTGGAACTGGTACGCGAAGTGCGTAGCCATCAAGCTTGCCCTTTAGCTCTGGTAGAACTAGGCCAATAGCCTTTGCTGCACCGGTTGAAGAAGGAACAATGTTGATTGCTGCTGCACGTGCACGACGCAGGTCGCCGTGAGGGCCGTCCTGTAGGTTCTGGTCTGCGGTGTAAGCGTGAACAGTGGTCATAAGACCGTTCTCGATACCAAACTTGTCGTTGAAGACCTTGGCAAACGGAGCCAAGCAGTTGGTGGTACATGAAGCGTTAGAGATGATGTGGTGCTTCTCGTTGTCGTAAAGGTGCTCATTTACACCGATAACGAATGTCTCTGCATCGCCGGTTGCTGGCGCTGAGATTAGAACCTTCTTGGCACCCGCAGTGATGTGCGCGCGAGCTGCTTCGGCATCTGTGAAACGACCGGTTGACTCAATCACGATGTCAACGCCAAGGTCTCCCCAGCCTAGGTTTGCTGGGTCACGCTCTGCAAGAACCTTGATTACCTGTCCACCAACGATGATGTTCTGGCCGTCTACTGTGACTTCCTGAGGCAGGCGCCCGGTAACTGAGTCGTACTTTAGAAGGTGAGCAAGTGACTTTGGGTCACTTAGGTCGTTTACTGCAACGATTTGTAGATCGCTACCTTTTGCAAGCAATGCACGAAGGTAGTTACGACCAATACGGCCAAAGCCGTTAATTCCAACACGAGTAGCCACTTAGTTCTCCAAGAGGTTCGGGCGTCGTAAAACGACGCGTATTTTTTGAGTATTTTGGTGCTAATTGCCACGCGTCGTTGGGTGGAAAACCTCTATCAGACTAGCAGTAGACCGCTTGTCTTGCTGCGAGCAGCCTCGAAACGTGCCTGTACGTCGGCCCAGTTAATGATGTTCCAGAAGGCCTTTACGTAGTCACCCTTTACGTTCTGGTAGTCCAGGTAGAAGGCGTGCTCCCACATGTCCAGCATCAATAGCGGAACGCTTGCCGGTACCACATTGCCCTGCTGGTCATACAGCTGCTCAATGATTAGGCGCTGACCTAGGCTGTCCCAGGCCAAAAATGCCCAGCCCGAGCCCTGAATGCCCATTGCGGCCGCGTTAAAGTGCCCCTGGAAGGCCTCAAATGAGCCAAAGTACTCGTTGATAGCGGCAGCTAGCTCGCCCTGAGGGCGGTCGCTGTTAGCTGGAGCCAGGTTATTCCAGAAAATCGAGTGGTTGACGTGGCCGCCTAGGTGGAAGGCCAGATCCTTCTGTAGCTTGTTTACCCAGGTGAAGTCATTCTTGGCGCGAGCCTCTTCTAGCAAATCAAGGGTTGAATTGGCACCTGCCACATAGGCTGCGTGGTGCTTTGAGTGGTGCAGTTCCATGATTCTGGCCGAAATGCTTGGTTCAAGCGCTGCGTAGTCGTAGGTCAGCTCAGGAAGAACGTATTTGCTCATAATTTGCTCCTTTTTGGGGTTATGGAAAGACTAACTTGGAAAAACACCGATTTATGCCTGATTTTCTGGCTACTCGTCGAGATCATCCGGCAAGAAGGCGTCGGTAGCTGGAATTCCCAGCTCCTCGGCACGCTTATCAGCCATGGCCAGGAGTCTTCTGATTCGGCCGGCGATGGCGTCCTTGGTCATTGCTGGCTCAGCAAGGTGACCCAGCTCGTCGAGACTTGCTTGCTTGTGCTTAAGGCGCAGCTGGCCCGCGTAGAGCAGATGCTCTGGAATCTCAGGGCCAAGAATCTCAAGGGCGCGCTCTACTCGAGCTCCCGCCGCAACGGCCGCTTGGGCTGAGCGGCGAAGGTTGGCGTCATCAAAATTGGCCAAGCGGTTGGCGGTAGCCCTTACCTCTCGGCGCAAGCGCATTTCTTCCCATCGCAAGACCTGGGTGTGGGCGCCCATTTGAGTGAGCATGGTTGCAATGGCTTCGCCCTCGCGCACGACAACTCGGTACACCCCGCGAACCTCGCGAGCCTTTGCTGTGACGCCAAGGCGACGAGCCACACCAACCAAAGCCATAGCCGCTTCGTTTCCTGGTGCGGTAATTTCTAGCGCCGCAGAGCGGCCCGGGTCTGTTAGTGAACCGTGGGCCAAAAACGCGCCGCGCCAAACTGCTTGGGCTTCAGGAATTGAACCAGAAACCAGATTCGCCGGCAGTCCTCTTACCGGACGGCCGCGCTGATCAAGCAGACCAGTTTGGCGAGCCAAGACATCGCCCTGCTTGATCACGCGCACCTGGTAGCGGCTGCTCTTGCGAATACCACTTGCCGAAATTATGGCCAGTTCGCTATCGATTCCGAAAAGCTCGGCCAAATCTTTGCGAACTCTGCGCGCCAACTGTGCGGTGTCTAGTTCAACCTCAACCGCAACCTTGCCAGAAATAAGGTGCAGGCCGCCTGAGAATCTGAGAATTGTTGAGAGCTCTGCTACGCGCACGGCATTTTTGCTTATGTCGATGCGGGCAAGCTCATCCTTGAGATCTGCCGTAAGTGCCATGGTTTCCCCTATTCCTTGCCCAAGTCACGGTGCTTGATGCTAATTGCTACGTCTTCAAGTTTTGATAATTCTTCGGCTAGTGCTCTAGATACGGCAACCGATCGGTGTTTTCCGCCGGTGCAACCAATGGCAATGGTTGCGTATCTCTTGTTTTCTTGCAGGTAGCCGCGAAGCACAGGTTTGAGTGCCGCAAGATAACTTGTGACAAATTCACTGGCGCCAGGTTGGGACAGCACAAAGTCAGAAACCTTCTGGTCTTCGCCGGTAAAGGGGCGCAACGACTCCTGCCAGAAAGGATTAGGCAAGAACCTCATATCGGCAACCAGGTCTGCGTCAGATGGTAGTCCGTATTTGAAACCAAAGCTCATTACTGTGATTTGCAGCTTGCGAGTTTGCTCAAGTGAAAAACCCTCGGCAATCTTGTTTGAAAGCTGGTGCACGTTTAGATCGCTGGTGTCAATAATCACATCAGCCGATTCCCTGAGGCTCAGCAGTCTGAGTCGTTCCTCGGCTATGCCGTCGAGTATCGTGCCGTTTCCTTGCAAAGGGTGTGGTCTGCGAACCGACTCAAATCTTTTTACCAGGGTTGAGTCAAAGGCCTCTAAGAACAGAACTCGCAAATTGATGCTTCTAGTGCGAAGGGAGTTTAGGTGCTCGCTAAGTTCGCTGAAGAAATCTCCACCGCGTACGTCTATGACGACCGCAAGTCTTGGTAGCGGATTTTTGGTGAGGGTAAAAAGATCGGCAATCGGACCAAGCATCTGCGGCGGCAGGTTATCAACCACATACCAACCAAGATCTTCCAGCGCGTTACCCACGGTCGAGCGACCGGCCCCGGACATGCCGGTTACGATCAGAAGCTCGTGCTTCCTTTCGATACCCATGTGGCCCCCAGTCCTTACGGCGTGTTGCCCGCTGTGACGCGGAATGCTAGAAGTCTAGCCGTTTGCGACACGCCGAAGAACCGGTTTTAGGAAATCAATGACTGGACTATTTGCTGTGCCAGAATCGGGCCAATACCGGCTACCTCGGCAATCTCGTCTGCAGAGGCAAGCTTGAGTCGCTTAGCCGAGCCAAAACGTTTGAGTAGGGCGTGAACTCGCTTCTCGCCGAGTCCTGGAATTTCAGCCAGTGTGCTGCTTATGCTGCTCGAGCGCTTTTGCCTCTGATAGGTAATTGCAAAGCGGTGCGCTTCGTCACGAATTCGTTGCAGAAGAAAAAGTTCATCTGTTGCTCTTGGCAAAATCACCGGAAAGTCTGATCCGGGCCTCCATACTTCTTCAAGACGTTTGGCAAGACCCACAACGGTGAGACCTGCAACTCCGGAGTCGTTGATTGCTCTCTGTGCCGCGTTTACCTGAGGAAGACCTCCGTCAACTATCAACAGCGAAGGGCGATAGGCAAACTTAGCCTGATTCTCCAACGCTTCTTCATCGGTGTTGGGTTCTTTCAAATACTTCAACCTACGAGAGAGCACCTGATAAATGGATTCGGTGTCATCGGTGGTGTTTTCGATCGAGAACCTTCGGTAGTGATCTTTCTTGGGTAGCCCGTCTTCGAAGACAACCATGGAAGCAACTACATTTGTTCCGCCAAGGTGCGAGACGTCAAAACACTCTATTCTCAGTGGCGCGGAAGAAAGGTTCAGTGCTCGTTGAATTCCCGATAGTGAATCAGCGCGTGCCGTGAAATCTGCACTTCTCCTGGTCTTATAGAGCATCAACGCGTGTTTTGCGTTGGTTAGCGCAGTGCTTGCCAGCGCTGCCTTGTCGCCACGTTGAGCAATGTGTAGGTCTACTTTTTTACCTTTTAGTTCCGCTAGCCATCTAGAGATTTCCGGCGCATCATCGGGCAGTGCCGGAACGATAATTTCTTTGGGAACATCCTGCGGTTCGGCTCCATCAATTTGCGCGTAGACATTCTGCAAGATGTACT
>JAHEGM010000040.1 GCA_024645105.1 Rhodoluna sp.
TTTCGATTGAGGTTGCCTTGGCAGAGCCTGTGTTGTTTTGTGTCATAAAACAGAATCTAGTGGCGTGTTTACTGGCAAGCAGGCAGTTTCGGCAAGTTGCCTTCGTGTTTTATAAATTTGTCCCATAACTCTAAATAGGCACTTTAGGGTCTCAAAATATCCTTCAAGGTAACCTTGAAACATATGGCGTACGAAGACGAATTATTGGCTCCGCTTCTTGATGATGAGGCTTCGCTAATTTCTATGCTTGCTAAGAATTTTGATCAGCGAAATCAAGAAGTCATCAAAACCGTGGTTGAAATTTCTGACCTGCCAACAATTGCACGACTTGAAAATGTTGGTTTTCAATCCGGTCGTGAATTTAATAAAGGCAAACACCGATACCTTCGAATGAGTTGTGATCGTTATGACTACGTGCGATTAATGGCAGAAACCAAAATGGCCGAGCACTTAGATATGACCCAGTGGAGATTTGAATTTGATAGCGCAAAGCGCAGAGCCGGGCTTTGCAATTACACAGACAAAGTAATTTCAATCTCTAGATATATGGTTGACATTCACACCATGGATGAGACTCTTCAAGTGGTGCTTCATGAGGTTGCCCATGCGCTAGCCGGAAAATCTGCAGGGCACACCAAGAAGTGGTTGAAGGTTGCCAAGTCAATTGGTTACCGCAATGAAGAATTTACCGGCACAGAAATTGCGGTAGAGACCGCACCCTGGATTGGTGTTTGCCCGGCAGGGCATAGGCACTACAGATATCGCAAGCCAAGAAAGATGCTCAGCTGCGCAATTTGTAGCTCAGGTTTTGATGCCAGAAATCTGATTCGTTGGCGACACCGCGATGAACAGCTGCCTAACTATCAGGCTAGATAACCAGCAAGGTAACTATTGCGCCGGCGATGAAATTTAGCCAAATAAATTTCTTCCAACCGGCGTTTGCGAGTTCACAGGTTTCATCGGTGATTCTCCAAAACGGAGCAACAATCACTAGATACGGAACAGCGGCCAAAGCTGCCAACGAATATGGAAAACTCAAAAACAGCAGCAACGCAGCCGCCGCCGCATAAACCGCAAGCGCTAGCCAAACCGTTGCCCTTGCGCCAATGATGGTAGCGATTGACGAAATGCCACCCTGGCGATCCGCCGCAACATCTTGAACCGCGCCAAATGCGTGCGAGGCAATTCCCCAAAGGGTGAAGGCAAAAATTGAAAGCAAAATAGTTGGTTGAGTAAGGTCTACCTCGGCAAGTGCGAGGCCAAAATTTACCGGGCCAACAAAGTGGCTGCTTGAGGTCAGCGAATCAAGAAAAGGCTTTTCTTTGAACCTAAGCCCCTTCGCGCTGTAAGCAATAACCATGAAAAGGGTTAGGTAGAGCACCCCGGTTGAAAAGCTGTTGCCAACTACCGTCAGAAATGCAACGAAGGGCAGGCAGCTCCAGACCGCGGCTTTTACTGTGAGCGCGTGCCACCTTGGTGACAGCAGCGCGCCTTCGATGCCGCCCTTTCGCGGGTTCTGAAGATCGCTTTCGTAGTCAAAGACATCGTTTATTCCATACATCAGCAGGTTGTAGGGAATCAAAAAGAACAAGGCTCCAAGCCAAAGGGTAGGCCCGGTGTCTCCGGTGGCTAACCAGTAAGCAAGCCCAAACGGGTAGGCGGTGTTGATCCAAGAGATCGGCCGCGAAGACCAAAATAGTTGCTTCAGCGCTTCCACTTGAGAACTTTCGTATATTCCAAAATCACAGTTATTAATAGAGGAGCTGCAAGGCTGTAGGCAAAGTCTTCAATAGGGGCAAGGCCCACCTTGATGCCAGAAATTAGCGCTGGGTCATAGGCAACAATGCCCAAACCAATAATTACGTTGTCAAAAATTGCAGTTATTGCCAACAGTGCTGCGGTGGCGTAGGCAATGGCACGCCACTTAATCTGTGCCATCACCGGAAGAGCCAGCAATAAAACGGCTGCTAGAAAAATGCAATTTAGCCAGAAGTAATTCATTTGGATTCGCGTCTTTTTTCTAGTCTGTAAAAGGCCTTCACCAGCAGCAGCGCGTTGTAGCTCAGCAGAATCAAAAAGAAAATTTCTTCGAGTGGCAATTCCGCCGAAACCAGATATCCGCTTAGCAGCGATGTCTCTCCTCTAAAAAAGATGCCCAGTGAAATTCCGGCATAGTCCCAGGTCAAAAAGAAGGCAACGCTAAATGCCAGCACGCAAAAGTACTTGGCCGATTTTGAGAACGCAAGTTTGTAGCGGTAATCCAAAAGGGCTAATCCAAAAATTGCTGCGAGCAACCCAATTAGATACAGGTAACTCACTTGAGCCCTTTCCACCCGTTCTCGCCAACTGGCTTGATCTCGTGCTTGATAGGTCCAGAAGAGCGGTCATTGATCAGGCGCTTATAAACCAACTCCGCGCCAATCAAACACATCGGCAAACCAATACCTGGAATGCTGTGGTGACCGGCGTAGTAGAGGCCTTCAACTTTTTTGCTCTTGTTGGTTGGTCTAAAGAAAGCACTCTGCATTAGCGTGTGCGCCATGCCAAGCGCGGTACCTGACCAGGCGTTTAACTCGTCAACGAAATCCTGTGGGCCCATTGTTCTGCGAACCACGATGCGCTCTGCCAGGTCTGGAATCTCACACCATTCGGAAATCTGCTGAATGATTTGGTCGGCGGCGGCTTCAAATTCTGGATCGCCGTTGCCATCAACACCACCCTTGCCTAACTGCGGGTCAGCAGCAATCGGAACCAGCACGAAAATGTTTTCGTAACCCTCAGGTGCAACAGACGGATCGGTCACGCTAGGTGTGCAGATGTATAGCGAAGCCGGGTTTGGAATCTTGCTGGTGGCCCCGGTCTTCTTTTTTTCAGAAGGAGTGCGGAACACCTCTTCAAAGTTTTTCGCCCAGTCCTCTGTGTAGAGCAGTGTGTGGTGATCAAGCTGCGGAACGCGGCCTTTTACACCCAGATACAAAAGCATTGCCGATGGCCCCGGCACCTTGTTTTCCCACCACTTGGCCGGCAAGGTTTGATCTTCAGGGTTTAGCAACTGAGTTTCAATGTGGTGCAAGTCTGCGTTTCCAACTACAACATCGGCAGGGTAAAAAACCTCGCCGCAGTAAACGCCAACGGCCTTGCCGTTTTTGGTTTCAATCTTGGTGACCCTTGAATTGGTCTTTACGGTTGCGCCGTGTTTCTTTGCCAGGTTCTCAATGGCCTCAATCAGTGTGTAGAAACCACCCATTGGGTAAAAGACGCCAACGTTCATATCAACGTGGGTCATCAGGTGATACATGCTTGGGGTGTCGTAAGGTGAGGCACCTAGAAAGACAGCCGGAAAATCTAAAATTTTGCGAAGCCTGGCATCTTTCACGTGCTTGCCCGCAAAGGTATCTAGTGGGGTAACCAGGTGCTTCAAGAATTTGGCTAGTCGGGCAAGCACCTCAGGCTGAATGAAAGATTTTGCATTTTGAAAGTTTGTGTAAAGAAAGTGCTTGATTGAAAGCTTGTAGGTGTCTTCAGCAGAGTCAATGTAGTCCTGCAGGCGCTTGCCGGCGCCTGGCTCGATTGAATCAAATAGTTTTTTGTTGTCTTCAAGATTTTTCTTGATGACTAATTTCTCGGCGAATCCTTCGTTGCGAGTTTGGTAGGCCGGGTCAAGTTGAACCAGGTTCAATTCTTTTTCGGCTGTGGTGCCCATTAGTTTGAAAAATTGGTCAAAGGCATCTGGCATCAGGTACCAAGAAGGACCCATATCAAACTTGAAGCCGTCTTTTTCCCAAATGTATGCACGTCCTCCGACGCGCTCTCGGGCCTCAAGCACAGTCACTTTCATTCCGGCTTTAGCAAGAATTCCTGCTGTCGCAAGCCCTGCGATACCGCCACCAACTACGACTGCAGATTTTTGACTCACTTGGGTAGCACTCCAAACATAGCTTTTAGAAGAATGACAATCTTCTTTGGGTTAGTCACGCGAATGCGCTTCTTGATCAATTCATTTGCCGGGGTTCCGGCGATTTTTTCGTTTAGCTCTTCAAAGAACATCAGCGCAGCGGCTACAGCTCTTTTCGATCCGGCTGGCAGATTAAGAAGTGCAACCTTGGCAATCTTCAAGTCATTCCTGATGTCATCAACTAGGCGGTCTCGTTCTGAGTTGTTGAAATCGTCTACTCGCACCAGCGGAAAGTAAGACCGACCTAGTTTGTCAAAGTCAGCCGAAAGATCACGCAAGAAGTTAACCTTTTGAAAAGCCGCGCCCAAGGCACGCGCCCCGGCAACAAAATCTGCCTTCTCTTGGTCTGTCACAGAAGAGTTCTTTAGAAACACCTGCAGGCACATTAGGCCCACCACTTCGGCTGAGCCGTAAATGTATGCCTCAAAACTTCTCTTATCGTGCACGCGCTGAAATAAATCGGTGCGCATTGAATTGAAGAACGGCTGAATCAGCTCTCGCTTGATTTTTGATTCGCGCGCTGTGCGAGCAAAAGCGTGAATTACAAGATTGGTGCTGAAACCGCACTCAACCGCGCGATAGGTCTCTTGTTCAAACTTGTCGAGCATTGAGTGCGGGTCGGCGCCAATGTACTTGTCAAGAGCCTCGGCCGCTGCGCCATCAACGATCTCGTCGGCCACTCGCACCATGGCGTAGATATTGCGCACGTGCTGACGCTCGTAGGGTGCCAAAAGCTTAGTGGCCCAGCCAAAAGAGGTTGAGTACTGGTCAATCACCACAGCCGAAGCCTTCTCGGCGGCCGCTGTATAAAGGGCTAGGCCCGTAGGTTTTTTGGTGGTTGCGTCTTTACTCACCCTTATACGATACCTGTCGCTTCAGGCAACGTTCAGATAACTATCTTGGTCCGCAGGAATTTGCCGAGAGCAGTTGCGATTTACTCTTTTAGCAAACACCGATAGATATCAGGAGCCCATCATGAAAAAAGAAGCTAACTCAGTTTGGGATGTAGTTGGAGCAGCCTTCCTAGCCATGGCTATTCCAATTTTTATTGCGGTGGGGCTTGGGCTTTCGGCCCTATTCGGCAAGTTCTAACTGCTTTCTAAAGGTCAAGGTAAGCCAATAGACTTGACCTTATGTCTGTAGATATCAAGCCACGCTCCCGCGACGTAACCGATGGAATCGAAAAAACCGCTGCCCGAGGCATGCTTCGCGCGGTCGGAATGGGAGACGAAGACTGGGTCAAGCCACAGGTTGGTGTTGCCAGTTCTTGGAGCGAGGTAACTCCGTGCAACCTATCTCTTGACCGCTTGGCCGAAGCTGCCAAGCAAGGCGTGCACGCAGGCGGGGGATACCCGCTGGAATTCGGCACCATCTCGGTTTCAGATGGCATCTCAATGGGCCACGAGGGCATGCACTTCTCTCTGGTTTCTCGAGAGGTAATCGCCGACTCGGTTGAAACAGTTATGCAGGCAGAGCGTCTAGACGGCTCAGTGCTGTTAGCCGGTTGTGACAAGTCACTGCCTGGCATGTTGATGGCAGCTGCACGACTAAATCTTTCATCGGTGTTTCTATACGCCGGCTCAATCATGCCTGGTTGGGTAAAGCTTGAAGACGGCACTGAAAAAGAAGTAACCATCATTGACGCTTTCGAAGCGGTTGGTGCCTGCAAGGCCGGCAAGATGTCTGAAGAAGACCTTGGCCGAATCGAGCGCGCAATTTGCCCTGGCGAAGGTGCCTGTGGCGGAATGTACACCGCAAACACAATGGCCTCAATCGCAGAAGCTCTAGGCATGAGCCTGCCAGGATCAGCGGCCCCACCGGCGGCAGACCGTCGCCGCGACAACTGGGCGCACCGCTCGGGCGAGGCCGTAGTTAATTTGTTGAAGCTCGGCATTACCGCCCGCGACATCATGACCAAGAAAGCTTTTGAAAACGCAATTGCCGTACTGATGGCCTTTGGTGGTTCAACCAACGCGGTATTGCACCTTTTGGCTATTGCTCGCGAGGCCGAAGTTGATCTGACCATTGACGACTTCAACAAAATCGCCGACAAAGTGCCGCACCTGGGTGACCTAAAGCCGTTTGGTCGCTACGTGATGAATGACGTTGACCGAGTTGGTGGCGTGCCTGTAGTTATGAAGGCGCTACTTGATGCTGGTTTGTTGCACGGTGACGTACTCACCGTGACCGGTAAGACAATGGCCGAGAACCTAGCCGGAATCAACCCGCCAGACCCAGACGGCAAGATCATCCGTGCACTCAACGACCCAATTCACAAGACCGGTGGAATCTCAATTCTCAAGGGAAGCATGGCTCCAGAGGGTGCCGTCGTAAAGACCGCCGGTTTTGACCTTGACGAATTTACTGGCCCGGCACGTGTTTTTGAGCGCGAGCGTGCGGCCATGGATGCACTAACCGAGGGCAAGATCAGCAAGGGTGACGTAGTGGTTATTCGCTACGAAGGCCCTAAGGGTGGACCCGGAATGCGCGAGATGCTAGCTATCACCGCAGCAATTAAGGGTGCCGGTTTGGGCAAGGATGTCCTACTATTAACAGACGGACGATTCTCAGGCGGCACAACCGGCCTTTGCATCGGACACATTGCACCAGAGGCCACCGATGGTGGACCAATTGCTCTGGTTCGCGATGGAGACTTGATTCGAGTCGACATCGCTTCTCGATCGCTCGAACTACTCGTTGAGCCTGAAGAGTTGGCTGCCCGCAAGCAAAATTGGCAGCCCCTTCCACCGCGCTATACCCGAGGCGTTCTCGCGAAATATGCCAAGCT
>JAHEGM010000046.1 GCA_024645105.1 Rhodoluna sp.
GCTTCAAAGATTGCCTGGCGTTGAGCAAACCAAGTTTGCACTCTCGGGGCCAAGGTGATGACACCAAAAACAATCAGGGCAAGCAGGGCAATGCTTGAGGTATTTAAGCGAAAACCCCGCAAAGCAGCCTTCGTTTGAGAAGGCGCAACTTTGCGGGGTGATTTCATGCTTTTAGTTTGGCTTAGAAATTAGGCCTTGAAGCGAGGAAACGCTGAGCGGCCAGCGTAGAACGCTGCATCACTTAGCTCTTCTTCGATGCGAAGCAACTGGTTGTACTTTGCAACACGTTCTGAACGAGCTGGCGCACCGGTCTTGATCTGGCCCGCGTTGGTAGCAACGGCTAGGTCAGCAATGAAGGTGTCTTCAGTCTCGCCTGAGCGGTGAGAGATGATTGCCTTCATACCGTGACGCTGTGCCAGTGATACCGCGTCAAGTGTCTCGGTCAAGGTACCAATCTGGTTTACCTTCACAAGAATTGCGTTGCCGGCAGCCTCGTCAATACCCTTCTGTAAACGAGATGGGTTGGTCACGTACAGGTCATCGCCAACAATCTGAACCTTTGAGCCAAGTTCGGCGGTCATCTTGGTCCATGAAGCCCAGTCTTCTTCTGACAAAGGGTCTTCAATTGACACAAGTGGGAACTTAGTTAGAAGGTCAGCATAGAAGGCGATCATTTCGTCACCGGTGTGCTCTTTACCTTCGAACTTGTACTTCTTGGTTTCCTCTGAGTAGAACTCGGTTGCAGCAACGTCAAGTGCGAGTGCAATATCGGTGCCTAGTTTGTAACCAGCCTTTGCAATTGCTTCAGAGATAAGTTCAAGTGCAGCAACTGTGTTTGGAAGCTCTGGTGCAAAACCACCCTCGTCGCCAAGACCGGTTGACAGACCCTTGCTGTGTAGCAGGCTCTTTAGTGAGTGGTAAACCTCAACACCCCAGCGAATTGCCTCGCTGAATGACTCAGCACCTAGAGGAACGATCATGAACTCCTGAATGTCAACGCCGGTGTCAGCGTGTGCACCACCGTTGATGATGTTCATAAGAGGTACTGGAAGCGTGTAAGCGTTTGGACCACCAAGGTAGCGGTAAAGCGGCTGACCGGTTGCTTCGGCAGCTGCACGTGCAGTTGCAAGCGAGACACCAAGGATTGCGTTTGCACCTAGGTTCTCTTTGGTAGAAGTGCCATCAAGTGAAATAAGCGCTGCATCTACTAGGCGCTGGTCTAGAGCGTCAAAACCAACAAGGGCTTCGTCAACGGTCTCAACAACAGCCTTAACTGCGTTCTGAACACCCTTACCTAGGTAACGAGACTTGTCGCCATCGCGGCTCTCGTGTGCTTCGAATGCACCGGTTGATGCGCCTGATGGAACGGCTGCACGACCAAAGCTGTCGTCTTCTAGAAGTACCTCAACCTCGATGGTTGGGTTTCCGCGTGAGTCAAGAATCTCGCGCGCGCCGATTGCTTCAATGATTGACAAGGTGTCTCCTTATTTGGGCTGTTTTCAAACGCGCCAAAACGACGCGAAAAACGTCGTTGTAATAGGTATTAGTTTAGGCGATTGGCTTGATGTCTAGGCTCTCGAAGCTGTTCGAGTTGACCCCAACGGTGGCAAAGTGGGTGAATCCCTGCTCGGCAAGGCTTTCTAGCAATAGATTCAGCTTCTTTGGGCGCTGCTCTAGGCGAACGCCGTAGCCGTGTTCAAAGAGGTCTTTCTGGCGAGCCAGCGCCAAAGCTATGGTCTCCGAGGTGGCATCGTCAAGCACCAGAACCAAGCGCATCGGTGGCTTGCTGACCAAAGTCTCTGGCACCAAATCAACCGCACGCTCAAAACCAATCGATATACCAACTGCAGGAACATCATCGCCAAGCCAACGACCGATCATGCCGTCGTAGCGACCGCCGCCGCCGATAGAAGAACCAGATTCCGGGTGTTCGATTTCAAAAATTGTTCCGGTGTAGTAACCCATACCGCGAACCAAAGTTGGATCAAAGCGCAGGCGACCCTTGCCAAAGCGCGATTCAACCGCGGCAAAGATTTCCTTAAGCTCCTGCGGAGTTTCAAGATCTGATTTAAGTGATGCCAACCAACCGGTTGCAGTCTCGGCAACCTTGGCACCAAACTTTTCGCCCAGCTCCTTGACCACTCCCTCGGCAAAGATCTTGTCAAGTTTGTCGATGATGATCATGGCGGCAGGCTTGCCCTCTTCTGGAATGCCAAGCCCGTCAAGCAAGTTCGCAAGCAGCAGGCGGTGGTTCACGCGAATGATTGCATCGCTCAGGTGAATTGATTCCAGGGCTTCAAGAGAAGAAACCAAGATGTCAATCTCGGCAAGATTTGATGAATCACCAATGATGTCAATGTCGCACTGAACAAACTGACGGTAGCGACCCTTTTGCGGGCGCTCCGCTCGCCAAACCGGCCCGGTTTGAATGGCCTTGAACACCTTTGGCAACTTTGCGCGATTGGTTGCGTAGTAGCGAGTAAGTGGAACAGTTAGGTCGTAGCGCAAACCAAGATCCGCAAGGGCATCGGTGTTTACTTCTGTGTGACCCGTGATGGCTCGTTCTAGTTCTTCACCGCGTTTCATTACGCGAAAGGCAAGCTTTTCGTTGTCGCCGCCCTGACCTGAGGTCAGACGCTCAAGATCCTCGAGTGCCGGTGTTTCAATCTCTTGAAAGCCGTGCGCCATGTAGGTTACGCGAATGGTGTTTAGCACGATGTCGCGCTTTAGCTTTTCTACGGGTAGAAAATCGCGCATGCCACGGGGTGGGTGCACGTCTTTAGCCATGGCCCAAGTTTACTGGGCGGGTTGGTTATTCGGCCGGAAGCGCGATTACCCCGGCATCGTTTGCGTCGTCTAGCTCATACTCGCGAATTTCCACCTCAAGTTCACGCACCGCCCCACGCAGTGCACCCTCGGCATCAATTCCGGCGGCACGTGCCGAAGAAACCATGGCAAGCAGAATTGCGCCAAGTTCGGCCTCGCTGGTCACACTGAACGGGCCCGGTGCATCGGCGTCTAGCAACTGAAGCTTCTCTGCCTTGCCAATCACCTTGTCGGCAAGTGCAAGTGCCGGCAGGTGCTTAGGAATGCCATCCAACACCGATGACCGCTCTGGCTTCTCACGCTTCTTGTGATCGTCCCAGTTCACCATCACATCATCGCCGGTCTCCGCCTTGTACCTCTCAAGTTCTTCTGGGTTGCCAAACACGTGCGGGTGTCGGCCAACCATTTTGTTGATTGAGACCTCGGCAACATCTTGAATGTCAAACTTTGCACCAAGCGATCCGGTTGCCGCCAGGTCACTGTGAAAAACAACGTGATACAAAACATCGCCAAGTTCTTCAAGAACTTCTTCGCGGTTGCCAGACTCAATTGCGTCCACTAGTTCGTAAACCTCTTCGATCAAATACTTGACCAAAGATTGGTGGGTCTGCTCGGCATCCCAAGGGCAACCACCAGGGCCGCGAAGTTGGTTGGCTACTGCAATTAGTTCATCAAGCTTGGTCATTTTGACTACTTTCGGTGTTTGAAAAAACCTTAGCCAATAAGGCCCACGCCCATTGGATGATTGCCGTGTCACGAAGCGGTTCAAAGTTTTCGTCTCGCGGTGCGCCAATTAGAAGTGTCTTTGCCGACTGCAGGTACTTGGTACCCGGGTAGAGACTGGCTATTCGAACCTGCTCTGACTCAGTCAGATCAACCGGCTGCAGCTTTGCCTGCAGTCCAAGCACATTGAAGTCCTTGAGGCCTAAACGATTTGCCTGCTGACGAAGTTCGGTAACTTCAATCAAATTGCGCACCGGCTCTGGGGCCTTGCCGTATCGGTCTTCTAGTTCAGCAAGAATCGCATCTAGCTGAGCCCGGGTTCCCTTCTCACCGCTGGCTGCCGAGAGCTTGTGATAGGCCTCAAGGCGCAGGCGTTCGCTATCTACGTAAGTAGAGGGAATGTGTGCGTCGACCGGTAGTTCAAGTTTGAGCTCCGCAGGAGACTCTTGCTTCTCACCTTTGAACTCGGCCACCGCTTCACCAATCATGCGCAGGTAAAGATCAAAACCAACCCCGGCAATGTGGCCAGACTGCTCGCCGCCAAGTAGGTTTCCGGCGCCGCGAATTTCAAGGTCCTTCAGAGCCACCTGCATACCTGCGCCCAGTTCATTGTTTTGCGCAATAGTTGCCAAGCGATCGTGTGCAGTTTCAGTTAGAGGCTTGCTTGGGTCATAGAAGAAGTATGCGTAGGCGCGTTCGCGACTGCGTCCTACTCGCCCGCGAATCTGGTGCAGCTGGCTAAGGCCAAAGTTTTCGGCGCGATCAACAATCAAAGTGTTGGCGTTTGGAATATCAATTCCGGTTTCGATGATTGTGGTTGAAATCAGCACGTCAAATTTGCGTTCCCAAAAATCAACAACCACCTGCTCTAGAGCACCCTCAGACATTTGGCCGTGAGCAACGGCGATGCGGGCTTCAGGTACCAGCTCGGCAAGCTGATTCGCCACAGCTTCGATAGTGCTCACCCGGTTGTGTACGAAGAACACCTGCCCCTCGCGAATTAGTTCACGCCGAATGGCCGCGGCAACCTGCTTCTCGCTGTAACCGCCGATGTAAGTCAAGATTGGGTGGCGCTCTTCAGGCGGAGTGGCAAGGGTAGACATTTCGCGGATTCCGGTGATTGCCATTTCTAGAGTTCTAGGAATTGGCGTTGCCGACATAGACAAAATGTCAACGTTGGTCTTTAGCTCTTTTAGTTTTTCTTTGTGCTCAACACCAAAGCGCTGTTCCTCGTCAATGATTACCAAGCCAAGTTGACGAAACTTCACATTTTTAGAAAGCAATCTGTGGGTGCCAATTACCAAATCAACGCTGCCGTTTTCGAGACCCTCAAGAGTCTCTTTTACTTCTTTGGCGGTTTGAAAACGTGAGAGCGAACGAACGACCACCGGAAAACCTGCGTAGCGCGCCTCAAAGGTATCTGTGTGCTGGCGAACCAAGAGCGTGGTTGGCACCAGCATGGCTACCTGCTTGCCATCTTGAATTGCCTTGAAGGCAGCACGCACGGCAACCTCTGTCTTGCCGTAACCAACATCGCCAGCCAGCAGACGATCCATTGGAATCTCTTTTTCCATGTCGCGCTTAACTTCTTCAATGGTTGTGAGTTGGTCTGGAGTTTCAACAAAGGCAAAGGCTTCTTCTAGCTCGTGCTGCCAAGGTGTGTCTGGCCCAAATGCGTGGCCACGTGATTTCATTCGCGCCGAGTAAAGCTTCACGAGGTCAATTGCAATCTTGCGAATGGCTTTTCGAGCGTTGCCCTTAACCTTGGCCCAATCGCTGCCGCCCATCTTTGAAAGCACCGGCGCCTCGCCACCCACGTATGGAGTTAGCAGATCAAGCTGGTCTGTTGGCACGAACAGAGTGTCACCCGGGTAGCCGCGCTTTGATGGCGCGTATTCAATCAGCAGGTATTCACGCTGATGCTGTTGGCGCCCAATGCCGCTGGTCCGTTCAACAAGTTCAACGAAGCGGCCAATGCCGTGGGTTTCATGCACAACGTAATCGCCCTGCTTGAGACTTAGCGGATCTACCGCCTGGCCTCGCTTTGAAGCAAGCTTGCGAACTTGCGGGCTGACATACACCGATGACTTGCCATAGAACTCTGACTCTGTGATAACAATGACTTTGCTGTCTGGTGCCGTAAAACCCTTGCGCAAACTTCCCTGCGCAATTTGAGCTTTGATGCCAACCGCGCCCAGCTGTTCGTTCAGCCTCTCTACTGTGCCGTGGCCCTCGGCAACCATAAATATTTGCTGACCCTGCTTGGACTGATCTTCTAGCCATTCCAGAGAGGTGGTGTCTAAACCTTTGAAGTTTGGAATTTCAAAAAGATTTAGATTCACCAAGGTTTCATCGTCGGCACCAAACTGCGAAATGGTGAACATGGCCCGGCCTGCAAGGGCTGCTTGAAATTGTGAAATATCAACGAAGCCGCCGTCGCTTAGATCAAGAGGTGCCTGCGCGCCCTCAACCGCTGCGTCCCAGGCAGCATGCAAAAACTCCTCATTGGTTTCAACCAAACTTGCGGCACGGGCTGCGGCTTTTTCTGGCGAAAGCAAAACTACAAGAGCACTTGACGGCAGGTAATCGGTGAACGGCACCATGGCGTCAACTAGCACCGGAGCAAGAGACTCCATGCCGTCAACCGGAATGCCCTCGGCGAGTTTTGCCAGCATGGTGGAAATATTTGGAAACTCGTGCACCATTTCACGAGCTCGTGCGGCGACGTTTGGCGTGATGATAATTTCTCGCGCGGCATATATTTCAATTTGCGAAATTGCCTCGCCAGCCTCTGCCCCGATAATGGTTCGCTGATCGGCAACGTGAAAGAGCCTGATGTCATCTAGTTCGTCGCCAAAGAATTCAAGTCGCATTGCATGCTCGGCGGTGGTTGGAAAAATATCAAGGATTCCACCGCGCACAGCAAACTCACCACGCTTGGTTACCATGTCTACACGTTGGTAGGCCAACTCCACGAGCTTTAGTGATAGTTCAA
>JAHEGM010000050.1 GCA_024645105.1 Rhodoluna sp.
CTGTTTCTTACCCGCACCAGAATTGGTAAGGCAACTCGCGCGGTTAGCGACAACGCATCGCTTGCAGCATCAACTGGTATTGACGTTGAAAAGATCATTCGCATTGTTTGGGTTGTTGCCGGTGCACTTACCGGTCTTGCCGGAATGCTTTACGGTCTTCAGTTCCAGGCTAACTGGCTAACCGGTTTCCAGATTCTGTTGCTCTTGTTCGCGGCTACCACTCTTGGTGGTTTGGGAACCTCACTTGGTGCAACGGTTGGTGCCTTGATTATTGGTTTCGTAGTGGAGCTATCTTCACTGGTTCTACCTGCCGACCTAAAGTACGCGGCGTCACTCATCATTTTGATTTTGGTTCTTCTAGTTCGCCCACAGGGTGTTCTAGGTAAGAAGCAGAGAATCGGCTAAGGAGAAATCATGGATTGGTTAGCGATTTTCAACCTCGCACTAGGCGAGCTGATTAGCCCACTTACTGCGGCTTACATCCTCTGTGCTATCGGCCTAGCCGTGCACTTTGGTTTCACCGGATTGATGAACTTTGGTCAGGCTGCGTTTGCAGCTGTAGGTGCCTACGGTATGGCAATTGGTATTTTGACCTTTGGTCTGCCAACTGCCGTTGCAATCCTGTTTGGTATGGCTTGCGCCGTGATCTTTGCATTGGTGCTGGGTATCCCTACCCTTCGCCTACGTGCCGATTACCTTGCCATCGTGACCATTGCGGCTGCCGAGATCTTCCGCTACCTAATGCTTACCTCTGGCTTTGCCGGGGTAACCGGTGGTTCAGCAGGTCTTAGTGCTTTCAACGAAGAGTTCCGCGCACTAAACCCTTTTCCAGATGGCGAATATGGCTTTGGCCCATTCACCTTCCGTGAAGAAGAACTATGGATGCGAATTGTTGGTTGGTCGGCCGTAGTCTTGGCTGCGCTGTTCGTGATGTTCGTTATGCGCTCACCTTGGGGCCGTGTGCTTCGTGGAATTCGCGAAGATGAAGACGCCGTTCGCTCACTTGGCAAGAACGTCTTTGCCTACAAGCTGCAGGCCCTAATCATTGGTGGTGTAATTGCCGCTCTTGGTGGAATGGTTTTCGTGCTAAACCTTTCAAACGTTCAGCCAGCTTCTTGGGGAACTAACTTCACCTTCATGATCTGGACCGTGCTGCTTCTTGGTGGTGCGGCAACCATTCTTGGTCCTATCGTTGGTGGCATGTTGTTCTTCTTGCTACTTACCTTGACCCAAAGCATCATTGGTGGCCTGGTTGACGTTGGAGTAATTAACTTCTTGTCACCACCTCAGGTAGGTCAGGTCAGATTCTTGATCATTGGTCTTGCACTTATGGCACTTGTGATCTTTAGACCACAGGGTATTTTCGGAAACAAGAAGGAGATGCAGTTCAATGGCTAACAACATTTCTGTTGGCGCCGCTGCGCCTGGTTGCAAGAAGGTTGATCCAATTCTTGTTGCAGACAACGTGACTCGTCAGTTTGGTGGTCTTACCGCCGTTGACGTGGCTCACCTTGAAATTCCTCGTGGTCAGATCACCGCGTTGATTGGCCCTAACGGTGCGGGTAAGACCACACTGTTTAACCTGTTGACCGGTTTCGACAAGCCAAACACTGGAACCTGGATTTACGACGGCAAGAACTTGGCGGGTGTTCCTTCTTATAAGGTTGCTCGTCTTGGCATGGTTCGTACCTTCCAGCTAACCAAGGCACTTAGCCTGTTGACCGTAATTGACAACATGCGTCTTGGTGCACAGGACCAGCCAGGTGAAAACTTCTTGCGTTCGTTCCTAAAGCCACTTTGGGTGAAGTACGAGAACCAAATCACCGCTAAAGCTGACGACCTGCTAAAGCGCTTCAAGCTAGATGCAAAGCGCGAAGACTACGCGGCTGCGTTGTCTGGTGGTCAGCGCAAGCTGCTTGAGATGGCCCGCGCTCTTATGAGTGACCCAAAGCTTGTGATGCTTGATGAGCCAATGGCCGGTGTGAACCCAGCCCTAACTCAGAGCCTGCTTGAGCACATCAAAGATCTAAAGAAGAACGGCACCACCGTGCTGTTCGTTGAGCACGACATGCACATGGTTCGTCACATCAGTGACTGGGTTGTGGTTATGGCCGAAGGCAAGATTGTTGCCGAGGGCCCACCTGCTGTTGTAATGAAGGACCAGGCCGTTATCGATGCCTACCTTGGTGCTCACGCAGACACAGACCTAGGCACCGTGGCAATCAAAATTGTGAAGGATAAGAAGTAATGGCTACCAAGACTCCAGTCGTTCACGCAGACGACCTTCACGCAGGTTACCTACCTGGCATCAACATTCTTAACGGCTGTTCACTAACCGCCTACGAGGGTGACCTGATTGGCATCATTGGCCCTAACGGTGCCGGCAAGTCAACCTTGCTGAAGTCAATCTTTGGTCAGGTAAACATTCGCTCTGGCAAGGTTTGGCTAAACGGTGAAGACATCACCGGACTAAAGGCAAACAAGCTGGTATCAAAGGGTGTTGCCTTTGTGCCACAGACCAACAACGTGTTCCCTAGCTTGACCATTGAAGAGAACCTAGAGATGGGTGTGTTTCAAACTCCAAAGCGTTTCAACGAGCGCTTTGAATTTGTAACCAACATTTTTCCTGACCTAGGTAAGCGCCGCAATCAGCGCGCCGGTTCACTTTCTGGTGGAGAGCGCCAGATGGTTGCCATGGGTCGCGCACTAATGATTGACCCATCGGTGTTGCTTCTTGATGAGCCATCTGCTGGTCTTTCACCGGTTCGCCAAGACGAGGCGTTCTTGCGTGTGAAAGAAGTCAACCAGGCAGGCGTGACCGTGATCATGGTTGAGCAAAACGCTCGCCGCTGCTTGCAGATTTGTGATCGCGCTTATGTGCTTGATCAGGGTAAAGACGCTCACACCGGTACCGGTCGTGAACTGTTGAACGACCCAAAGATGATTGAGCTTTACCTGGGCAACCTAGCTGACCTGAAGTAATTCAATGCACCACCTTGGTGATTCTTCAGAAAAACTTCGCGAAGAAGTATTTGCTTATGCTCGCACGCGTCTTGAATACAACCCGCCCCCGCTAGACGGCCCGCAATCCCCCGAGTTTTTGCTTGCCGCTGCCGGCAAGACAATCACAGAAGAAGGAATTGGCGGAACCGCAGCGCTTGGCGTATTTGCCGATGTGCTGGCCCCGGCAACAATCTCTACCGATCACCCAAACTATTTATCTTTCATTCCCTCAGCGCCAACCGAGGCATCAAAACTTTTTGACCTGATTGTTTCGGCATCGGCAATTTACGGTGGCTCGTGGATGGAGGGCGCCGGCGCCGTGCACGCCGAGAACGAAGTTTTATCTTGGCTTGCTAGCGAGGTTGGTTTTGGCCCGCAGGCCGGCGGAGTGTTCGTGCAGGGTGGCACCCTTGGCAACCTAAGCGCATTGGTGGCTGCCCGCCACTGGGCAAAACGCAAACTCACAAAAGCCGGTAAGCCAATGCCAGCCAAATGGAAACTAATCTGCAGCCAAGAGGCGCACTCTTCTTTGAAGTCGGCCGCCTCAGTGATGGATGTTGAAATCATCAAGGCCCCGGTTGATGAATTTGGCAAGCTAACCGGCGCTGCGGTTGCAGAGGCTTTGGCCGGCAACAGCGGCGATGTGTTTGCCATTGTGGCAACCGCCGGCACCACAAACTTTGGCATCGTGGATCGCATCAGCGAAATTGCCCAGGTTGCCAAGCAACACGATATTTGGTTGCACATTGACGGCGCCTACGGTTTGGCCGGAATCATCTCGCCAGAAAGCCGCAATCTTTATGCCGGCATCGAAGAAGCAGACAGCTTTATCGTGGACCCACACAAATGGTTGTTTGCACCTTTTGATGCTTGCGCCCTCGTTTATAAGAATCCAGAAATTGCCCGAGAGGCGCACACCCAGCACGGCGACTACCTAGACGTGCTTACCGAGACTGGCGACTGGAACCCATCTGACTACGCCTACAACCTCACTCGCAGGCCACGTGGTTTACCGCTTTGGTTCTCGCTGGCCACACACGGTATTGCCGCCTACCGCGAGGGCGTGAAATACAACATTGATCTTGCGCGCCAGATTGCCGATGAAATCAAAACCAGGCCAGATCTAAAGTTGGTTCGCGAGCCTGAGTTATCGGTTGTAGTTTTTGAAAAAGAAGGCTGGACCATAACCGAATACAACGCCTGGTCAGAAAAGCTGCTTTCCCGCCAGCAGGCATTTGTAGTGCCAAGTTCGCACAAGGGCAAACCAAACGCAAGATTTGCAATCGTAAATACCAAAACTGAACTTTCAGAATTGGTTAGCATTCTCGACAGTATGAACGAATAAACAAAGGTAAGAAAATGAAGGTCACCGTAGCCAAGGCTCAGCCATCACTATCTAGAGTTCATGAACCAGAGCGCGCACCCCTGCGCGTTGCCCTGGTGCAAACCAAGTGGCACCCAGATGCTGCCGAACACCTTGCCAAACTAAACGAGGGCATTGCTGCCGCTGCAAAAGAGGGCGCCAAGATTGTCTTTCTGCAAGAGCTAACACTTAGCCGCTACATGGCCGATGTGAAACCAACCGGTGACCCAGGTGCCGAAGCAGAGCCGCTGGTTGATGGGCCAACCCACCGCTTTGCCGCCGAAGCCGCACGAGCAAACAACATTTATGTGCACGCTTCACTTTTTGAAAAAACTGACTTTGCCGATGGCCGTGGTCTGAACGTGGCAATCATCGTGGCACCAAACGGTGAGATTGTCGCGCGCACTCCAAAGCTGCACATTCCGGTTACCGCCGGCTACTACGAAGATAAGTACTTCACTCAAGGTCCTGCGGCCGGTGAACCGTATCCGGTTTATGAAATGAACCTTGATGGCACCAGCGCCAAGTTTGGTTTGCCAACCTGCTGGGACGAATGGTTCCCTGAGGTAGCGCGAAACTACTCGCTTCGCGGTGCCGAGGTATTGGCCTACCCAACCGCAATTGGTTCCGAGCCAGATCACGTTGACTTTGACACCGAGCCACTTTGGCGTCAGGTGATTGTTGGCAACGGAATTGCCAACGGAACTTTTATGGTGGTTCCTAACCGCTACGGCAACGAGGGCACAATCACTTTTTATGGCAGCAGCTTTATCAGTGACCCATACGGCCGCGTACTGGTTCGTGCCGCGCGCGAGGGTGACGAGGTTTTGGTTGCCGATCTAGATCTTGATCAGCGTCGCGATTGGCTAGAGCTGTTTCCGTTCTTGGCCACCCGCCGCCCAGACACCTACGAAGAACTAACTAAGCCAGTTAAGTAATTGCAAAATGTCTAATTATGTGATGCCGGCCGAATGGCAAGAGCATTCTCAAACCTGGATGGCCTGGCCTTCATCTGGCTACACACTTGGCGACACAGACGCCGATGTGCACGCCGCGCGCAAGACCTGGGCTGCGGTAGCAAATGCAATCGTGCGCTTTGAGCCGGTGACCATGCTCTGCGAGAAACAAGATTTTGAAATTGCTGCCAGCTTTCTTGACGAGAGCGTTGTGCTAATTGAGGCAGAACTCAACGATGCCTGGATGCGCGACATTGGGCCAACCTTTGTGAAAGATGAGAACGGCAACCTAGCCGGCGTGGATTGGATCTTCAACGGTTGGGGCGCACAAGGCTGGGCCAGGTGGGACAAAGACAGCAAAATCGCTCGACAGATTAATTCGCTGATTGGCGTAAAGAGCCTAGGTTCTGATTTGATCAACGAAGGCGGCGGAATTCACGTAGACGGCGAAGGCCGCGTGCTGCTAACCGAGACCGTTCAACTTGGCGAGGGACGAAACGCTCACCTCAGCAAGCAAGAGGTTGAGGCCCAGATTCACCAGCTGCTTGGAACCAACCTGGCAATTTGGCTAAAGCGTGGTTTGACCCGCGACTACGACGAGTTTGGTACCCGTGGCCACGTAGACATCGTGGCCTGCTTTGCGCCAGGTGGCAAGGTTCTGGTGCACGTTCAAGAAAACCCTGAGCACCCAGACTTTGAAGTCTCAAAAGAGGTTCTGGCAACCTTTGCCGAGCACCCAGAACTTACCGTTGTGCCGGTGGCTGCACCTCAGGTACTTCGCGACGAAGAAGGCTTCGTTGATTACAGCTACATCAACCACTACGTAGTAAACGGTGCGGTGATTCTTTGTGGCTTTGATGATGTCAACGATCAGCGTGCGGTGGCTACGCTGCAGAGCGTCTACCCGGATCGTGAGATTGTCTTGGTTGACGCGCGTGAGCTATTTGCGCGCGGCGGCGGCATTCATTGCATCACCCAGCAGCAACCAAAGTAAATCTTTTTGAAATAAAGAAATCCCCCAGCCATTCGGCTGGGGGATTTCTCTAATCAGAAGTGATTACTTAACTGAGTTACCTGCAACTACGTCAAGAAGGGTGTAAGTACCTTCCTTGCCGTACTGGTAGATACCGATTGATGCACCAGTTGGGTCACCGTTCTCGTCGAA
>JAHEGM010000021.1 GCA_024645105.1 Rhodoluna sp.
ATTCAGCCATCAGAGTTTTTGAAGATTGCTGTGATTCTGCACATCTCGGTCTATCTTGCTCAACAGTATGACTACTTAGATGATCCAAAAGTTTGGCAGAAAGCCCTTGTGATTGCTGGCGCGGCAATGGCGCTTGTTTTGCTTGGTCGCGACCTGGGTACCGTAATCATCATGGCCATTACATTCATCGGCCTGTTGGCCCTTGCGGGAATGCCGGGCAAATTACTAAGACTCGTGGGCATTGGCCTTTTGGTGGCCGTGCCGATCGCGCTTATGTCTAGCTCTTCGCGAATTGGTCGAATCACGGCATGGCTCAACCCAAATGGACCTGATCCACTCAACTACAACTGGCAGTCCGAACACGGCATGTGGGCTTTGGCGGCCGGTCGTATTTTTGGCTCAGGGCTCGGTGAATCAAAGATGAAGTGGAGTTGGATTCCTGAAGTAGAAAACGACTTCATTTTCGCAATCATCGGCGAAGAGCTTGGGTTAATCGGCGCGCTAGTAGTAATTGTTCTTTTCGTTTTCCTTACCTTTTCGTTCCTAAGAATTATGCAGCGCACAAACGACCCCTTCAAGCGAAACGTTGTCATGGCCATCATGATCTGGATCATTTTCCAGGCCATGGTTAACATCGCAGTGGTGCTGCGTCTTCTGCCAGTACTAGGTGTGCCGCTCCCATTGATATCCGCTGGTGGTTCCTCGCTTGTTTCGGCACTCGGAGCAATTGGAGTAGTACTCGCGATTGAGCGTGAGAATCACGCGAACCCAATTGCCGCCGCAAGATCGGTTGGTCGCAGAAGATGACAAATTATTTACTAGCCGGGGGAGGCACCGCGGGGCACGTCAACCCATTACTTGCTCTCGCCGACGCCATAAGGACTAACTCGGCAAACCATAAGATTTATGCGCTCGGAACTAAGGAGGGCCTAGAACAAGAGTTAGTGCCCGCGCGCGGCTATGAATTGTTGACCGTTGCCAGGTTGCCGTTTCCAAGAAAACTCAATTCCTATGCTTTCAAGTTTCCATTTTTGTTTAGCAAGGCTGTCCGAGATTGCCAACGAATCATTCAAGAAAAGTCCATCGATGTTGTTGTTGGCTTTGGTGGATACGCAAGCGCCCCTGCCTACCTGGCCGCCAAGCGATGCTCCATTCCGGTAGTCGTGCATGAGGCAAACGCGTTACCGGGCTGGGCGAATAAATTAGGAGCCAAATTTGCTGCAGCTATTGGTGTTGCTTTTGTAAACACTCCTCTCAAGGGTGCGGTGCACGTTGGTATGCCGCTACGCCGCGAAATCGAAGCGCTTGGTGCAGGCACTAATCAGGCCGCTGCTAGAAAATTCTTTGGACTGCAAGAAGAGAACGTGACACTGTTAGTCACCGGCGGCTCGCTTGGCGCAAAACGAATCAACGACAGCGTCGATGGCGCCCGTAAAGTTCTTTCCGCTGCGGGCATTCAGGTCTTGCACATAGTCGGAGGTAAATCAGATTTACCCCAGGTCTCTGAGAAAGATTACGTACGCATAAATTATTGCGATCGAATGGACCTAGCCATAGCGGCATCAAATTTTGCCGTTTCAAGAGCGGGAGCCTCAACAGTTTCTGAGTTCGCTGCATCGGGGTTGCCTGCCATGTACGTTCCATACCCAATCGGCAACGGTGAGCAAAAGCTCAACGTGGCGCAGCTGGTTAGTGCCGGAGGAGGAGTCATGGTCTCCGATTCAGAATTTACTCCGGCATACATCGCAGAACACCTTGTGCCCATGATCTCAAATTCTAAAGAGCTGTCAGAGATGACCAAGGCAGCAAAGAGTGTCGGAATAGCAGATGGCACTCGGCGACTGTTCGCACTCGTGCAGGGTGTGTTGTAAGCCCTTTGAAATTGCTCGTGAGCCTAGTCTTCTAGGTGAGTGTTAGGAACCCAATGATTAAGCCAGATTTCAACCAGCAAGTACCTGCCGATTTGGGTGTGGTGCACTTTGTCGGCATAGGCGGATCGGGTATGAGCGGAATAGCGCGCATTTTGATTGGCATGGGGCACAAGGTGACCGGCAGCGATTTGCGAGACACCTCTAACGTGGCAGCGCTTCGCGATTTGGGCGCAGAGATTTTTATCGGGCACGATGCAAAGAATCTTGGAAATCCAGACACTGTTGTTGTCACTTCAGCTCTTTGGCCAACAAACCCTGAGTATCTACTGGCTAAAGAGCGTGGAATTCCCGTGATTCACCGTTCGCAAGCTCTCGCGTACCTAACCTCAAAGCGTCAAGTTATTGCTGTTGCCGGGGCGCACGGAAAAACCACCAGCACAGGAATGATAATTACCGCGCTTTTGAATTTAGGCGAGGATCCAAGTTTTGTTAATGGCGGTGTGATTGCTTCACTGAATGCCTCCTCAGCAAGCGGAACCGGGGACCTTTTTGTAATTGAAGCCGACGAGTCTGACGGATCTTTCTTGCACTACGACACTTCGGTTGCTCTGATCACCAACGTGGATGCAGATCACTTGGATCACTACGGCAGCGAAGAGGCCTTCGAGGCTGAATTCGCCAGGTTTGCTCAGGGTGCAAAAAGTTTTGTTGCCATAAGTTCGGATGACCCGGGCGCGGTGCGTGTGACCCGTCTGATAAAAGATCATCGAGTCTTGACCTTTGGTCAGGCAGACGATGCAACGGTCAGGCTTTTTGATGTCGACGCCTCAGGCGCAAGAGTTTCATTTGCCCTTGAATATCAGGGCCAAGAATTTAGAGCACTTCTCAAGGTTCCGGGTGAGCACAATGCCGTTAATGCAGCGGGTGCATTTGCCGTGCTAGTTGGTCTGGGTTTTGACCCACAGAAATCTCTGGCCGGCGTCGAGTCCTTTGGCGGCACCGAACGCCGTTTTGAATTGCATGGCGAGCAAAGGGGAGTAAAGGTCTACGACGATTTCGCTCACCACCCAACTGAGGTAGCGGCTGCCATCAAGGCTGCGCGTGCTGTAGTTGGTGAGGGCAGAATCATTACTGTTTTCCAGCCGCACCTTTACAGTCGCACGCGCCTTATGGCCAAGGAATTTGCCGAGGCGTTATCGGCATCTGACGAGGTTGTGGTGCTAGATATTTACGCAGCCCGCGAAGATCCTGAGCCTGGTGTGACCGGTGCTCTTGTCTCTGATGCGTTCAAAAATAAGAATCAAGTTCACTATGTTCCAGAGTGGTCAGATGTTCCCGCAGTTGCGGCTTCGCTTGCCCAAAAGGGTGATTTCATCATGACTATGGGTTGTGGCGACATCTACCGCATGGTTCCAGAACTACTCGAAGCACTTGAGCGGTAATTGAAGCGGCCTCAATCAAGACCTGCCACACGCGCTGCGTCTGGCATTCCAAGTGCACCTGCGCCAAAACAGAAGCCACAGACGGCCAAACAGCAAAAGCTCAAGCCTCAAAAACTCAAGCCGCAAAAACTCAAGCCTCAAAAAGTTTCTGTCAAGCGCGAGGCAAAGCGGCTCGGCCGACTACGAAAGAACAAAAACGGCAAGGGGTTGTTCTCTAGACTCTCGCCCGAGGCAAAAAGATTCACTGCAGTATCCAGAAGACGCAAGGCGGTATTTCTAACCCTCGCGGTTTCAATGGGTTCACTAATTTTGCTGGTGCTTGCCACAATTTTTACCCCACTGTTGGCCGTCGAAAAAATTCAGGTCACTGGCATAGCTAGGCTCAAAGAAAAATCCATCATCAATGCATTGCAAAATCAAATTGGTAAACCGTTGCCTCTGGTGAACCCAGCAGATGTAGCTACCTCTCTTGAGACCTTCGCCTTGATTGAAAGCTTTTCGGTGGTTAGCCTGCCGCCGCACACTCTGATGATTGAAGTAACTGAGCGTCAGCCCATTGGTGTTCTTGTAGTTGGTGGAACAAGGTACCTTTATGACCCAGCCGGCGTGCGAATTGGTAAGGCTACCGGCGGTGAAGATCTGCCATTGATCACGATTGATGGCGCGCCTGAAAAATCCAAACAATTTGATGCCGCAATTGATGTGCTCATGGCCTTGCCTGCAGATCTTCTTGAGCGAGTTTCGGAAATTGATGCAAAGTCAAAAGACGATGTCACTTTGCGCCTCAGGGGATACGCGGGGCAGCGAATCATTTGGGGCGATGGTTCAGATTCTGTTTTGAAGTCAAAAGTGCTGGATGCCTTAATTGCCAACCAGAAGAAATCTGATCGCGTCACCTTTGATGTGTCCAGCCCAAATGCTCCGGTCGTACGTTACGGAAATTTTTAGACACACCTGTCAGCATCCGTACTTTGGGGCACTTAACGCCGTATTTTTTTCGCGCACAGTAATAAAAGAGACCAACTTTAAGCCTCATGCTTAGGTTGAACCTTTTGTCTGGGCCCAGGTTGCGCAAGCAACCACAAGCGAATGCGGAGGAATAGCGTGGGTCTGAACCAGAACTACCTAGCGGTTATCAAGGTTGTCGGAGTTGGCGGCGGTGGCGTAAATGCCCTTAACCGCATGATTGACGCCGGTCTTCGTGGCGTTGAATTTGTTGCCATCAACACAGACGCTCAGGCGTTGTTGATGAGCGAGGCTCACGTGAAGCTAGACATTGGTCGCGACCTAACCCGAGGCCTGGGTGCCGGTGCGGATCCTGAAATCGGCCGCCGCGCTGCTGAAGACCACTCAGATGAAATTGAAGCTGCCCTTCGCGGAGCTGACATGATTTTCGTAACCGCCGGTGAAGGTGGTGGTACCGGAACCGGTGCCGCGCCAGTTGTAGCCAGAATCGCAAAACAACTCGATGCACTTACCGTGGGTGTAGTCACCCGCCCATTTGGTTTTGAGGGAAAGCGTCGCGCACAACAAGCCGAAGCCGGAATCGAAATTCTGCGTGGCGAAGTTGACACTCTTATCGTCGTTCCAAACCAGAGGCTTCTTGAATTGGTCAACAAGTCAGTATCTGTTGTTGAGGCCTTTGCCACCGCCGATGACGTTTTGCGTGCCGGTGTTCAGGGCATCACAGATTTGATCACAACCCCAGGTCTTATCAACCTTGATTTTGCCGATGTGAAATCCGTAATGAAGGGTGCAGGTTCTGCACTCATGGGTATCGGTACCGCAAAGGGTGAAGATCGCGCTGTGCGTGCTGCAGAGCTTGCAGTTTCAAGTCCACTTCTAGAAGCCAGCATCGATGGCGCCCACGGCGTTCTGCTACTGGTTCAAGGAGCTTCTGATCTTGGTCTGCACGAAATTGACGAGGCTGCACGCCTGGTGCAAGAGGCCGTGAGCCCAGAAGCGAACATCATCTACGGAACCACAATTGATGACACCCTTGGTGACGAGGTTCGCATCACAGTTATTGCTGCTGGTTTTGACGGTGGACTGCCGAAGGCAAGAAAAGTTGAACGCAGAACTTTTGCAGAACCTGCTGCCGCGGCTCCTGTGGTTGCCGCAACCAGCACCTCATGGTTTGCCGAAAGTTCAGCGCCAGCAACAGAATCTATCGATGTTGCAGATGTTCGCTCTTACTACGCAAATGGTGAAAGTGAAGCTGCAGTTGAGCCATCAACTCCGGCAGCATTCCGCGAGGCTATAGAGTCTGAATCATCAGGTAGCCACGAGGCTGCTGCAAAACCTCAAGCTGCAGAAGGTGCCAAATTTCAGTCTGCCGACGGAACTTGGGGTGACGATCTCGACATCCCAGACTTTCTTCGCTAAATTCTTCGCCTTCATTCGTGAGTTCATTAGCCGAGCGTTTAGCCGAGGTTGAAGAACGAATCTGCTCTGCTGCTGTTGAGGCATCAAGAGACCGCAGCGAAATTGAGTTGATTGTCGTCACCAAAAATCATTCGCACCAGCTGGTGCTTGATTTGTTGGAACTGGGTATTCGCTCTTTTGGCGAAAACCGCGACCAAGAGGCAGCGCCCAAGGCCGCCGAAATTTTGGCCGCAACTGCAGGCCTAGATTTCAACTACAGCTGGCACTTCATCGGTCAGTTGCAAACCAATAAAGTTCGATCGGCGTTGACGTACGCCGCTGCCGTTCATTCATTAGATCGTCAATCGCTGCTTTATTCGCTGGTCAAGGCAACCGCTGATCGGCCAAAACCCCTGGATGTCTTTATCCAGTTGAATCTCACCGATGATCCGGGTCGTGGGGGAATCGAACCCAAGAATCTGCTGGCTTTTGCAGAACAGGTAGCCAAGGTTCCCTCACTCTGCCTCAAGGGGGTCATGGGGGTTGCCTCACTTGATAAAGCCCCAGAGCAGGACTTTGAAGTCATTCAGCAGGCCAGCCAGAGTCTGGTCTCGCTGGTTCCCGAGGCGAAATTCATCTCGGCCGGCATGTCGGAAGACTTTGAAGCGGCAATCGGCTTCGGCGCGACACACTTGCGCATTGGCAGCGCAATAACTGGAAATCGCCAGTATTAGCCATATTCTTGAGAGGTAAGCGTCCTCAGGAGGATCAAAAATGGCAGGTTTAATTTCACAGGTTTCAGGCTGGCTTGGTCTAGCCGATGAAGGCGAAGCCCTTCCACCGCGCCCGGTTGCCACAGGTTCTGGTGAAGCTCGCCCCGTTGCCCGCGTTGCGCCAATGCGCCCACGTCGCGGCGTCACCGAGGTCAACGAGATTTACACCATTGAACCGCGCACCTATGCGGAGGCTCCTGAAGTTGCGGCCAACTACCGCCTTGGAATTCCTGTGATTGTAAACATGGGTGACATGTCAGAGCTTGACTCTCGCCGCATGCTTGACTTCATGCTTGGCCTAAAAGAGGGTCTCGAAGGCCACCTGAAGCGCGTAACCCCAAAGGTTTTCCTGCTAACCCCGCAGCACGTGGCAGTAAATAACGAAGACGACGAGACTGAGCAGTCAGACGATCTGCTAGTTCGTCCTTAATTTTTTTAATCAAAAATGGGCCTGATTGCAGTTGTCATTTGGTGGCTGCTCCAGGTCTATTTTTTCGCCCTGGTAGCTCGGCTCTTTGTAGATCTTGCCCTTTCAGTCAGTAGGACATGGCGCCCTAAGGGCATCTTGCTGCCAATCGTAGAGATTGTGATGACTGTCACTGACCCGGCTATAAAGCTGGTCAGAAGATTCATTCCACCAATCAGGGCCGGAGCAATTCAATTTGATTTGGGCTGGACAGCCTTAGTTTTCGCGATTTTCTTCCTGCAGCGAATCGTCATTTCGCTGGCTTAACCCCATATTTTGGGGACTTAACCTGAACCAGGGCGTCAAAAGAGGTAACCTTTACTTTTGAGGCCGTATCCCCATCGGTCAAATACATAAAGAGGTAAGAATATGCCGTTGACTCCAGAAGACGTGGTCAATAAGAGATTCCAGCCAACCAAGTTCCGCGAAGGCTACGACCAGGACGAAGTCGATGATTTCCTCGATGAAATCGTCATTGAACTTCGCCGCCTCACCCAAGAAAACGAAGACCTTCGTCAGCGACTGCTGGCATCTGAGTCCCGCATCAACGAACTTCAAAGAAGCGGTGCGGGCCTAGTTGCCGAAATGAACAACGCAACCGCCGAAAGCGCCTTGGTTAGCACAGCCCCAGCTATTGCCCCAAGCGCAGTCAGCGCTTTCCCTGAGGCTACTCAGGATCCATCAACTCTTGACACCAGCAACACCAACAACCTTCTGCAGCTTGCACGCAAGCTGCACGAAGAGCACGTGCGTGAGGGTCTAGCCAAACGCGATGCCCTAATTGCAGAAGGTCACGCCACGGCAGCTCGCGTCGTTCGCGAGGCAGAAGCTCAGCAGCGCGCAGACATGAGCCGCCTAGAGCAGGAGCGTGCATTGATTGAACACCGCATTCAAGAACTGCGTAGTTTTGAACGTGAGTACAGACTGAAGTTGAAGGCATACATTGAAAATCAACTAGCTGATCTTGAAGAGTCAACTGCTGCTCCAACAGAAAGACCTAACACCGCAATTGAAGGCGGTCTAGGCTTTGGCGGCCAGGCGTTCAATCCAAACGGCTTTTCTGCCGGCAACTAGTTAAGTGCTTTTCAAAAACTCACTCTTGTCTCGGCAACTCTGGTTGTTGATTTTTGCTTGGGTGATTATTGGCCTTGACCAATTTCTTAAGAACTACCTAATTAACGTTTTGGTTCCTGGGCAACCGGTGCCGTTTCTGGGTGATCTAGTGCAGCTCAACTTGGCGTTCAACGATTCTGCTGCGTTTTCAATTGGTTTTGGTGCAACTTGGATCTTCACAATTATTTCCAGCCTCGCGGCTCTAACTCTGCTTTGGTACAGCTTCAAGATTGAAACTCTTGGCTGGGCCATCATGGCAGGGGTACTGCTTGGTGGAGTCTGCGGCAACCTTATAGACAGACTCATCCGCGAGCCAGGATTTGCTGTGGGTCACGTGGTTGATTACATTCAGATCCCTTTTAATTTCCCTATTTTCAATGTCGCAGACATGGCCATCTTTACAATTTGCAGCCTCTCTGTAATTCGTATTCTTCGCGGCGACACCATTGGTCGCAAAGCTGAAAGCAAATGAGCGAACAAAAACTATTGCCAGTACCTGGCGGTTTAGCCGGTGAGCGTGCAGATGCTGGTTTAGCAAAACTCATGGGACTTTCTCGTTCAGCCGCTGCAGAGTTGCTAGCCGATGGTTTGGTTCTGCAAAACTCCAAAGTAATTGGCAAATCAGATCGTTTGATTGACGGAGCGGTTCTTGAAGTTTCTATGCCTGAGCCCAAAAACTCTTTAGAGATTGTTCCTTCTCTGGTTGAAGGATTCAAAATCATTTATCAAGACGATGACATCATCGTGATTGATAAGCCGGCCGGTGTTGCATCGCATCCTTCAGTTGGCTGGGATGGCCCAACGGTACCTGGTTGCTTGCTTGCTCTTGGTGTTCAAATTGCTACCTCTGGCGCTCAAGAGCGTCAGGGCATTGTTCAGCGCCTAGATGTTGGCACCAGCGGTTTGATGACCTTGGCAAAATCTGAAATTGCGTATTCGCGTCTTAAGCAGGCTTTTCGAGATCGCGCAGTGCACAAGGTTTACCATGCCGTAATTCAGGGCTTGGCAGATCCGCTCGCTGGAACCTTTGATGCACCAATTGGCCGTCACCCAAAAGCCGAGTTCAAGTTTGCGGTCATGAATGATGGAAAACACTCTGTTACTCACTACGAAACCATTGAGGCTTTTCGCTCGGCCTCACTAGTTGAAATAGTTTTAGAAACCGGTCGCACTCACCAGATTCGTGTGCATTTCTCTGCCTTCAGGCACCCTCTGGTCGGCGACACAATGTACGGCGCCGACCCAACCTTGGCGGCCAGGGTTGGCCTTGATCGTCAATGGTTGCATGCTGTTCGCCTGAGCTTTGAACACCCAACTAAGGGCACACAGTTTGAGTTCACAAGTGAGTACCCAAGCGAGTTGGTGAACGCGCTGGAGGTTTTGCGGGGGTAGTCTGGTGTTTCGCCCAATCTGAAACTTAGGTTCGGTCTCACAGCAACAGGAAGGTCCAGCCCATGTCTGGCGCATCATCAAAAAGTGACTCATTCGTCCACCTTCATGTTCACACCGAATACTCAATGCTCGATGGAGCGGCCCGAGTAAAGCCTTTAATTGAAGCCGCAGTAGACCAAGGCATGACTGCCATTGGAATTAGCGATCACGGCAATAACTTTGGTGCCTTTGATTTCTATAAGACTGCAAAAGCAGCAGGTATAAAACCCATTATTGGTATTGAGGCCTACCTTTCACCTGGCACCCCTAGGCAAGATCGCACCCGCGTGAAGTGGGGTAGCGGCGGCGAAGACGACATTTCCGGTGGTGGCGCGTTTACCCACATGACCATGTTTGCTGAAAACACCGATGGCATGTACAACCTCTTCAGAATGTCCTCTAAGGCCTGGCTTGATGGTTTTTACTTCAAGCCGCGCATGGACCGCGAGCTATTGCAGACCTATGGCAAAGGCGTGATTGCCACAACTGGCTGTGCCTCTGGAGAAATTCAAACCAGGCTTCGTCTTGGCCAATACGAAGAAGCAAAAAAAGCAGCCGGTGAGTTTCAGGAGATTTTCGGAAAAGAAAATTTCTTTGCCGAAATCATGGACCACGGCCTAGATATCGAAAGACGCTCCATGAGCGACTTGCTAAAACTTGCCAAAGAATTAAACATGCCGCTGCTGGCCACCAATGACCTGCACTACACCCACGCAGGTGACGCTGTTGCACACGAGGCATTGCTTTGCGTTCAATCTGGTTCAACTTTGGTTGACCCAACCAGATTCAAGTTTGATTCACAGGAGTTCTACCTGAAGACGCCGCAGCAGATGCGCGATCTTTTTCCTGACCATCCTGAAGCATGCGACAACACTCTGCTTATCGCGGAACGTTGCAATGTTGAATTTAAAGAGCGCGAGCTTATGCCGCGTTTTCCAGTTCCAGAGGGTCACACTGAAGCTTCGTGGTTTGAGCAAGAAGTTGCCGCCGGAATGCAGCGCAGATACAAGGGTGAAATTCCTGAAGCTCAAGCAAAGCAGGTTTCCTACGAAGTTGAAGTTATCGAGCAGATGGGTTTCCCGGGTTACTTCCTGGTAGTTGCCGACTTCATCGCTTGGGCCCGAGCCCAGGGAATTCGTGTTGGACCGGGTCGCGGTTCTGCGGCCGGATCAATTGTGGCCTACGCGCTTGGAATCACCGAGCTTGATCCGATTAAGCACGGACTAATCTTTGAGCGCTTTCTGAATCCAGAGCGTGTTTCCATGCCCGATATCGATGTTGACTTTGACGATCGTCGTCGCGGTGAAGTTATTCGATATGTTTCTGACAAGTACGGCGATGACCGCGTGGCGCAGATTGTGACTTTTGGAACCATCAAAGCAAAGCAAGCGCTGAAAGACGCGGGGCGAGTGCTTGCTATGCCGTACGCAGTTGGTGAGAAACTAACCAAAGCAATGCCGCCAATGGTTTTGGGTAGAGACATAGCCCTAAACGATCTGATCGACAAAAAATCTGAACGCTACAAAGAGGCCGCAGATTTTCGTGACTTGATTGAAAACGATGATGATTCGGCCAAGGTGTTCCAACTTGCCCAGGGTCTTGAATCGTTGAAGCGTCAGTGGGGCGTGCACGCTGCCGGTGTGATCATGTCGGCCGAACCATTGATTGACGTGATTCCAATTATGAAACGTGATGACGACGGCGCAATCATCACTCAATTTGATCAGCCACCTTGCGAAAAGCTCGGTCTGCTAAAAATGGACTTCCTTGGTTTGCGAAACCTCACGGTGCTTGATGACACGCTTGCAAACATCAAGTCAAACAGGGGTGAGACTGTTGTCTTAGAAGATCTAGACCTTGATTCTGATCCCGCGACTTTTGAGCTTCTATCAAGGGGTGACACTTTGGGTGTCTTCCAGCTTGATGGAAACGCCATGCGCTCACTGCTTCGTCTATTGAAGCCATCGCTTTTTGAACACATTTCTGCGGTAATTGCCTTGTATCGTCCAGGTCCTATGGGTATGAATTCCCACACCAACTACGCCTTGCGTAAAAATGGGCAGCAAGCGGTTGACTCTGTGCACCCTGAACTGTCTGAATCGCTTTCGGAGGTTCTTGACCCAACCTACGGTCTAATTGTTTATCAAGAGCAGGTTATGGCGGCGGCACAAAAAGCTGCGGGCTTCACTCTCGGAAAAGCCGACCTTCTTCGCCGCGCAATGGGTAAAAAAGATAAAGACGAACTAGATCGTCAGTATCAAGGCTTCTCTGATGGCATGAAATCAAACGGATACTCCGATGCCGCGGTGAAGGCCCTGTGGGACACCCTGCTTCCTTTTGCCGACTACGCATTTAACCGTGCTCACTCGGCCGCCTATGGAGTTTTGTCTTACTGGACTGCATATCTAAAAGCAAACTACCCAGCTGAATACATGGCAGCATTGCTCACCTCGGTTGGTGACTCGAAAGACAAATTGGGTATGTACCTGAGCGAATGTCGTCGCATGGGCATTCAGGTGCTGGCACCAGATGTCAACGAGTCCATCGCGGAATTCAGTGCCGTCGGAAAAGACATTCGCTTTGGCCTTGGCGCCGTCAGAAATGTTGGTCTAAACGTTGTCGAAGGAATCAAGAAGGCACGTGAAGAAAAAGGTCGTTTTGTTTCTTTCCACGACTTCCTGCGAAAGGTTCCCTCGATAGTCTGCTCAAAGCGAGTTGTTGAGTCTCTCATTAAGGCTGGAGCATTCGACTCCCTAGGCCACACACGCAGATCCCTGGCCGAGATTTCTGAAGAAGCAGTTGAGTCTCAAGCCTCTTTGAAGAAAAATGAGGCCCTCGGCCAAGTTGACTTGTTTGGTTCCATGTTTGATGACGCAATGTCAGACAGCTCGTTTGCCGGTAGCGTTCCAGATCGCCCAGAATGGCAGAAGAAAGAAAAGCTTGCTTACGAGCGTGACATGTTGGGACTCTATGTCAGCGATCACCCTCTAGCCGGCCGCGAAGAGCAGCTTGCCCGCTATGCACAAATAACAATTGGTGAAATTCAATCGAGCGAGACTTTGCAAGATGGTGAGACAGTAATTATTGCCGGGCTAATTACCCAGGTTCAGCACAAAGTGGCTAGACAATCAGGTAACCCATACGCTGCCGTCACTATCGAAGATTTCGAGGGTGAAATGCAAGTGATGCTAATGGGAAAGACCTATCAAGAGTTCGCAAGAAACTTGGAAGCCGATCAGGTTGTAGTGATCAAGGGAAGCATCTCGCAGCGAGATGACGGCAATAGCCTGCGTGCCTACTCAATCGAAACCATTGAGGGTGGTGCCGATTACATTCGCGGCCCGGTTGTGGTTCGTATTCCAGAGGCGGAAGCAACTCGAGAGGTTCTTGAAGAGCTAGATAGAATTTTGCGCGTTCATGCTGGCTCTGAAGAGGTTCAGGTTAAATTGATCGGCGAATCAGGGGAGCGTCTTTTCAAGTTGCAGCCTCGCGTGAAGATCACCTCAGAGCTGTACGGTGAACTAAAGGTGTTGCTAGGTGCAAAGTGCCTTACCTAGTTCGGAGGTAGTTGCGAGGCTAGTTGAGGGATTTTCCCGGGCTCATGTAGTGGCGCTGGTAGTACAGCAGTGCCGGAGCGGTTTCACCAACTAGCCCTTCAAGAACATTCACGATTACAACGGCATTATTTTCCACGTTGTGAATTTCGCGAACCTCGCAAATCATTACAGATGTTGCCGCTTCAAAGATAGGCAGACCCTGTGGGCCAAAAGACCAGTCATCTTTTGCAAATCTCAAGGTGTGATCAGCGGCCATGCGCTGGGCAAGTTCTAGATTTCTGTCGCCAAGCGTGTGAATGGCTACATGCTTGGCTTTGCAAAGCACCGGCCATGAACTTGAGCCAGAGGCTACGTTAAATGAGGCCAGTGGCGGGTTTGCGCCCAGTGAGGTCATAGATGTTGCTGTGAAGCCAGCAGGTTTTCCTGACTCGTCAACCATGGTGATTACTGAAACACCTGATGCGTGCAGTCTGAAGCTTGCTCTAAGGGCTTCGGTTGAATCAGTTATAACTTCAAAGTTTGTCATGGCTCAATTTCTAGTTCGTTTCATCAAGGGTACAGCCTGCACCTCTACAATTACACAGGTAGCTAATTAGGAGGTCGGCATGAGTGTTGCAGTGAATTTGCGCATCGTAGACCTTCGCGGAAGAACCTTTACTTCCTCTGTTGCCAACGAATTGGTACCGCGCGCATCGATTGATATAACCAAAGCCGTTGAGCAAATAATCCCGCTTCTTGAGGACGTTCGCATCAATGGCCAAGACGCGGTGGTGAAGGTCACTTTGGAGCGTGATGGGGTAGATCCAAGGCCAATTCGCGTCAGTCAAGAAGAGTTGGCCGGCGCGCTTGCCGATCTGAATCCAAGTTTGCGAAAGGCCATCGAAGAATCCATTGAGCGAGTTTTCAAGGTTTCGCGTGCAAACATGCCAAACGATACCTCTGTCACTCTTGCAGATGGTGCAAAAGTGCATCAGCGCTGGCAGCCGGTTGAATCTGTTGGCCTTTACGTTCCGGGTGGTAAAGCCGTCTATCCATCCAGCGTGATTATGAATGTGGTTCCGGCACAGGTTGCCGGGGTAGAGCGGTTGGCGCTAGCCTCGCCAGCTCAAAAAGATTTCAATGGCAGACCTCACCCAACCGTATTGGCAACGGCCTGTTTGCTTGGGGTGGAAAACGTCTACTGCATGGGTGGCCCTGCTGCCGTTGCGGCTTTTGCATACGGTCTGCCGCAAATAGATTTTGCGCCAGTGAGTTTGGTTACTGGCCCAGGAAATATTTATGTTGCTGCCGCAAAACGAGCCCTTCGCGGAACTATAGGTATTGATTCCGAGGCCGGTACAACAGAGATTCTGGTCCTTGCCGATTCATCAGCTAATGCCAAGTTCATTGCCTACGACCTAGTAAGTCAGGCAGAGCACGATGAAGCTGCTGCTTCCGTGCTCGTTACCGATTCAATCGAACTTGCCAACGCGGTAATAAATGAACTAACCGATCTTGTAGCTGCTACCGCCAGCTCAGACCGGGTAAGAACTGCGCTCCAGGGCCAGCAGTCGGCAGTTGTCTTGGTTGATGACATGGCGGCCGGCATAAAGTTTGCGAACTTCTATGCCACCGAGCACCTTGAATTGCACACTCGAGAAAATCAAGCGGTACTAGATCAAATCACGAACGCTGGCGCAATTTTCATGGGGGATTACTCACCGGTAAGCCTGGGTGATTACCTTGCTGGCTCCAGCCACGTTTTACCTACCGGTCAACAGGCAAAATTTGGATCTGGTTTAGGAGTGCACAGCTTCTTGAGACCACAGCAGGTTATTGATTACAACCGCGAAGCATTAGGTGTCGTTGCCGAATTAGTCGCCGATTTTGCAGAAGCCGAAGGGCTTCCGGCACACGGAGAAGCCGTGACGGCGCGCTTCAACAACTCCTAGCAACTACTAGGGGTTGGGCCTAGAATTGAATAACAATCAACATCTAGGAGAAAATCCAGAATGTTCTGCCCGTTTTGTCGTTACCCAGACTCGCGAGTTACAGACTCGCGCACATCTGATGACGGGTCATCAATTCGCCGCCGTCGCCAGTGCCCTGAGTGCAATATGCGATTTAGCACTACAGAAACTGCCAGCCTCACAGTTGTGAAGCGAAGCGGCGTGACTCAGCCATTTAGTCGTGATCGAATCGTTGCCGGTGTTCGTAAGGCCTGTCAGGGGCGTCCGGTTTCTGAAGCCGATTTGGCAATGCTTGCTCAGACCGTAGAAGAAGCAGTTCGTGCTACCGGTGCAGCGCAGATTGAGTCAAATGATATTGGTCTTGCCATTCTTGAACCGCTTAGAAATCTTGACGAGGTGGCGTTCATGAGATTTGCCAGTGTTTACCAAGGCTGGGAGAGCCTTGAAGATTTTGAGGCTGCAATTGCTCTGCTAAAGGTCAATCGCGAAGAGCGCACCTCTCAGGATGCTAACCGCTAAATTTTCATGATTTATAAATTCATATTTAGAGTTTTCTTCGCGCCCATGGACGCCGAGAGAGCTCATCATCTTGTGATGGCAGCTATTAGATTCGCTGGGCTTCTTGGATTAACCAAACTTGCACGCGTTCGCGCCACCGGACGTGGCTCGGTGCAAGCGTTTGGCTTACATTTTGATGCCCCATTTGGGCTAGCGGCAGGCTTTGATAAAAACGCTGTGGCCATCAAGGCTTTGGGTGAGTTGGGTTTTTCTCACATTGAAATTGGCACCGTGACAGCTATTGCACAAGACGGCAACGAGAAGCCAAGACTCTTTCGTTTGATTACAGACCGGGCCTTGATTAACCGAATGGGTTTCAATAATCAGGGTGCCCAAGTAATTGCACAACGACTTGAAAAACTTCGCGCAAAAAACTTAAAGAATTTGCCTGTAATTGGTGTCAACATCGGCAAATCCAAAGTCGTAGATGTTGATAATGCGGTTGATGACTATCGCCAGAGTGCAAAACTTCTTGCGCCGCATGCTGACTACCTAGCGGTAAATGTTTCTTCGCCTAATACTCCAGGTCTTAGGTCCCTGCAATCGGTCGAGGCGCTGGAACCAATCTTGAAAGCGGTGATTCAAGAGAGCCTTGGTAAACCCGTGCTGGTCAAAATAGCACCGGACCTAGCCAATGAAGATATCGCCGCCGTTGCTGACCTAGCGATTGACCTTGGCTTGGCCGGGGTAATTGCAACTAACACCACTATTGGCAGAGAAAACCTAAAGACAGATCCAGAGAAGGTAACTCAATGTGGTGCCGGTGGGCTTTCGGGTGCACCGCTGAAAGTTCGATCTCTTGAGGTGCTTCGTTTGCTGCACGCAAGAATGAACGGCAAGGCTGCAATTATTTCCGTTGGTGGAATTGAGACCCCGGAGGAAGCTGCCGAGAGAATCGCTAATGGCGCAACTTTGGTGCAGGGCTACAGCGGCTGGATATACAGCGGACCGCTTTGGGCAAGACGCATCAACAAGTCCTTCACAAAGTAAAAAATCCCTCCGAGGTTTCGGAGGGATTTTTCTTTATAACGACTTAGGGTGCAACCTTGGTGCCGCGCTTGACCTGAGGCTTAGGCAGGCGCATTGGTCGCATTTGAATTGATCGCATCGCTGCGTACCATTTGGTTCCGGCTTCAACCTTGCTGGCGCCGTATTTTGCCTCAAGCGCCTTTACTGCGCCGCGGCCAAGCAGCCAGCCATTGATTCCAACTCCAATGAAAAGAGTCCACATAGTCAATAGGGTTGCCAGTTGCACAGCATAGGAGTCAATTGCAGAGATCAAAATCACCAGCATCAGAGCCGGCATAACCATTTCACCAAGGGTGAATTTTGAGTCAACGTAGTCGCGCACAAACTTGCGCTGCGGTCCACGGTCACGGGCGGTCAAGTACTTCTCATCGCCGTTTGCCATACCGGTTCTGGCTTTGATTCGCTCTTCGCGCACGCGTGCCTTGTCAGCCTTTTTAGCTTCCGGAGTCTTCTTACCAACTAGAGGGCGAAGGTTCGCAGCCTCTTGTTGCTTGCGTGAGGGAGTGGCGCGACCTTTTCCGGTTGCCTTTGATTCATTTTCAGTCATTGAAGTTCCTCTGAAGTTATGCGGGAACTAATAGATTACTCTCATGACCTCGTCAAATATTTCTGAGCAGACTATCCACGAAGCAAAGACATTCGTTGATCACAATTTTGATCACCTGCTGGGTGAGCTGATTGAACTAGCAAAGATTCCGGGCATTGCTTGGGAGGCCTTTGATCCAAGCGAACTTGAGCGCAGCGCCAATTCGGTGGCCCAACTGCTTCGAGATTTAAGAGTCTTTGATTTTGTCGAGATTAGAAAATCGCAGGCAGATGGCAAACCAGGAGCGCCGGCCGTTGTTGCCAGGCGTGCGGCTAAAAACGGTAAGCCGCAGGTGCTGTTATACGCGCACCACGACGTCCAGCCGCCAGGTGACGAGCAGGTTTGGCAAACAAAGCCCTTTGAACCAACTTTGATAGCAGGCCGGCTATACGGCAGGGGCGCCGCCGACGACAAGGCCGGGATTGTCACTCACATTGCGGCCATTCGAGCCCTCAAGGAAATTGCCGGCTCAGACTTTGATTTAGGTCTAACCATCTTCATTGAAGGAGAGGAAGAGGCAGGCTCGCCAACCTTCCGCAATTTCTTAGACGAAAATGCCCAGGATTTACAGGCCGATGTAATCATCGTTGCCGACTCCGGAAACTGGACGGTTGAGGTGCCAGCCCTCACCACAACCCTGCGTGGGCTGGTGTCACAGGTAATCGAGGTCTCAACTCTCGACCATGCCCTTCATTCGGGCATGTACGGCGGGGCAGTTCCCGATGCCATGATGGCCACAATCAGGCTGCTAGCCAGCCTGCACGATGACCAGGGAAACGTGGCAATTGCGGGCTTGAAACAGGGCAAAGCCGACGAGTTGCCCTACACAGAAGATCAGCTCAGAATCGATGCCGGAATGCTCGAAAATACCCAGCAAATTGGCGATGGCAGCATCTTGGATCGAATTTGGACCAAACCAGCCCTAACCGTTATCGGGATTGACGGGCAGTCGGTGGCCATGTCTTCAAACACCATGCTGCCAAGCGTCAGGGCCAAAATCAGCCTAAGAATCGCCCCTGGCGAGCAGCCTGAACAGGCACTAGAGCTCTTGCGGGCGCATTTGGAAGCTAATCTTCCCTTTGGTGCCACGCTGAATTATGGCGAAATAGAGCTCGGCAAGCCCTTTTCCGGGCTGTCCGAAGGCTGGGCAAAGCCAGCCGCCGAGCAGGCTTTGAGCGCTGGATTTGGCCTCGATTCGGTAAATATCGGTATTGGCGGCTCAATTCCCTTCATTGCCGACCTTACCGAGGTCTTTCCTGAGGCCCAGATCTTGGTTACCGGCGTCGAAGACCCAGATTCGCGTGCCCACAGCCCAAACGAGTCAGTGGAGCTCGAAATGCTCAAAAAAGCCATGGTTTCTGAGGCTTTGCTCTTGCTCACGGGGAATGCCAGAGTAGCCCGATAAGTTAGTCTTAGTGCAGGTTTGAATGCAAAAAAGGAGTCAAAATGACACAGGTTATGAACGAATCGTCAATCGATAACGGCGTAGTCCTAACCGAGCAGGCACAGAGCAAGGTTCGCACCTTGATTGAAGCTGAGGGCCGAGACGACCTTCGACTGCGCGTTGCGGTTCAGCCGGGTGGCTGTTCGGGCCTGATCTACCAGCTTTACTTTGACGAGCAGCTGGCCGAAGACGATGTAGTCAAGGAATTCAACGGGGTAGAGGTAGTCGTCGACAAGATGAGCGTTCCTTACCTAGACGGTGCCTCAATCGACTTTGAAGACACCATCCAAAAGCAGGGTTTCACCATTGACAACCCAAATGCAGCCGGATCATGTGCCTGCGGCGATTCCTTCAGTTAAATCAGAACAAATTTCTAGTAAGACCCGGTTTGGAGCTATCCAACCGGGTCTTTTCTTTGGAAAAACCCTATAAATTAGGGCGTTTTATGGCACATTCCTCATTTTCGAAGCGTAGGATAGAAAGGTAACGAGTTCGTCTCTGAAGGGTCGATTGTGCTGAAAAAGCTTGGTTCTAAGTGGGCTGTTTTGCCTGCTGCGGCATCGCTGATGCTGCTTTTGTCTGGTTGTTCTCAAGAGGAATTTTCGCGAGGTTTCTTGCCTGGCGTGCCTGGAGTCACCAACCACACAGACCGTATCACTGGCCTCTGGACCACCTCTTGGATCGTGCTTTGGGGCGTTGGCCTAATCGCTTGGGCCTTGATGTTCTATGCGGTTATCGTCTACCGCCGCCGCAAGGGCGAGACCGGTTTGCCAGCTCAGCTGCGTTACAACAACCCAATTGAGGTGATGTTCACCGTCGTTCCACTGATTATCACCATTGGATTCTTTGCTTTTACCGCCCGCGACATGGCGGCAATTGAGGCACCTGTTGCCAACCCAGATGTAGAAATCCAGGTAATTGCCAAGCAGTGGAGCTGGGATTTCAACTACGTTGATTCAAATGTTTACGAAACTGGCATCCAGTCTCAGTTTGATGGCGAAACCGGTTCAGAGGCTGCGCTGCCAACCCTTTACCTGCCAGTTGGCAAGAGCGTAAAGGTTGACCTTTCAGCCCGCGACGTAATCCACTCTTTCTGGGTTATCGATTTCCTTTACAAGAAAGACATGTTCCCAGGCCGCACCAACTACATGTACTTCACCCCTCAGGTTGAGGGCACCTATAAGGGCAAGTGTGCCGAGCTCTGTGGCGAGTACCACTCAATGATGTTGTTCAACGTAAAGGTAGTCTCGCAGGCTGAGTACGATGCGCAGATGCAGAAGCTTGCTGCTGCCGGCAACGTAGGTCAGCTTGACACCAAGTACGACCGTAATCAAAACCTTCCGGGCGACAACCCAGAGATTAGAGGCTAAGCAAAATGGCAACTGCTACCGCAAGCAAGACCAACTACGGATCTTCAAAGAAGACCAAAGGTCAAGTCATTGTTGAATGGATTACGACCACTGATCACAAGAAGATCGGTTATCTGTACCTGATCACTTCGTTTATTTACTTCCTTATCGGTGGTGTTATGGCGCTGGTCATTCGTGCTCAGCTAACCGCGCCAGGCCTTGACATCGTGCAGACCAAAGAGCAGTACAACCAGCTCTTCACCATGCACGGAACAATCATGCTCCTGATGTTTGCGACACCTCTGTTCGCGGCGTTTGCAAATATCTTGATGCCGGTTCAAATCGGTGCTCCTGACGTTGCGTTCCCGCGTCTAAACGCTATTGCTTACTGGTTCTACTTCTTTGGTTCGTTTGTGGCAGTAGCCGGTTTCTTCACTCCTCAGGGTGCAGCAAGCTTCGGCTGGTTTGCCTATGCTCCGCTTTCAAACACAACTTTCTCGCCTGGACTCGGTGGAGACCTTTGGGTATTTGGTCTGGCCCTAGGTGGTTTCGGAACAATCATGGGTGGTGTGAACTTCATCACCACAATCCTGACCATGCGAGCTCCAGGTATGACCATGTTCCGTATGCCAATCTTCACCTGGAACACCTTGGTCACCTCAATTCTTGTGATCATGTGTTTTCCACCTCTTGCTGCAGCTTTGTTTGCGCTTGGTGCAGACCGCCGCTTCGACGCACACATTTTTGATCCAGCAAACGGTGGGCCAATGCTTTGGCAGCACTTGTTCTGGTTCTTCGGTCACCCAGAGGTTTACATCTTGGCACTGCCATTCTTTGGAATTGTTTCTGAGATTTTCCCGGTATTCAGCCGCAAGCCAATCTTTGGTTACAAGACTTTGGTTTATGCAACCATCGCTATTGCCGCTCTATCTATGACCGTGTGGGCTCACCACATGTACGTCACTGGTTCAGTGCTTCTGCCATTCTTCGCGTTCACCACAATGCTGATTGCTATTCCAACCGGTGTGAAGGTATTCAACTGGATTGGAACGCTCTGGCAGGGTTCAATTACATTTGAAACCCCAATGCTTTACTCACTTGGTTTCTTGACCACTTTCATCTTTGGTGGTCTTACCGGTGTGATTCTTGCTTCACCGGCATTGGACTTCCACCTGTCAGATAGCTACTTCGTGGTTGCTCACTTCCACTACGTAGTATTTGGAACCGTTGTTTTTGCAATGTTTGCGGGTATCTACTTCTGGTATCCAAAGATGACCGGAAAGATGTTGAACGAGCGTCTTGGCAAGATTCAGTTCTGGTTGCTTTTTGTTGGATTCCACACCACCTTCCTAATTCAGCACTGGCTAGGTGTAATTGGTATGCCACGACGCTACGCGACCTACTTGCCTGAAGACGGCTTCACCTGGATGAACCAAGTTTCAACCGCCGGTTCAGCGCTACTCGCGCTGTCAATCATTCCGTTCCTTTGGAACATTTACATCACAGCTCGCAAGGGTGAACGCACCACGCTAAACGACCCATGGGGTTATGGCCGTTCACTTGAGTGGGCAACCGGAACACCGTTCCCACGTCACAACTTCACTTCAATTCCTCGTGTGCGCTCAGAGTCACCAGCGTTTGATTTGAACCACCCAGAGTACGCCGCTGCTGATGCTAAATCTGCAGTAAAGAAGAAGGGCTAACCCAAATGAAGTTCAACGGCAACCTCTTCTATTTCTTGACTGTTTTCTACTTTGTAGACGCAGCTGGCTACGCACTCTGGTGGTACAACAGCAACGGTGGTTACGAGCCAATTGGCACCGCAGCTATTGCGATGCTTGGCTTTATGTCATTGTTCCTGGCCTTCTACATCAAAAACACCGATAAGCGACAGGGAGTCGTGCCAGAGGATCGTCTAGATGCAAACATCGAAGACGGTGAATCTGAAATTGGCTACTTTGCTCCATGGAGTTGGTGGCCATTCTTCCTAGGTCTTTTCGGAGCGATTTGTTTTGCAGCGCTAGCTGTCGGCTGGTGGTTGTTCTTCATCGGATTCCCATTAGCACTTGTAGCTCTTATCGGTTTCGTCTTTGAGAGAAGCCGCGGTCTCAACGCTCACTAACTGAGCAACTACAAAAGATTCAAAAAAATCCCACCAGCATTGGTGGGATTTTTTGCTTCTAGTGTTTCCAGATTGGCGGCATGTTGCCATCGCCCCATGTTGCACTTATCTCAGCAATTTCAACTCGATAACCGTCGTACCATTCTGCATAGCGTTGCTTTGCTTCGCGGTGCACTTCATCTTTTGAAAAAGTTGTCAGCGATGGCTGGTCTTCAAAGTAATAGATAACTCGAATCTCAGATCCGTCGGGGGAGAGCCACTTTTCTTTTCCTTTGAACCCAGGGTTGGCCTCAGCTCGCAGCATGATCTCATCGTCGAGCTTTTTGAAATCACCCTCTGAATTATTGTGCCTAAAAATAAACGTGGCGCTTAGCATTAGGATTTTCCTCCGTCAGTCAAGTTCTTATCGGCCCAAATGTTGATTGCCTTTTGAATATACGAAGCAAGGCCAGGCTCATAAGCTTCATAGGTTGCCTTGAATGCTGGATCCATCACGTAGGTGAGGGCCAGTGACTTATATGCAATCCGGTTTGGGGTCCAGAACTGGCAGACGTACTCGTAGTGTTTGCCAATCCAATTTTGAACATCAGAGGAGTCAATGGTGTGGCCGCCAACCATAAGCGATGCAATGTTCTTTGCAATGTGGTCGTGGCCAGCAGAGTATTCGTTGAATTTAGTCTCGCTAATACCAGCGTGCAAGGAACTGTGGCTAGAAACATTGGCGGTAGAGAACGGGTCCATTAGGAAAGCCTATCTGGGGCAGTGTCGATTAGGACGAAGAAAATGGGCCCGGCTTTCGCCAGGCCCAATTCTTGATTTAACTCCGTGAAGAGTTGGTTTTATTTGGCTTCGATTTCTGCGTGGTCACCGTGGTGATGTGCCTGTTCAATCTCAGTCTGAGTAACTGGGGCAATGCGGTCCTCGAAGTAGAAACGAGACAGAGCTGCGCGTAGTCGAGCACGAATTGTGATCTTTCCCGCTGCGTTTGGACGAGCAAGCGTTGGCTGGTAGTCCTTGAAGTCAACTAGCTTCCACTGCTCAAACTCGTCTAGCGGCTCGTGCACTTCAATGTACTCACCGTGAGGCAAGCGCACGATGCGGCCAGATTCGCGACCGTGAAGTGCAATTGAGCGATCTTTACGCTGAAGCGCCAAGCAAGTGCGCTTAGCGATGATGAACGCCAAGATTGGTCCAACAATCAAGAAGATCTGCATAAAGGTAAGAACCTGGTTCAGAGACATCTTGAAGTTGGTAGCGATCAAGTCGGTAGCGGCACCAGCCCAAAGTACGGCGTAGAAAGTTACTCCGGCAGCACCGATTGCAGTACGGGTAGGAGCGTTTCTTGGGCGGTCAAGTACGTGGTGTTCACGCTTGTCACCAGTGACCCAAGCTTCAATGAATGGGTAAAGAGCAACAATAATTAGGAAGCCAATACCAACGATCATCGGAAGCAAGATGTTCCATGACCAAGTGTAGCCACCAACAACAAACTCAAGGTGAGTAGGAGCAAGACGCAAGGCACCGTCTAGCCAACCGATGTACCAGTCAGGCTGAGTACCAGCTGAAACTGGTGATGGGTCGTAACCACCGTAGTTCCAAACCGGGTTGATGGTAAAGGTTGCTGCAATCAGCATGATCACACCAAACACGATGAAGAAGAATCCGCCAGCCTTAGCAACGTAAACAGGCATCAATGGGTAGCCAACAACGTTGGTGTCTTTGCGGCCTGGGCCTGAGTAGTGGGTGTGCTTGTGAATTACCACCATGAACAAGTGGATGACGATGAAAATCAGAATTAATGCTGGCACTAGAAGAATGTGCAGACCGTAAAGTCTCGCAACGATTGTTTCACCTGGGAACTCACCACCGAACAGGAGCGATGAACCGTAGGCACCAATTACAGGAATACCTTTGATCATGCCGTCGATAATGCGAAGACCGTTTCCTGATAGAAGATCATCAGGAAGTGAGTAACCGGTGAATCCACCGGCCATACCAAGCACGAATAGAACGAAACCAACAAGCCAGTTAATCTCGCGAGGCTTGCGGAAAGCACCGGTAAAGAAAACGCGAAGCATGTGCAGACCTGCCGCAGCAACGAATAGCAACGCTGACCAGTGGTGCACTTGACGCATCAATAGGCCACCGCGAACTTCGAATGAAATATCCAAAGTTGACGCGTAGGCGATAGACATTTCTGCGCCCTTTAGCGGACCATAAACTCCGTCATAGATGACAAATTCCATTGAAGGCTGAAAGAAGAAGGTGAGGAAGGTTCCAGAAAGCAAGATGACCAAGAAGCTGTAAAGAGCAACTTCACCCAGCATGAATGACCAGTGGTCAGGGAAGACCTTGCGACCAAACTCCTTGAGAATTCCGGCTACGCCAACACGCTCATCTAAATAGTTTGCGGTTCCAGCCAAGAAACCACCCTTTTTTGGTGTTGCTACGGCATTACTCATTTTTCACGCTCCCAGAAGCTAGGGCCAACAGGCTCATTGAAATCGCTCTGCGCAATTAGGTAACCCTCTGCGTCAACTGCAATTGGCAGCTGAGGAAGTGGGCGAGAGGCAGGGCCAAAGATAACCTTGCAGGCATCAGTCACGTCAAAGGTTGACTGGTGGCAAGGGCAAAGTAGGTGGTGGGTCTGCTGCTCGTAAAGGGCAACTGGGCAACCTACGTGAGTACAGATCTTTGAGTAGGCAACGATTCCGTCGTATGACCAGTCCTTGCGTTCTTCAGATTCTTTTAGGTCGGCAGGGTCAAGGCGAACCAAAAGCACGGCAGCCTTGGCCTTTTCTTCTAGCTTGTGGTGCTCAAGTTCTGCCAGACCCTCAGGAATTACGTGGAAAACAGAACCAAGAGTCACATCTGAGGCCTTGATTGGAGTGCCAGTTGGGTCCATCGCCAAGCGGGTGCCCTTTTTCCACATTGTGTGGCGAAGAGTGTTACCAGGGTTAGGCCCTAGATCTCCGAATAGAACAATTGCAGGTAGCGGGAACAGCGCGAGAGCGCCATAAAGCGAACGACGAATGAGTTTGCGACGAGAGAAACCAGATTCTGAGTCAGCAAGCTTAATGATTTCAATTGCGCGAGCGCGCACTTCTTCTGAACCACGAGTCTGGTGTCGCTCTTCAGAAACTTCTGCGTCTGGCATCAGAGTCTTTGCCCAGTGCACTGCACCGATACCAATGCCCATTAGTCCAAGAGTGATACCCAAGCCAAGTAGGAGAGTGTTGTTTCTTACTGTGCCTAGATCTTCAGTAAGCGGAAAAGCAAAGTACGCGTAGATGGCAAAGGCGCTACCAAGAATAGATAGAAAGAAAAGCCCCGCCACTTGACGCGCAGCAGCTTTTTCGTGCTTCACGCTCTTGTCTGTCATGCGTGTGCGGTGCGGCTCAAGCCCCGGGTCTTTTACTGCATCTGGCGCAATAACCGCCAGACCACCGGTGTACTCGTGCTCAGAGTTCTTTGAACTAGCTTTTGCCAGTTTCTTTTCGCTCACTCGTGATGCTCCCTTTGTTTTTAGATCTAAAACTTAAACTAGTTTGACTTTGCGCCAAGCCAGATGGTGATTGCAATGATGAAGCCCAAAACGAATACCCAAGTAAACAGACCCTCAACAACGGGACCAAGGTTCGCTAGTTCATAACCACCAACCGATGGAGTTTCTTCCACATACTTCAAGTAGGTGATGATGTCCTTCTTGTCTTGCGGAGTTAGGTTCGCATCGTTGAACACAGGCATGTTCTGTGGACCAGTGACCATAGCTTCATAGATGTGGCGTTCAGAAACACCCTTTAGTGCTGGCGCGTACTTACCTTCGGTAAGCGCTCCACCTGCACCCACAGCGTTGTGGCACATTGCACAGTTGATGCGGAATAGTTCGCCACCGCGAGTTGAGTCACCGTTAGGGGCAACCATTGCATCGGTAGGAATCGCAGGGCCTTCACCCAGAGTCGCAACAAAAGCAGACAACTGCTCAATCTGCTCAGTGGTGAACTGAACCTTCTTCTTCTCCAGCTGCGGTCCAGAGGCCTGACCAGGCATACGACCGGTTGCTACCTGGAATTCAACTGAAGCCGCGCCCACACCAATAAGTGACGGGGCAGCCTTGGTTCCTTCGGCGTTCTTACCGTGGCAACTCGCGCAGTTAGCTAAGAACAACTTCTTGCCCTCGGTGACCTGCTCGGCAGTTGCCGCGGCGGTTACTGGCTTTACGGCTTCAACTGCAGCAGTTGCCGCAGCGTAGCCACCACCGGTTAAGGCAAGGCCAGCGGCCATAACGATGATTGCAGCCAGAGGGCTGCGACGGTTCTTCTTCAATGCCATTTAATTTGGTCTCTCAGATTATTTGAGTACGTAAACGATTAGGAAAAGGCCGATCCAGACCACATCAACGAAGTGCCAGTAGTAAGACACGACGATTGCGCTGGTTGCCTCGTAGTGGCCGTACTTCTTTGCAGCGAAGGTACGTCCGATAACGAAAAGGAAGGCGATTAGACCGCCGGTCACGTGTAGCGCGTGGAATCCGGTGGTGATGTAGAAAGCCGAGCCGTATGAATTTGAATTCAGCGCAATGCCCTCTGATATAAGGGTTGCGTACTCCCAGCACTGGCCGGCAACGAAGATTGCACCCAATAGGTAGCTGAGGAAGAACCACTCAACTACGCCCCACTTGACAGGGGATAGACCGGTTGCTCGAGGCTGAAGGCGTTCAGCGGCAAAAACACCAAACTGAGCGGTGAACGATGATGCCACCAGGATCAGGGTGTTGATCAAAGCGAACGGTACGTTCAAAATTGCGGTGTCGTTGGCCCAAATCTCAGGTGAATTAGCGCGAAGGCTGAAGTACATGGCAAAAAGGCCGGCAAAGAACATCACCTCGCTTCCAAGCCAAACGATAGTGCCAACCGAGGTTGCACTAGGGCGATTAATGACAGGTGCGCTGATGGTCGTCATGCTTCAATCCTAACCCCGAGCGCCCTGTAAATTCGGCATTTTTCCTATGCCAGCCGCAGGAATTTAAACATTTTTTCAAAATATTTTCTAGTTAATTCATCACTAAACTCTTAGCCATGACCCAGTCCCTTAATTGGCCGCAATTGCTCAGCAAATTGGCACTCGGTGCTGACCTCAGCAGGGCAGAGGCAACCTGGGCGTTAGATAAAATCATGGCCGGAAACACCGATGACGGCCTAATCGTTGCCCTGCTAATTGGTTTGCGCCAAAAAGGCGAATCGCTCGAAGAGATTTCGGGTCTGGTTGATGCGATGCTTACCAACAGCCTCAAACTTGATACTGGAAACCAAGCGGTTGACATTGTTGGCACCGGCGGCGACTTAATCGGCACCGTAAACATCTCTAGCATGGCCTCAATTCTCACCGCATCAGCAGGGGTGCCGGTTTTGAAGCACGGCAGCCGATCGGCTTCAGGAAAAACCGGATCTTCGGAAATGCTCGAGGCGCTGGGTATTCGACTTGACCTTGATGCCGAGCAGGTGGCATCGGTGTTTAGGGAAACTGGCATCACCTTCTTTTTTGCTCCAGTTTTTCACCCTGCTATGAGGTATTTGGCGCCAATTCGCAAAATGCTGGCCGTACCAACTACTTTCAACTTTCTGGGGCCCCTGGCCAACCCCGCCCAGCCGATTGCTACCTCGCTTGGCGTGGCAAACCGCAGCCTTGCCCCGCTGATGGCCCGTGAAATGGCAGCCAGGGGGCGTTCTGCCCTTGTTTTTAGGGGAAATGACGGCCTCGACGAGCTAACCACAACCGCCGGGAACCAAATTTGGCAAGTTTCAGGGGGAGAAGTCACCGAATTTGACCTAAATCCAACCAAATTAGGTCTAGCCAGGGCCAACACTGAGCAGCTTTTGGGTGGCGATGCCGCATTCAACGCTCAGGTGGCTCGCGATTTATTTGCCGGTGTCACCAAGGGCAATTTGGCTGCGGTTCGCGAGATTGTAATTTTGAACGCAGCCGGAGGAGTAGTTAGCTACGAATTGGCCAAGGACCCATCACGCGCTGATGTTGATCTGGATCTCAGATTCATCGATGCAATTGAAAAAGTTTCTGTAGCCCTTGATACAGGGCTGGCCGAGGCAAAGCTTGGTCAATGGGTAGCGGCAACCGCTAAATAGCAAACCATCGGGGAAGAGCAGCCCTAGACGCCAGAAAAATGCTACTTGACATAATGTTCATTATCGGCGAAAGGGATTCAGTCCAGCAGGTGGCTGGTCAAGAATTCAACCAGACCCGGCGGGCTCACCTGCTCACCAGATTCCTTTAGCTCGGCAAGTTTCCACCATCGGTGTTCTACGACATCACGACGTTCATCTTGGGTCCAGCCAGAATCATCCAGTTCAAACTCAGTCACCTCATAGAGGTAAAAGTGATCCACAAACGTGTGGTGATTTATGCCGTCGGCCCAATCCCAGCGCCCCTGGGTTTTCCAGAGCATTTCGCCCAGGGCTTCCTGCGTGAGCTGAATTCCGGTTTCCTCGGCCAATTCACGCTGTGCGGCCTCAATGACCGACTCACCCTCGTCAATTCCGCCACCCGGTGTGATCCAGCGCGGCGGCAGACCAACCTCAGGGTCAAAGTGGGTTTTCAGCAGGAAAATCTCGCCATTAGGTTTACATAATATGACTCTTGCTGTTTCCCGGTGCTGACCTGGCTGCACGGCTATTGAATCTTCTTTTTCTCGTCGTATTTGAACAACCTCAACGAGACCTGCATCAAAATACCGATACAGACCGCAAAAATCAGGGTGCCTTCGCGAACCTGACCCCCCATGAGCCAGCCAAGCGCAAGAACTAGTACCTCGTACATCGTTCTGATCTGCCAGAGCGGCCAGCCCAAAAGCTTTTGAGTGCCAATCATGAGACCGTCTCTAGGACCTGAGCCCAGGTAAGAGGTGATGTAGAGACCTGTTGCGGTAGCAACGATGACCATGCCGAATAGAAATTGACCTAGGTCACTGAAGTAGTTCTCAACCTTAGGAACCATGGGTATAAAAACATCGGACCAGAGGCCAATAAGTATGGCGTTGAGAATGCTGCCGATGCCTGGTTTGACCTTCAGCGGAATCCAAGCAAGCAAAACCAGTGCGCTGACGATAACGCTGGCTACACCGTATGTTGTGCCAAGTTGAATTGAGATTCCTT
>JAHEGM010000052.1 GCA_024645105.1 Rhodoluna sp.
GGCCGCTTTGCAACCGCACCTGATGGCAAGATGCGCATCATGGTGCAAAAGCGCCCGGTTGGCCCAAGCCTATTTATTACCCCGTGGAACTTCCCTTTGGCTATGGCTACCCGCAAGATTGCCCCGGCAATTGCCGCCGGTTGCACCATGATCATCAAGCCGGCAGCTCTTACCCCGCTGGCAACCCTGTTGTTTGCCAAGGTGCTTGAAGAAGTAGGTCTACCTAAGGGTGTGCTGAATGTTATTCAGACTGAGCAGGCCGGTGAGGTTACTGGCCCGCTAATTAAAGACTCAAGACTTCGCAAGCTTTCGTTCACCGGTTCAACCGGTGTTGGCCGCCGCCTGATTGCAGACTCTGCCGACCAGGTGCTGCGCGTATCAATGGAACTTGGTGGCAATGCGCCAATCATCATCTTTGAAGATGCCGACATGGATAAGGCAATTGCCGGCACCATGCTTGCCAAGCTTCGCAACATGGGTGAGGCCTGCACCGCGGCTAACCGCGTGCTTGTGCACGAAAGCATCGCCGAGGAATTCTCAACCAAGCTTGCTGCCAAGATGGCTGAGCTAAAGGTTGCTCGCGGAACAGAAGACGGCGCAAACATTGGCCCAATGATTGACGAGAAAAGCCGCACCAACATTCACGCACTTGTGCAAGATGCGGTTGATAAAGGCGCCAAGGTTCTAACCGGTGGATCCGTTCCTGCTGGTGAAGGCTACTTCTACCCACCAACAGTTTTGGCATCGGTGCCTAAAGGCGCACGCATCATGAAAGAAGAAGTGTTTGGTCCGGTTGCACCGATCATCACTTTCAAGAATGAAGCCGAAGCAATTGCACTTGCAAACGACACCGAGTTTGGTTTGGTTGCCTACGCATTCACCAAGGATCTAAACCGCGGATTACGTTTGGCCGAATCACTTGAGGTTGGCATGTTTGGTTTGAACACCGGAATTGTTTCTAACCCTGCTGCACCATTTGGTGGAGTTAAGGCATCGGGTATGGGGCGTGAAGGCGGTAAAGAAGGTATTGAAGAATACCTAGAGACCGTTTACATCGGTATTGCTGACCCGTTTGACGAGTAACCAGCGCCAAGCACCCGTGCTCCAAAGTGCCCACAGCACCAAGAGCGGCTGAAAGAACAAACGCGTCAATCGCGCGCTATCTGTATTTAATCCAAACGCATCTGTTTGGGTCACGTACTGCGAGATGTTGCCTGGAAAAATTGCGATGAAAAACGCTGCAGTCAAAAGACCTGCGATGTGAGTTTTGAATCCGGATGCCAACCAAATGCCTAAAGTGATTTCAACAACTCCGCTGGCAAGCACCACAAAGTCTGCATCAAGCGGCAACCAGGTTGGCACCTGCGCCTGAAAGGTTGCTCTAGAAAAAGTCAGGTGTGAGACACCAGCAAAGGTGAGCGCCGCACCAAGCAGCACGCGCGCAATTGCTTTGACCCAGCGCATTACTTGCGAGGCCTTAACTTGCGGAGCGAGATTAGCGTGCCACCAAGCACCGCAGGAATACCCCCGCCCGGGTGAACCGATGCACCAACGCGCTGAAGCCAAGGCCTAAAAATGCTGCGGTATTGCGGGTTGTGGAATGGGCCAGACATCCAAAGGGGATTGGTCTTGCCGTAGAGGGCACCAAGAGCCGAGCCCCACTCGCCAAAATACTCGGGGGTAAGAATCATCTTGTCTTCAAATAAAGAGTCAATTGGCACATCAAGACCCATCACTTTAGAAATGCGATCAAGCTCTGCGCGCACCCAAGTGCTATCAAGGTCATAGGTTTTGCCATCGGCTGGCGCAGTCAAAAGCACGGCAACAGTTGGCTTGGTGTTTGGGTAAACCTCACCGGCCTTGTAGTAGTTCACAAATGCCATGGTCTGCTTTGGTGGCACGGCCGCCTCAAGCGCTGCATAAAGTTCGGCAGGTTCATCGGGCATCACCACAGAGTGAGTCACGGTGCCAGCAGGCAAGGGCTCTTTGAGCACGGCATAGATGGCAACACCAGAGCAAGAGCGCGAACCGGTTGGCGCCTTTGGCTTTTTACCAAGAAGAACACCCAGCACCTCTGGGTCTAGCGAGCTAACCACTAAGTCAGCTGGGTATTCGCCATTTTGAGTTGTAACCAAACCTTTGGCCACGCTAATCACACGCTCGCCTAATTGAATCTTGGCACCGGCTGCGGTTGCAAGCTTTGCAATAGTCTGCGGAATCTCGTTCACGCCACCAACTGGCACAGAGATTCCTTGGCTTGCCATGGCTGCCGTCATTGAGGCATAGATTGCCAACGTTTGCTTAGGTGAAACACCCGCATTCAAAGTGTGAATTGCAATTACTTCGCGAAGGCCAGCTGGCATCCACTTAAGAGACTTGATGTAACTTTGCGTAGTAAGGCGAATGCCATACACCTTAAGCATCTTGCCCAGTGCTGGCAGCGCACGAGTGTCAAACGGGTGGGCAGTTAGCAAAGTAGAAATCGATGACGTGATTGCATCGTGCTGCTTTTGAAATCTAGACCATGCCGCAAACCACTCGTGGTTTTCTTTTACCGGTAGATCTGTTTCGTGCTCTCTAAAAAAGTAGCGGCCAACTTCATTTAGTTTGGTGAACTCAATTGCAGCAACATCACTGTGCTTTGCACCAAGGCCTGCGCCAAGAAGGTCGTAGGTTTCAAGAAACTGTTGCCACACTTCAGGAAATGTAACAAGTGCAGGCCCGGTGTCCATGCGTTGGCCATTTACTTCAATGCGGCGAGACTTGCCGCCTATCCAGGTGTTGCGCTCTAAAACAGTAACTTGGTAGCCAGCCTGAGCAAGCAGTGCTGCACTGGCTAACCCAGATATACCGGCGCCAAGTACAACAGCTTTTTTCACTGGTACCAACCCAAAGCAATCGCGGTAACTAATTGCACGCCAGCTACTGCACCGGCAACATAAGGAAACGTAATGGAGTACTTATACAAATCGTGGGCAACCTTTGGAGTTGGGTTTTGCCAAACCTTCAAAACTAAATAGCCAGAAATAAGTAGGTTCACAAATGCAACCGGCACGTTAACCATTGCAAACAACACAGTTGCAACCAGCCACCAGAAGCCACACCAAATCAAAGTCTTCTTCACTCCAAGGTGCACGGCGGTAGTGACAATGCCGGTATCTGCATCTTGCGGAATATCTTGAATCGCGTCATAAGCATGCTTAGCAATTGACCAAGCCATAAGTGCAAACACTGCCAACCAAATTGGCTCTTTACCTAGCGCTAGTGGAACAAAGGCCAACGGAAATGCGTAATCGGTGTTTGAAAAACTGTCTAGGTAAGCACGGGCCTTTAGGCGAAGCGGCGGGGCAGAGTAGAAAGTAAAGAACAGCGCGTAGGCCAGCATCCATGCAGTTGCCTGCCAAGGAAGAGTGAGGGCAAAATAACCAAGGAACGGCAAGTTGGTTAGCAGCACACCCCACCAGATTGGCTTTACCTCGTTTGGCGAAATGTGCGCGCCTTCGTAGCCACCCTTGCGGGCGTTGATGTTGTCTGTTTCTTGGTCAAAGATGTCGTTGATGCCGTAGATAAGAAGGTTAAAAGGCAGGGTCACCCAAATAAGAATCGGCAGCACGCGCCAATCCCAGATGAAACCGGCCAACCACATGCCCATAACTGTGGTTCCAATGGTGTTGATCCACAGTACGGGTCTTGAAATTATCAATAGGCGTCTTAGCACCCCTTAAGCCTACGCTGGGTTGCTAGTGCCGGCTTCTAGTTGGCGAATTCCAGAATTCCGGCCAAGCGGCTTACGCACTTGAGCTCTTCAACGGTTTTGAAGCGCGATTTCAATAACCCCGATGAATGCACCAAATAACAGTGCCCCATGGCACGCGATATGGCCACGTTTAGACGGTTGCGTTCAAGCAGAAATTCTAGGCCTCGTGGGGCATCGGCCGCCGAAGATGCCGCAAAACTGTAGATAACCACAAGGCCCTCGCGGCCCTGAAACTTGTCAACCGTGCCAACCATTACCTGGGCAAAGCCGGCGCCATCAAGGGCGTTGCGAATGGCATCAACCTGGGCGTTGTATGCGGCCACCACCAGAATCTCTTTTTGCGGCAGGGTCTTGGTTAGCTTTTGGGTTAGCTCAAGCACTACCTGCACCTCTTCATCAGAGCGGCTCACATTATTGAAGTGATCGATGGCAATAGAGGTGATGCCGGGGGTTAGGCCTTCAACAAAATGCTCAACCGTGCTTTCGTGCGAACGAAGCTTGCCCTCGTAACTTAGCCAACTAACCGGCTTATTGATTTCTGGGTGCAAGCGGCGGGTGACCTCAACAAAGTAGCCAAGTTCTTTTGGCAAGATTGCGTGCTCACCCATGTAGTGGCCAAGTGCAGAGTTTGAAACACCGCCTGGGTGTACAGCCATTACTACCTGGGCCAGCTGCTGCGGGTCACCAAGCAAAATCAAATTGCGCGAAGCAACACTGTTGGCCATTGCATCAACTAACGAGAACTGTGCGGCTTCATCTATGAACATGTAGTCAAATTGTTCTTCGCGCATTTTGGTGTTGCAAAAAGTAAAGCTTGTGCCGCCGATTATGTAGCCATCAGCCGATACTTTCTTGCGTGCCGAAACAACCTGTGCTGTGTCTTTAAATTCTTGCCAGTCATTTGTTGTGGTGCTGAACTTTTTGCGGGCTTTCAGAATTAGTTGTGGGTCAACTCCGGCTTCAACACAACCTTGCAAAAGATTTTCTACTGCAGAGTGCGAGTTAGAAAGCACTGCAACTTTAAGACCTTTGGCAACCAGGTGCGCAATGGTTCTTGATGCAAGGTATGTTTTACCCGAACCCGGTGGGCCTTGAATACAAAGAGTTGAGTTATCTAGTTTTTCTACGGCTTCAATAACTGCCGGCAGGTAATTATTTGAATCGGCAACTGGCAAACTTGCACCGTTAATTAATCGGGGAGCACGGCGCAAAAGTAGATCCATAATTGCTAAGCCAACCGGCGGCTCATTCTTTGGGTTACCCCAGGCGTTTGTTATTTCGTTTGCAAGTAGCTCGAGCGCACTTTGTTTTGCGCTGGTGTTGAATCTTTGTGCTTCAAGAATTGCATTTGGCTTTATGTTGCTTAAACCATTTAGTGATTCGCGGGTAAAAGTAACGGTGCCGTTCTCAAAAGAAATAACTTGACCAAAATCACGCTTTTGGCGGCGGCCACCAACTTCGTAGCGCACCACAATGTCTTGTTCTTGCTCTGGCTCATAAAGATCTTCATAGGGCAACTCGGCAGCGTAGGTCACTTTTATAAATGGAACACCGCTGTCACGCTTAGTTTTTGACTCACGAGATACCTCACGTAAATTCAAAAGTGCTGCACCCCGGCGGTCACCTTCAAGCTCGGCATCGTCTTGCTGCATGCGCACGTAGATGTCTGTCCAGAACATTACGTCTTCACGCTTATAGAAAAGAATTGAGTGGGTTAGGGCTAGCCAAACCAGGGCTTTTTCATCGGCTGCCGCATCTAACCCAAACTGCCAATCGGCAACTGGCGCAAACAACTCGGCGGTTCTAGACTGCAGGCGCTCAAGTTCTACCTGCGCCTTGGTTACTAGGCCGTCACCTTCAAGGCCATCTGTGTCTGAAGAATAAGGGTCTTCGCGGTCTTGGCCATAGCGGGTGCAGGCACCTTCAAAACTGGCCAGCCAAAGGTAGAGCTCGCGGGTGGACTGCACGTCTTCTATGTTGTACTGGCGCAGGCTTTGGTAGGTTTCGTTGGCAAGCGCCTTGGCCTTGGCCCGCTCTTCGGCAGGTGCAGTCTCATCAATTGAGGCAGTCACGTAGTCGCGCCAGTTTTGGTAATCCTCAATGCTGGCGTTGGCATTCTTGGTGGCCGAGCTGCGCTTGAAACCATAGTGACGCTCAAGATCTTTAATTGAGTAGCCGTCTTCACCAACCACAAGTGAGTTGCGCACGTAAGGGTAAAGATCAACCAGGCGGCCATTTGTTTGAAGCCAACGAACCTCGTTTTCCATTACTCCAAAACGAACCGATAACCTGACCAGCGCCGAGTTCTCGTAACTTGCATAGTGATAGATGTGTGCGCCTGGGTCTGCCTGCATTTGCGCAACCGCCCAGGTAACAAATTCAATAAATGCTTTTTCTTCTTCGGCGCGATCGTTTGCCCAAAACTCAATGAAGTCGTCGTTCCAGTTGGTGTTGCCAAACAGGTATTCAAGCCCGCCACCTTCAATGAAGTAAGGGAACCCCTCCATGTCAAAAAAGATGTCGTTTGCCGAGCGAGGTGGTAAAAATTGCAACTCTGGGTCTGTTAGCAAAGTGTGCTGCGGTTTGCCAGAACGCACACCTTTAATTTGTTCGGCCGCTTGGCGCTGAATTTTCGCAAATGCTTCATCAGATGATTCGGCAAGTTGAGTCATGGT
>JAHEGM010000057.1 GCA_024645105.1 Rhodoluna sp.
TCAAGTCTACCCTCGGCTAAACTTGTGCCTTATGAGAGCCCGTGCCCTAGTAAAAGACCTTGCCGCCCTGCCTGATGGCCCAGTTACCGTTGGTGGATGGGTAGAAAAGCTTCGTGATCAGAAGCGCATTCAGTTCATCATCATTCGTGATGAATCTGGCGACGTTCAGGTCACCTACCCTCGCCCAGTAAAGGACGACCAGCCGGTAGAAGACGACGCACTGGCCGCAAAGGTTTCGACCCTCACCAACGGCTCATTCGTTTGGATAACCGGTCGCCTAGTTCACGACGAGCGCGTAAAGCTTGGCGGTCTTGAGATTCAGCTTGACGACGTAGAAATCGTCACTATGGCTGACCCTGAAACACCAATCGCCGACGACACCTCTATAGACAAGCGCATGGACTGGAGATTCCTGGACCTTCGCCGCCCAGAGATGAACCTGGTCTTCCGCATTCAGAGCACCATTGAACACACCTGGCGCCAGTACTGGGCCGAGAACGACTTTGTTGAGATTCACTCACCAAAGTTGATGGCCTCTGCTTCAGAGTCAAACGCCGAGCTATTCAAGCTTGAGTACTTTGAGACCCACGCCTACCTTGCTCAGTCACCTCAGTTCTACAAGCAGATGGCAATGATGTCTGGCCTTGGCAAGATCTTTGAAATTGGCCCGGTGTTCCGCGCCGACCCGTCTTTCACTTCTCGTCACGCAACCGAGTTCGTCTCTGTTGACATTGAGGTTTCTTGGATTGACTCACACGAAGACGTGATGCAGATTCAAGAGCAGCTGCTGCACCGCGCAATCAGTGCGGTAAAAGAAAAGCACGGCGAAGAAATCAAAAAGCACTTTGACATCGATGTCGTTGTGCCGTCAATTCCTTTCCCTCGCGTGCCACTTCTTGAGGCAATTGAAATCATCAAGCAGCGCGGTCACACCGTTGAGCGCGGTGGCGACCTAGACCCAGAGGGCGAGCGTCAAATTGCAGCGTGGGCTGAAGAAACCCACGGTCACGAATTTGTTTTTGTAACTGACTACCCTGCAACCGTGCGCCCGTTCTATCACATGCGTCACGCAGACAACCCGGCGCTAACCAATAGCTACGACCTAATCTGGCGCGGCACTGAGATCACCACCGGTGCTCAGCGTGAACACCGTCTAGATGTATTGATTGAACAGGTTAAGCAAAAGGGTCTTGAGCCAGAAGGCCTACAGACCTACCTTGACTTCTTTAAGTACGGCGCACCTTCACACGGTGGTTTTGGTATGGGCTTGCTTCGCGTTTTGATGTTGCTACTGCACCAGCCAAACATTCGTGAAGTTGGTTTCTTGTTCCGCGGGCCAAACCGCTTAGAGCCTTAAGAGACGAGTTCCTTAGAACTTCTTGAGAGTATCCCTGAGCTTTGCGGCCCAGGGATATTTTTTTGCCAAGTAGTGAAGCGCGAGCAACAAAATCGGAAACCAGAACTTCTTCAAAATCCAACGCATAAGTTCAGCCTAGCCTCGGGCCTTGGCATACAGCGCGCGCATCAGGCGCTCTTCGTCTACTCGCCAGTAATTGTGCATCTTGCCGTCAATCAGAATTACCGGAATTTCTTCGGAGTATTTCTGAAGCAAATCTTCGTCTTCTAGAATATTTTTTTCTTCTACCAAAACCTGTGCGGCTGAGTTGGCTGCGTGAAAGTCACTCAGCACGCGGTCAATAGCCTCGCGAGCGTCATCACATAGATGACAGCCTGGCTTGCCAATTAACGTCAGTTGAATACTCACGACTTAAGACTATTCCAGAGCGCGCCAACCCCTCAACGCCCTAAACTTGCAGGGTGCCCGAAACCCCTAAGAAGCCTCGCAAGATTGAAGCAGCGTTCTTTGACGTTGACAACACAATCCTGCGCGGATCATCGAGTTTCCTTTTTGGCAAAGCAGCTTTCAAAAAAGGTTTCTTCAACCGTAAAGATTTTTGGAAGATGGCCTGGCAGCAGAGCCTGTTCATCTCTCGCGGTGAAAAACTAAATTCACTTGACGCAATCAAAGACAAGGCCCTAAGCCTGATCGCCGGGCACAAAGCATCTGACCTCACCGACATGACCGACGAGGTTTACGAGAACTACATCTGCCCAAAACTTTGGCCAGAGACTGTTCGCATAGCTCAAGAACACATTGCCGCCGGCCGCGAGGTTTGGTTAGTTACCGCCACCCCTAAAGAAATCGCCGACGTAATTGCCCACCGCCTTGGTCTCACCGGCGGACTCGGAACTTTGGTTGAAGTCAATAAAGATGGCATCCTTACCGGCAAACTAGTCGGCAAGACCCTACACGGTAAAGCAAAGCGCAAAGCTGTTAAGGCCCTTGCCGAAGAGCGCAACATCAGCCTCAAGCGTTCGTTCGCATATTCAGACAGCGTCAACGATTTGCCAATGCTCACCGCGGTTGGCAACCCAACAGCAATCAACCCCGATGTTGCCTTGCGTTATTACGCCAAGGAAGCGGCCTGGCCGATCTTGGACTTCAAGAAGCGCGAACTGCGCGCCAACAAGAAGTAGAGTCGCCGCACCGGTATCGGTGTTTGAAACCCCACCAAACGCAAAAACCCGCCTGGCATAAATGCCGGCGGGCTAGAGCTGGATAAGAAGATTTACTTCTTATTGCGACGCTGGTGACGAGTCTTACGAAGCAACTTGCGGTGCTTCTTCTTAGACATACGCTTGCGGCGCTTCTTAATTACTGAACCCATAGGGACCTCACAGTTTTTGGATGCTCATCAACCAAAGGCCGTAAGCAAAACGATTTCCCTATTCTAGCCCGAAACAGGCGTAGCCTTCTACCGTGACCGAACAACAGAAGTACCGGGTGGTAAAACGCCTGGGTGACCTAGAAATCCGCGAATACGAGGCCTGTGTTTTGATGCAGGTAACCGTTGCCGGTGACTTCATGCGCGCCGGAAACATGGCCTTTGGCCCACTGGTTCGCTTCATCAGCGGCAATAACGCCACCGGCCAAAAGATCGCGATGACCGCCCCGGTTATTCAGGAACCAATCAACACTGAAGAGCACATTGTGAGCTTTGTGCTGCCCGCCGGAATGGACCCAAAAGCCGTGCCCGTGCCAAGCGATGCCAGGGTCAAGATGGTTGCCGAGCCCAGCTACTTTGCCGCGGCAAAAAAGTTTGGTGGGGGCTGGAACGAACAAAAGTTCCTATCCGAAGGTGACCAATTGCTAAACGCCGTAGAGGCTGCGGGATTACAGCCAATTGGGGCCATATACTGGGCAAGATTTGATCCTCCGTGGAAGCCAGGCTTTTTGAAGAGGAACGAAGCAATAATCAAAATCGAAAGGCCTAAGGCTCTATGAACGCAACACTAAAGAAGGTAATCGCCGAGTTCATCGGTACCTTCACATTCTTGCTAGCAATCGCTGGCGCATCTTCATCAGGTTCACCACTTAAGCAGATTTCGCTAGCCCTAACCCTAGGCCTAATGATTCTTACTCTTGGTGGCATCAGCGGCGGTCACTTCAACCCAGCTGTTTCTATTTACTTCTTCGCTAAGAAGGAACTGTCATTTGGTCAGCTAGTTGCATACGTTGCAGGTCAGCTAACCGGTGCATTCTTTGGTATCGCTGCTGGACTGTCTCTATGGCAGAAAACCATTTCACCAATCACCGATGGCAACCAGGTTGACGCATCGGTATTTGCCGGTGAAGTTGTAGCAACCGCTGGTCTAGTTTTCATCATCGCGACTTTGGTAAACAACAAGCAGGCAAACCTAATTTGGGTTGCTGTGGCAACTTGGGTTTTTGCAGCCGGTACCTTCACCGTAACCGGTGCAATGGCTAACCCTGCAGTTGCGTTTGGTCTGTTGTTCAACGGCATCTCAAGCGGCAGCATCGCAAGCATCATTGTGGCTCAGCTGGTTGGTTTGCTAGTGGCAGTTGTGCTGCTTGCTTTCACCGGTGCAAAGACCGCGAAGAAGGCACCTGCAAAGAAGGAAGCTCCTAAGTTCGTTCCTGCTCCAATCGTTGCTGTTCCTGCTGCAGCAGTTTCAACTACCGTTGCGGCTCCTGCAAAGAAGCCAGCGGCTAAGAAGCCTGCAGCTAAGAAGGCAGCTCCAAAGGCTGCTGCAAAGCCAGCGGCTAAAAAGCCAGTTGCCAAGAAGGCACCGACTAAGAAGCCGGCCGCAAAGAAGGCTCCTGCCAAGAAGTAATTCACTTTTTGTTAAGCAAAGCGCGTCGGGTGACCGGCGCGTTTTGTTTTAACATTGAGATATGACTACCAAAGCTTCAGTACTTTTCGTTTGCATTCACAACGCTGGCCGCTCACAGATGGCCGCAGGTTATCTGAAGCACCTAGCCGGAGATCGCATTGAGGTTCGCTCAGCAGGCACCGAACCGGGCGACAAGGTAAACCCCGCAGCAATTGAGGCCATGGCCGAAGAAGGCATCGACATCAGCGTCAACTTTCCAAAGAAACTAACCGATGAAGCGGTAAAGGATTCTGACTACGTAATTACCATGGGCTGCGGCGACACCTGCCCGTTCTTCCCTGGCAAGACCTACCTTGACTGGCCACTTGATGACCCGGCCGGTCAGGGAGTCGAGGCAGTGCGCCCAATTCGCGATGCAGTGCGCGCCAAGGTTGAGGCGCTCATCGCAGAAATTGATTCCAAATAGGGAACATTTAAAGCAAAACCTCTGTTTGTTCTAGAAATAAACTGCCATACTTTCTAGAACTAACCGAGGGGGCAAAATGCCTGCAACTCAGAAACTAGCTCCACAACCTAAGCAATCACGCGGTCAAGAGACTATTGACCTGGTTTTGGCCGAGGCCAACCGGGCCATCAAAGATGGCGGCGAAGCAGCGGTTCGAGTTCAAGAGATTTCTGTCAAGACTAACGTTTCTATCGGTTCCATCTACCACCACTTCGGCGACCGCGATGGCCTGATTCGTGCCGCCTACGTACAGACTTTCCGCCGGGCAATTCAAAGCGATATTGATCGCGTAAAGCGCTTTCTAAGCCGCATGACCAGCGCCAAAGAAATCGCCGAGCACTATGACGAGATGCTTGCATTTCTAAATCAACACTTTGAACATTTTCCCGCTCGTGACCGTGCGGCAACCATCGGCAGCACCACAGGTCGCCCGCTCCTGAAAGAAGCAATTATCGCGGTGCAAACAGAACTCACCTCAGGTCTTACCGAGGTAATGCAACTTCTAAAGGATCGTGGAATTTTAAAACCACACTTGGCACCAAGAGCGGCGGCCGTTATGACGCTAGGAATGCTTCACGGTCGAGTGGTTGCCGAGTTTGATTCAACTCCGGTGCATGACGAGCAGTGGAACGCGGCTATGTTAGCCGCGTTCAATGGCCTATTTGCCAGCAGCTAATTCTTTGGCACGTGCCAGTGCAGCATCGGTGGCTTCAATAAACATCGTGGCCAGATCAGCCTGAGTCATTCTGGCAATCGCGCGCTCCGTTGTGCCGTTAGGTGAGGTCACCTGCTTGCGAAGCTCTGCCGGGTTTTTACCAGATGCAATCACCAGCTCTGCAGCGCCCAAGAAAGTCTCGTTGACTAACAACGCAGCGTCTTCTTCGTTGAAACCTTTTTGTTTAGCAGCTTCGGTGAGCGCCTCAATTAAGTAGAAAACATATGCCGGGCCAGAGCCAGAGATGGTGCTTAGCTCATCAATTTTTGATTCGGCCAAAACAATTGATCTACCAACTGTGTCAAAGAGTTGCACTGTAGTTTCTACCGCCCAGTCGGTTGCGCGTGAACCGGCGGCAATGCCGGTGATTGCGCGGCCAACAATTGCAGGAGTGTTTGGCATTGCACGAACCACACCAACATCTTCAGGAAGAACCGCCTCCATTGCTGCATTTGTGATTCCCGCGGCAACAGAAATAATCAGCGCATTGTCATCAAGTGAATCTGCGATATCGGCAAGCACCTCGGTGACGTACGCAGGTTTCACGGCAATCAAAACTACGTTGGCACCTGCTACGGCCATTTGGTTTGCGTCGTCGCCGTTTTCCATCGCAAATGACAGCACACCTAGTTCGTCAGTTAGGCGCTCGGCGCTATCGGTTGTTTTAGTACTAACCGATACATGATCTGGGTTGAAACCTGATTTGAGCAGGCCGCTGAGAATTGCGCCGCCCATAGATCCGGTGCCAATTATGGCGATGCGCTTGATGTTCATTGGTTCAGTTTAGAACAGCACCACTGTCTCAATGACTTGGTAGTTTTGTCCTATGGCTGTTGCAAAAAGTACCTTCACCTGCACCGATTGCGGTTGGACCACCCCTAAGTGGGTCGGCCGCTGTGGCGAGTGCCAAGCGTGGGACACAATG
>JAHEGM010000058.1 GCA_024645105.1 Rhodoluna sp.
CTCCTGCAAAGAAGACTGTTGCTAAGAAGACTGTTGCTAAGAAGACTGTTGCAAAGAAGGCAGCTCCTAAGAAGGCAGTAGCAAAGAAGTCTCCTGCAAAGAAGACTGTTGCTAAGAAGACTGTTGCAAAGAAGGCAGCTCCTAAGAAGGCAGTAGCAAAGAAGTCTCCTGCAAAGAAGACTGCTGCGAAGAAGCCAGTAGCAAAGAAGGCTGTTGCTAAGAAGACTGTTGCGCGCAAGCCAGCAGCTAAGAAGGCAGTAGCTAAGAAGACTGTTGCAAAGAAGGCAGCTCCTAAGAAGACTGCTGCGCGCAAGCCAGCAGCTCGCAAGGTAGCAAAGAAGAAGTAATTCTTCCAAACCTTTATAAAAAAGAACCCTGCCTAGCGGCAGGGTTCTTTTTTATTCACAAGATCTATTTGCTAACCACCCAGGCCGCTGCTTCTTTCAAAGTTGGGTGCTGAAACTTGAAGCCCGTGTCTAGCAATTTTTTTGCCGACATGTTTTGGCTGCACAGCAAAAGTTCGCTCGCAGCTTCTCCAAAGGCAAGCTTGAGAGCAAAAGCAGGAACCGGAACTATTGCTGGCCTATTTAGCTGCTTGGCTAAAGCTCTAACAATGTCAACGCAGGTTGCTGGTTCTGGTGCGGTCAAATTGAAGGCACCGCTTGCGGTTGGGTGATTGATTAGGTGAATGATTGCGGCCGCCTCATCTACCTGGCTGATCCACGCCCACCACTGGGTGCCGCGACCAAGTGGCCCACCAATGCCAAGCTTGATAAGCGGCAGCAGTCTTCCTAAAGCGCCCAGCTTTTTAGACATCACCATTGTTGTTCTTGCCAAGACCACTCGAACAGACTCTGGAGCCTTTAGCGCCTCTTGTTCCCATTGGTATGCCAGGTCACTCAAGAAGCCGGTTCCTTTTGGATCTGTTTCACTAAGCACTGTGTCACCGGTGTCGCCGTAGTAGCCAGATGCCGAACCGCTGACAAAAACTTTTGGGGCCTTCTTAGCCTGCGCCATTGCTTCAACCAAGGTTTTGGTTGAGTTCAATCTTGAATTCACAATTTCTTGCTTATAGCTCTTAGTCCAAGGAAGCTTTCCGGTGGTGGCTCCTGCCATGTTCACCACTGCGTCAATGGTTTCCATAATCCCAGCAGTAATGAATCCTTTGGCTGGGTCCCACTCAACTTCATCTGCTCGAACCGCTTTGCGTCTTACCAGCTTGATTGGTTCGTGACCTGCGGCTAGCAGTTGCCTTGAGACTTCAGAGCCAACTAATCCAGTTGCTCCAGAAATTAAGACTCTCATTTAGAACTCATCCGGGTTAGGGCCAGTGCGTAGACCGGAATCTAGCGAGGCGATTTTATCCATGTCTTCTGAATCAAGCTTGAAATCAAACACCGATATGTTTTCTGTCAGGCGTGAAGCGGTTGCGGTTTTAGGAATTACAAGATTGCCGAGCTCGATGTGCCAGCGAATGATTACCTGCGCTGGGCTCTTGCCGTGCTTTTGCGCAATAGATAAAACTTGTTCATGCTCATCAAAGCGCCCACGGGCCAAAGGTGACCAGGCCTCAGTGGCAATGCCGTGTTTGGCATTAAATGCTCGTACCTGCACCTGTTGCAAACCTGGGTGAAGTTCCACTTGGTTCAGCGCGGGAACGGTTCCACCGGCGGCAAGAAGTCGCTCGAGGTGATGTGGCTGAAAGTTTGAAACCCCAATGCCGCGAAGCTTGCCGGCAGCCAAAGCTTTTTCAAAAGCCAACCAGGTTTCTAGATAGAGATCCTGTTCAGGCTTTGGCCAGTGAATCAAGAGCATGTCGATGTAATCGATATCGAGCCGGCTCAAACTTTCATCAATTGCCGCCAGGGTGCGATCGTAGCCCTGATCCTCGTTCCAGATTTTGGTGGTGACAAAGAGTTCTTCGCGGGCGAGTCCAGAAGTTCTAACCCCGGCGCCCACCTCTGCCTCGTTGCCGTAAAAAGATGCAGTGTCGATGCGGCGATAACCAGCTTCAATTGCCTGGTGAATTAGCCCCTCGGCAATATCGGTTTCCAATTTGTAGACGCCAAGACCAAGCTGGGGGATTTGCTGCCTATTGTTCAAAGTAACTGTGGGGCTGAGATTTGAAGTCATGTTAACTCCAAGGCCCAAAGACCGGATTCCATTCCTCAATTACGCGTTCTCCGATGCACCCTGCGATATCGAAGGGGTCTTGATCAAGCAGCTCCGCCAAAGCTTTTAGCGAATCGTATTTCCAAATCAGCAGCGCGGAAGGCGTATCTACCATAGGCCCGCTAGCAAGTAGTGAGCCCTCTGCAAGCCTTGCGGCGAGCCATTCACGATGAATGGGGCGAACTTCGGCAAGGTGCTCTGCAGAGGCTGTGTAAAGGTATCTAACGGCGTAAGTGGGCATGCCACCAGCCTAAGGCGATTAGATCCAGCTAGGAATCCACATGTGCAGGTGCCAGTACCAGTAAGGAGTCCAGGTGCCGATCCAAATAGGAAGAAAGAACAGGCTGCCGGCCAAAGCCAAGACTAAGTAGGCAAAAAATAGCCCCTGCGCCCTAACCGGTCGCTGTGCGCTGTTGACGTAGTGCCGGGCAACAAAAAGAAGCGCCAAGATCATCCAGGGTAAAAATGCAATTGCATAGAACTGGAAAGTTGTTCGTTGCATGTAGAAAATCCACGGCAGGTATCCGCCGGCAAGTCCCAACAAAATTAGCCCTGCCAGACGCTCACGAGTCCTGGCGTACCAAACCGCTACAAAAAACACCGATGCCGCCGCTGGCCACCAAATGAAGGGGTTGCCTAATGCGGTAATCGCGCTCGAGCAACCATCGGCCGAGAGGCATCCGTCTTGCCCGTACTTGAGTCCCTCGTAGAAGAAGCTAGTCGGCCGAATCGCGAACAACCAACTCAGTGGGTTTGAAGCGTAGGAGTGAGGCACAGAAAGCGCCACGTGAAAACCGTACGCGGCCTGGTGGTATTCAATCAGCGAGGTGAACCAATTATTGGTTGATTGGCGGTCGTAGCCGTCGCTTCCAAGAATCCAGCCGGTCCAGCTAATTAGGTAAACCAGGAACACAGCGGGAACCATTTGAATAAACGTTGCCGCACCCTGTTTGATGAAACCTGCGGTGAACCAATCTTTTTGTCCGGCTGCTTTGCGGGCAACCGCCTCGCTGATAACCACGTAGAGCCCAAATGCGGCAAGAAAATACAAACCAGACCACTTGACCGCGGTGGCGGCCCCAAGTGCCAGCCCGGTGGCGATTAGCCAAGGCCTAAACCAAATCAACTGATCAATGTTCCTGAGCTGTTGATCACGCAGCAAAAAATAAAAAGCCAGCAACACAAAAAACATCAGGGTGCTATCTAGCAGTGCGGTGCGGGCAAGAACAATGGCGTGGCCATCAATTGCCAACAGGAATCCGGCGGCAATTGCCCAGGCCTGAGACTTGAACAGCAGCTTGGCAACCAACATGAAGAGAGCAACCGATGCAATTCCGATTATCGCGGTGCTGATTCGCCAGGAGTAAGAGTTCTCAGCTCCAAAAAGCCACATGCCAAAACCAATTAGCCATTTACCAAGAGGCGGGTGAACCACAAAACTTGGGTCGGCAAGAAAGCCGTTTACCTGACCGGCTTCAAACATGGGGTTGAAATCTTTTGGCCAGCTCTTTTCGGAGCCGGTATTCCAGAGCGTCCAAGCGTCTTTGACGTAGTAGGTCTCATCAAAAACCAATTTGCTCGGATAGCCAAGCTGCCAAAGCCTCAAGAAAGCAGCCAGTGCAATAACTGCCCAAGGCGCGTAGCGATTAATCAATCGGCGGGCAGAGGTGCCGTTTAGCAGGTTGGCAAAAGAAGCAATCACAGGCCTAATGCTAGACAATAGAACGTGCTCATTCTTGCGGCTACACCCATCGGCAACCTAGCCGACGCATCACCGCGCCTTGTAGAGGCGCTAACGCAATCAAAGTTCATTGCAGCCGAAGATACCCGCAGTTTGCTCAAGCTGGCCAATTCGCTGGGCATCAAACTAAACGCGCGCCTATTTAGCCTGCACGAGCACAACGAGGGCGATCGCCTAAGCCAAATTCTTGAGATAGCCCAGGACGAGCCGGTACTTGTGGTCAGCGATGCGGGCATGCCCACGGTTAGCGACCCGGGCTTCTTGTTGGTGCGAGCTGCGGTGGTTGCCGGAGTTGAGGTTTCAGTGATTCCGGGACCGTCTGCCGTGCTGAGTGCGCTCGCCGTATCGGGGTTGCCAACAGACAGATTCACATTCGAGGGGTTCCTGCCAAGAAAGCAGGGGGATCGCCGCAAAATGTTTGCCTCACTCGCACGTGAGCCGCGCACCATGGTTTTCTTTGAGTCACCGCATCGCATTTTGGAATCTTTGCAAGACGCAGTTCTAGAGTTGGGTGCCGAACGTTCGGCAACTGTCTCTCGGGAGCTGACTAAGAAGTTTGAACACACTGAGCGTGGAAGTCTTGAGCACTTGGTTGAGTGGGCCAGAACGGAGCCAAAAGGCGAGATGGTTTTGGTGGTGGCCGGTGCGGTTGCCGAATTGGTAAAAACTGAGGATCTGGTTGAGCAGGTGCTGGCGCTAACTGCCGAGGGCGCGGGGCTCAAAGATGCTGTCGCTGAGATTGCAACGGCTGCCGGGGCCAGCAAAGGTGACCTTTACCAGTTGGTGTTAGAGCGCCGAAAGGCAGATAAGTCCTAACCTTGCTGGGTTAAGATTGAACCCATGTCAGCAAACAAGGGTAAGTCGTTCTATGTCACGACCCCAATCTTCTATGTCAACGACGCCCCGCACATCGGTCACGCTTATACCGAGGTAGCGGCAGACGTCTTGGCTCGCTGGCACCGTCAACGCGGAGAGCAGTCATTCTTGCTAACCGGCACCGATGAACACGGCGAGAAGATTTTGCGCACTGCCGCCGCCAACAAGACCACACCTCAGGAGTGGGCCGACAAGCTGGTATCTGAAGCTTGGTTGCCACTGCTCGAGACCATTGACATCAAGAATCAAGATTTCATTCGTACCACAGAGCCGCGCCACGAGAAAAACGTTCAGGTTTTTTTGCAGCACCTTTACGACACCGGGTTCATTTACCGAGGTTCTTATGAGGGTAACTACTGCGTAGGTTGCGAAGAGTACAAAACCGAAGGTGACCTCATTGATGGCGCTGGCGATTTTGCTGGCCAGCAGGTTTGTGCAATCCACTCCAAGCCAGTTGAAAAACTTCAGGAGACAAACTACTTCTTCAAGTTGAGCGAATTCTCACAGACCTTGCTTGATTTCTATGAGGCAAACCCAACCTTCATTCAGCCAGATTCGGCTCGCAATGAAGTTGTGGCTTTTGTGCGTCGCGGACTAGACGATCTTTCGATTTCTCGTTCTAAAGAAAAGTTTGACTGGGGAATTGACATTCCATGGGACAACGGTCACATCACTTACGTTTGGTTCGATGCGCTGCTTAACTACATCACTGCAATTGGCTACGGCGAAGACACTGCAGAAGCAAAGGCAAAATTTGAATCACTTTGGCCAGCAAGCGTTCAGGTAGTCGGAAAAGACATTCTGCGTTTTCACGCCGTAATTTGGCCGGCCATGTTGATGGCCGCGGGTCTAGCACCGGCTAATCAAGTGTTTGGTCACGGCTGGTTGCTGGTTGGTGGCGAAAAGATGTCAAAGTCAAAACTTACCGGTATTGCTCCTTCGCAAATCACTGACACTTTTGGCTCAGACGCATTTCGTTATTACTTCATGAAGGCAATTGCTTTCGGAAGCGACGGCTCTTTCTCGTGGGAAGACCTCTCGGCTAGATACCAGGCAGAACTTGCAAACGGATTTGGAAACCTAGCTTCGCGCGTAATCGCGATGGTGCACCGATACTTTGGTGGCGTGCTGCCTGCAGCCGCAGAATTTTCTGATGCCGACCTGCAGGTGCAGAAGATTGCCACGGCTGCAGTGGCTGAATCTGATTCGGCCATTGACAAGGTAGCCATTCACGATGCAATTGGTGCCATCTGGACTCTGGTTGATGAGCTGAACAACTACATCACCGTGCAAGAGCCATGGGTGCTGGCCAAAGACGAGGCAACTCGCGAGCGTTTGGCTACCGTGTTGAACACAACAGTTGAGGGCCTTCGAGTTCTTGCTGTGCTGCTAAATCCAATTACCCCAAAGGCAACTGCAAAGTTGTGGGCGGCAATTGGCACATCACTTGGTGAGCTCGATGATCAGCCGCTTAGCAGCGCTGCCACCTGGGGTCAGTTGAAGTCTGGTGTGGCCATTGCCGAGTTAGAAGCTTTGTT
>JAHEGM010000035.1 GCA_024645105.1 Rhodoluna sp.
CAAAGCCTTCGAATAGCTCACGCTCTTCGTCTTCTGGAGACACAACTTCAATCTTGTAGCCAAGCTCTTCACCAAGAATCTGGAAAGTTTCTTCGTCAAGAGAAGCAGTAGCGGTAGCCATCTGACCAAGTGCAAATAGCACGGTGATCAGCTGACCTGCTGTGGTGTCAATCTTGTCTGCGAAGTCTTGAATTGAAGAACCGCGACGCAAACGAAGAACGGTAGTGCCGTCACCGCGTGGAACGATTGCACCACCAAGTGATGGCGCATTGGTGCGCTGTTCAAACTCTTCGCGCTTTGCACGCTTTGATTTACGAGCCTTGCTCTGACCGCGAGCACCGCCCTTACCAAAAGCACCAGCAGTTCCACCGCCAACGCCGCGACCGCGACCGGCACCTGGGCCACCACCTGGGCGACTAAAGCCTCCGGCACCCGGAGCTCCACCTGGAGCACCGCCACCAAAACCAGGACGAGGTGCAAAACCACCTGGGCGACCAGCGCCACCGGCACCAGCCGGACGACCTGCTCCACCTGGGCGAGGTGCGCCACCAGGACCGCCGGCACCAGCCGGACGGCCTGGACCACCCGGGCGAGGTGCGCCTGGGCGACCCATTCCCTGCGATGGTGAGAACGGGTTATTACCCGGACGAGAAACTGGACGAGGAATTCCCATGCCCTGTGCAGATGCAAATGGGTTGTTGCCCGGACGAGGAATTCCTGGAGTTGCTGCCGACGGAGCCTTAGGCGCCGCCGCTGCCGGGGCAGCTGGCGCAGCTGGCGCGGCAGCCGCAGGTGGGGCCGCAGCCGCAGGTGCTTCATCGGTTGCTTTTGCAGCTGCTTTTTTAGCCGCCGGTGCAGCAGGAACAGCTGAGGCCGGAGCCGCTGGGGTTGCTGAAGTTTCTTCTACCGGTGCATCGGCCTTAGCCGCAGCCTTCTTAGCTGGAGCCTTTTTTGGGGCTTCTTCTTTTGGCTTTGCATCTGGGAATGCTTCTCTAAGTTTTTTTGCAACTGGCGGAGCGATTGTTGATGAACCGCTCTTTACGAACTCACCAAGTTCCGCAAGTTTGGCCAAAGCAACCTTGGAATCAATTCCAAGTTCTTTAGCAATGTCGTATACGCGTGGAAGCGCCACTTATTTCTCCTGTCTGGGGCCTTCCCCTAGACAGGGCAGGCCGTTAAAGCTGTTGGGTACTCATTTCGAGTTACTCATTTTTTGCCAACATCGTTTCTGCCTGTTCTTTAGTGAATACAAGACCTGATGAATCAATCTGCTTGCTAAGTCTCAGCGCTCTGCCAAAGGCATTTCGTTGAATAGCTAGGGTCAAACAGTCTGAACTTGGATGAATCCAGGCGCCCCTGCCGGGCATTGTCTTGTTTGGGTCAAAAGCCAAAACATTGGATTTTGATACAACTCGCAAGAGATCTGCACGCTGAGAGCGCTGGCGACAGCCAACGCAGGTTCGATTCATTCTAACCCCTGAACAACCCCTTTAGATAGGGGCTATTCGTCCTCGAGGATGCTGTCCGGCTGGATATCGATCTTGGCGCCGGTCAATTTGGCCGCAAGGCGGGCATTTTGCCCCTCTTTGCCGATGGCCAAAGACAGCTGGAAGTCAGGAACCAGCACGCGAACTGACTTCGTTGCAGCGTCTAGCATGAACGAACTGGATACCTTGGCTGGCGACAGGGCCTGCGCCACAAACGCCGGTAGATCCTCAGAAAAGTCCACGATGTCGATTTTTTCGTCGTTTAGTTCAGTCTGAACCGCGCGAACGCGCTGGCCCAATTCACCAATACATGAACCCTTGGCATTGACGCCTGGCTCATGTGCGCGCACCGCAATCTTGGTTCGGTGGCCGGCTTCGCGAGCAAGCGAAACAATCTCAACGACACCGCTGGCAATTTCTGGAACTTCCATTGCGAACAGCTTTCGAACCAATGAAGGGTGGGTGCGAGAGACAGTTACCATTGGGCCACCCTTGGTGCCTTGGTTCACTGCAGTCACGTAAACGCGAATGCGCTTGCCGTGAGAATAATCTTCGCCCGGTACCTGCTCTTCTGGAGGCATAATGGCCTCAATGGTGCCAAGGTCAACGTAGACCATGTAAGGCTTCTGCCCCTGCTGAATTACACCAGCAACGATGTCACCCTCTTTGCCCTTGAACTCACCCATCAAGGTTGCGTCGTTGATTGAGCGAATGCGCTGTGCAATAACTTGCTTGGCCGCACCGGCTGCAACGCGACCAAAGTTTTCTGGGGTTGCCTCGGCCTCGCCGATCTTGTTGCCTTCTTCGTCAAGCACAGGAACATAAATAGTGACGTGGCCAGTTGACTTGTTGAGTTCTGCACGCGCCTCTGGCGCCTTGACGGCGTCGCGATCAAAAGACTTTGGGGCTGGCTTTGTACCGGCGGCGGTTGCTGGCTCAGCCTTTGCGATCATTTTTACGTAAGCCGCAAGAATCGCGTCTTCGATTACCGAAACGAGTTCATTGAAAGGAATTTCGGCTTCACGCTCGAGGACTTTCAGAACACTTAGATCGATGTCCATTAGTTGCCTCCTTGGCGGGTCTTAAGTTTTTAGCCTTTTAGAATTTCTGCTACAGCCGATTCTAGCGGTACTGCGCGTCGCACTCCAGAGCGGCGATCCCAAAGGTCAACCTCGCCGTTCTCAAGACCCTTACCCACAATCACGATGTTTGGAACACCGATAAGTTCGGCATCACCAAACTTCACACCAGGGCTTACCTTTTGGCGGTCATCGAGAATTACGGTTTTACCGGTGGCTTCGATATCTACTGCCAGCTTTTCTGCTGTTTCGTAAACCGATTCGTCTTTACCTGCGGCAACGATGTAGACATCGGCAGGCGAAACCGCTTCTGGCCAGATCAAACCGTTTTCGTCGTGATTTGCTTCAGCCAAAACCGCAACCAAACGAGTCACACCAATTCCGTAGGAACCCATGGTCACGGTGATTAGCTTGCCGTTTTCGTCAAGCACCTGAAGGCCAAGCGCCTCGGCATACTTGCGGCCAAGCTGGAATACGTGGCCAATCTCAATTCCACGGGCTAGCTCAAGTGCACCTGAACCGTCTGGAGCCTGATCGCCGGCTCTAACTTCGGCAACATCAACTACGCCATCGGCGGTGAAATCGCGACCGGCTACCAAACCGTATACGTGCTTTTCTTTTTCGTTTGCACCGGTCAGCCAAGCAGTGCCCTCAACCACGCGAGGATCAAGCAAGTAGCGAATCTTTGAAGTACCAGTCAAACCCAAAACAGCTTTGCCGTCTTTAACCGGACCAATGTAGCCCTTGATAAGTTCAGGGTGCTTGGCAAAGTCTTCTTCGTTTGCTTGTTCAATTTCATTTGGTGAGAAAGCGGCCTCGGCACGCTTTAGGTCGACTTCGCGATCACCCGGCAAACCAACAATTACTAGCTCGCGCTTGCCTTCCGGTGAGACCAACGCCATCACGTTGTTCTTAAGTGTGTGGGCGGCAGTCCACTCGGCGCCATCGGTGCGCCTTTTGTTTTCATTCGAGAACGCAACGATGCGCTTGATGTTTGAGCACTCAGGAGTAATCACAACCTCAGCTGGAGGTTGGCCATCAATTGAAATTTTTTCTGGCACTACAGTTGCAACCGCTTCAACGTTGGCGGCATAGCCACCAGGTGAACGAACAAAGGTGTCTTCACCAATTGGCGAAGGTGAGAGGAATTCCTCAGACGCAGAACCACCCATGGCACCGGCGTCAGCTTTAACTACAACGTAGTCAACACCAAGGCGGGTAAAGATTCGCTCGTATGCATCACGCTGTGCCTGGTACGAAACTCGCAGGCCCTCGTCAGTGACATCAAAGCTGTAGGCATCTTTCATCACAAATTCACGACCGCGAAGAAGGCCGGCACGTGGGCGGGCCTCATCGCGATACTTATTTTGAATTTGGTAAATAGAAAGTGGCAAGTCTTTATAACTTGAGTACAGGTCCTTCACCAAGAGAGTGAACATCTCTTCGTGGGTAGGTGCTAGAAGGTAGTCAGTCTTTTTGCGGTCTTGCAGGCGAAATAGGTTGTCACCGTATTCCGTCCATCGGCCGGTTGCCTCAAAAGGCTCGCGTGGAAGAAGAGCCGGAAAGAAAACTTCTTGAGCACCAGCGGCGGCCATTTCTTCGCGGATTACTTTTTCAATCTTGGCCTTGACCGCCAAACCAAGGGGAAGCCAAGTGTACAAACCAGCACCGGCACGGCGAATGTATCCGGCTCGAAGCAAAAGCTTGTGGCCGGCTACGTCGGCATCGGCAGGGTCCTCGCGAAGTGTGCGAAGAAACAGGTTGGACAGGCGAATAGGCATGGGCTCAATGTTACCTGAGCCCGTTGTTGTGACTAGTCCTTTTGGGCTACAACTACCTGGGGTGAGCCAACCAGGGCTGGGTCCATTGACTCTGCTAGGCGGTTTGCCTCTTTAATCAGGGTGGCCACAATCTCACTTTCGGGCACGGTCTTGATGACTTCACCCTTTACAAAGATTTGACCCTTGCCGTTTCCGGATGCCACACCAAGGTCTGCCTCGCGTGCCTCGCCCGGACCGTTTACAACGCAGCCCATTACGGCAACACGAAGTGGAACGGTTAGTTTCTCAAGGCCGGCGGTGACCTCATTTGCCAGGGTGTACACGTCTACCTGGGCACGGCCACATGACGGGCAGCTTACGATTTCAAGTTTGCGTGGGCGAAGATTTAGCGACTCAAGAATCTGCGAGCCAACTTTGATTTCTTCTACCGGAGGAGCAGAAAGAGAAACGCGAATGGTGTCACCAATTCCGCGAGATAGTAGCGAACCAAACGCAACAGATGACTTGATTGTTCCTTGGAATGCTGGGCCAGCTTCTGTTACACCAAGGTGCAGTGGCCAGTCACCTCGCTCAGAGAGCATTTCATAAGCCTTGACCATGACAACTGGGTCATTGTGTTTTACAGAAATTTTGAAATCGTGAAAATCATGTTCTTCGAAAAGGCTTGCTTCCCAAACTGCAGACTCAACCAGAGCCTCAGGAGTTGCCTTGCCATATTTCTCTAGCAAGCGCGGATCTAGTGAACCGGCGTTTACACCAATACGAATTGAGACGCCAGCGTCTTTTGCGGCTTTGGCGATTTCGCCAACCTTGTCGTCAAATTGACGAATGTTTCCTGGGTTTACGCGAACGGCACCGCAGCCAGCATCAATTGCTTGAAAAACATACTTTGGCTGAAAGTGAATATCTGCAATCACAGGAATCTGAGATTTGCGGGCAATAAGTTGTAGACGATCTGCGTCATCTTGGCTTGGCACGGCAACGCGCACGATGTCGCAACCTGAGGCAGTTAGTTCGGCAATTTGCTGCAGGGTGGCATTTACATCAGTAGTTGGCGTGGTGCACATTGACTGAACTGAAATTGGTGCATCGCCACCAACAGCAACCTTGCCCACCATGATCTGGCGAGTTTTACGGCGCGGCGAAATAGTTGGCGGTGGAGTCTTGGGAAGACCTAGGTTCACTGCAGCCACGGTTTACTCGCTTTCAGGTTTGTCTAAATCTTAAGTGATTTAAATGGAGATTGGGTTTACCAGGTCGGCAAGTATCAGCAGCGCGCTCATTGCCATCAGCACAATGAAGACAACCCAGGTCACCGGCATCAATAAAGCGGTGTCGGCTGGGCCTGGCGCGGGCTTTCTAAGCAGCTTGAAGGCTGCACGTTTTAGCGACTCGTAGACGCCGCCGGCGATGTGGCCACCATCAAGTGGCAATAGCGGCAGCATGTTGAAGCCAAACAGCGCGAAGTTGAGCGAGGCCAAAATCAGAAGGCCGGTGGCCAACTTATCGACAAAATCAACTGCTTCTGCCGAGGCCACGGTTCCAGAAATTTGGGCAATGCCAACCACTGATACGGCGCCATTTGGATTACGTTCCTGGCCGGTAAAGGTTGAAATTGCCACATCAGTGAGTTGCTGTGGCAGAGTCAAAATCATCTGACCAACCTGGCCTACACCCCAAGCTGATTTAGCCAACGCCGCGGTTACCGTTTCAGGCTTTCGCTCGACATCAAAAATAATGCCTAGCACCGCGCGCTCTTTAAGCACCGGTTCACCTTTTTCATTAACTACAACTTGCCCGTTGCTGTCAGTGGTTGCACGAAGTGCCGCTACCGGAGTGATCTCAATTTGAACCGGAGACCCGTCACGCAAAATTTGCAAGCTTGCGGGCTTTCCCACAGTTAGTTCTTGGCTGACGGTATTCCAGTTTTCAAACTTGATTCCGTTTATGGCCTCAATGCGATCTTGCGCCTGAAGCCCAGCAATTAGTGCCGGAGATTTTGCATCAGCGCTAGTGCACTCTTTTTGAACGGTGGGATTCACCATCACGCAAGGGCTTACCTCGGCGATTGCATTTGACTGCTGCTGAGTGCCGATACCAACAAGCACCGCCACCATCAACAATGTGCCCAAAACCAGATTCATGAATGGCCCGCCAAACATGATGATCATGCGCTTCCAGACTGGCAACTGATAAAACATGCGGTTTTTATCGGCTTCGGTCACGTGCTCTGAGTGGGCATTTCTAGCAGACAAAATCATGTCGGCAAAAAAACCAGACTTGGACTTGAGTGGCTTTTTACCCGGCGGGTACATGCCAATCATGGTGATGTAGCCACCAAGTGGAATCAACTTAATTGCGTAAGTTGTTTCGCCGCGTTGAAATTTAAAAAGTGTTGGACCAAAACCAATTGCATATGTTGGCACCTTGACACCAAAAGTTTTTGCCGGCCACAGGTGACCTAATTCGTGAAGGCCGATTGAAATACCAATTCCGAGTGCAACAAAGACGATTCCGCCCACATACCAAAGAGTTTCAGACACGCTCAGAACCTAACCGCGCTGGCTGACAAAACACTGGAAGTTGTAAACAGCCGCACTAACAAGCCCTCGCAAAATGCGCGTTGGCCCGGTCGCGGGCCCAGCGCTCTGCAGCCAAAACGCTATCGAGTGATAATTCTTTTTCTGGTTCGTGAGCATCAACTACACGCTTCACCAAATCAACAATCTGATCAAACTTTAAGAAGCCATCGTGGAACGCTTCCACAGCCTGTTCATTTGCCGCGTTATAAACAGCAGGATAAGTTGAGCCTGCCTCGCCTACCTGACGAGCTAACTTAACCGCGCCAAATACAGATTCGTCTAGCGGTTCGAAGGTCCAGGTTGCCGCCTTGGTCCAATCGCAGGCAGGCGCAACATTTGGCACGCGATCAGGCCAAGACATGCCAAGTGCAATTGGTAGCTTCATGTTTGGCGGTGAGCACTGCGCCAGAACAGATCCGTCGACAAATTCAACCATCGAGTGCACAACTGATTGCGGGTGCACTGTGACATCGATTTGATCAAAAGGAATATCAAAAAGTAGGTGAGCCTCGATAAGTTCAAGACCTTTATTTACAAGGGTTGCAGAATTTGTCGTTACTACCTTGCCCATTACCCAGGTTGGGTGTGCCAGCGCCTGCTGCGGAGTTACCGATTCAAGTTGCGCCTTAGACCAACCGCGGAACGGTCCTCCGGATGCAGTCAAAATGAGTTTGCGCACTTCTTGCTTTGTGCCGCCCAATAAACATTGCGCCAAGGCCGAGTGCTCGCTGTCAACCGGAACAATTTGGCCAGGCCTTGCAGCCTGAGTTACCAAACGACCGCCAACAATCAAAGACTCTTTATTTGCCAGCGCAAGGGTCTTGCCTGAATTTAGCGTTGCCAAAGTTGGCGCCAAACCAATGGAACCGGTAATTCCGTTAATCACTACATCGGCATCGGTGTTTTCGACGAGCTTTGTGGCATCGGCTGCACCAAGCACGGCATTAGAAACGTTGAATTGCGCCTTCTGCTGCTCAAGAAGCTCTGTGTTCTTGCCGGCTGCCAAACCAACCACTTCAAAGCGGTCCGGGTTGGCCGCAATGACCTCAAGGGCCTGGGTACCAATAGACCCGGTTGAACCAAGGATGATTACGCGACGCATGAGACCATCTTGCCACCAATGAAAGGCTTAGACTTAAGCCATGAGCGAGACCCCGATCGCGCAAGAGCGCAAAGTTGTCACTTCTATTCCAGGCCCTAAGTCGCAAGCACTGCACAAACGCCGCCTGGATGCCGTATCTGCTGGTGCAGGTGCTGCCCTACCGGTCTACATCGAAGCCGCCCACGGTGCGATTTTGGTTGACGCCGACGGAAATCAGCTAATTGACCTGGGCTCAGGTATCGGTGTTACAACTATTGGCCACACCAATGCCGGCGTAGTTGCCGCGGTTCAAGACCAGGTTGCCAAGCTAACCCACACACTTTTTACCGCTACCCCTTACGAGCCATACGTTGAGGTTTGCGAGCTTCTAAACAAGCACGTGCCGGGTAACTTCAAGAAGAAGACGGCCCTTTTCAACTCGGGCGCCGAAGCAGTTGAGAACGCGGTAAAGCTAGTGCGCAAGGCAACCCGCAAAAACGGCATCGTGGTATTTGACCACGCGTACCACGGCCGTACCAACCTGACCTTCTCTATGAACTTCAAGAACGCTCCTTACGGAAACGGCTTTGGCCCAACCGCAGCGAGCATTCAGCACGTGCCAATGTCTTACCCATACCGCGACCCTCAGGGCATGACCGGTGTTGAGGCAGCCCAGCGTTCAATTTCATACATTGAAAAGCGCGTGGGCGTCGAAGACCTAGCCGCAATCTTCATTGAGCCGATTCAGGGTGAAGGTGGCTTCATTGTTCCGGCGCCTGGATTCCTAAAGACTCTAAGTGATTGGGCCCACGCAAACGGTGTGCTTGTTGTAGCCGACGAGGTTCAAGCCGGTATCGCTAGAACCGGTAAGTGGTTCGCCAGCGAATGGGAAGAAGGCTTTGAGCCAGACCTATTCACAATTGCCAAAGGCATTGCCGGCGGTATGCCAATCTCGGCAGTTACCGGCCGCGCAGAAATCATGGATACTTCGCACCCTGGTGGAATGGGTGGAACTTTTGGTGGTAACCCAGTTTCATCTGCGGCGGCAGTTGCGGTTCTAAAGCAGATCGAGGCCGGCGGCGTGATTGAACGTGCGCAGCAGATTGAAGCGCTGCTTGCACCTAAGCTTCGTGAGCTTCAAGCCAAGTACCCGGTAATCGGTGATGTTCGTGGTCGCGGTGCAATGCTTGCAATTGAGTTCGTTGAGCCAGGCACCTTGAACCCAAACAAGCCTGCGGTTGATGCTGTAGCTAAGTTCATGCACTCCAACGGAGTGTTTGTACTAACCGCCGGAACTCACTACAACGTGATTCGCTTCTTGCCTCCTTTGGCAATCAGCGATGCGTTGCTGCTAGATGCGCTGAATGTTCTTGAAGAAGCGCTGAAGTCTCTATAGATACTTCTAAGAAAAATCCCCTCGATGTTTTCGAGGGGATTTTTTATGAGACCAGGTCTACTTAATTTTTGCTAGACGCTTTGCCTTTAGTGAACTGCGCACCTGCACGGTCACAACAATTGCAATCGCCAGGAAGAACACGCTCATGCCAATAACGTTTGCCTCGCCAGGTAGACCCTTGGCGGCAGCGGTGTAGACATACTTCGGGAAGGTCTCGGTAGGGCCAGAGTTGAAGTAAGTGATGATGAAGTCGTCAAAGCTCAATGCAAAGGCAAGCAAGGCTGCGGCCATGATGCCTGGAAGTAGCAGCGGGAATGTGATCTTCCAGAACACCTGAGCCGGGGCTGCATATAGGTCTCGACCGGCTTCTTCAAGCGCTGGGTCAAGGCTGGCAACACGCGCCTTTACGGTAACCACCACGAAACTCAAGCAAAACATCACGTGAGCGATAACGATGGTGCCAAAGCCCATCTCGGCGCCAACGTTGAAGAACTGCGCTGCGAGACCGGCACCAAGCACAAGCTCAGGTGTTGCCATCGGCAAGAACAAAAGCAAGCTCACAGCTGAACGGAACTTGAAGCGGTAACGAACCAGAGCAATCGCAATCATGGTGCCAAGCACTGTGGCAATAACGGTTGAAATCAGACCAATAGAAACCGATGTAGCGAAAGCCTCACAAACGCCCTGAGCTTCACAAACGCTCGTCCAGTTATCAAAGGTGAATCCGCGCCACGCAATGTTGCTTCGGCGGTAGTCGTTGAAAGAGAAAACAAAAGTGTAGGCAATTGGAATCAACAGGTAGGTGAAAGCCAAAACCGCGTAAACCGGAAGAGCGTACTTACCAAGCGAGAAGTTTTTCATAGTAGGTCGTCCGTTCCGCTCTTACGAACGTACAGAGTAACCAGCAGCAAGATGGCGCCCATCAAAATAACTGATAGTGCGGAGGCGGTTGGGTACTCATAGCTCTTTAGGAACTTTGACTCCACCACGTTTCCGAGCATGGAAGTCTCTGTGCTACCAAGGAACAGACCGCTGGCATTTACATAGTCACCGGCAATTGGAATGAAAGTCAGCAGCGTTCCAGAAACAATTCCTGGCATTGAAAGTGGCAAAGTGACCTTCATGAATGTTTTGCGTGGGCTGGCGTAGAGATCTGCGCCGGCCTCGAGGTAGCGAACATCAAGACGCTCAAGGGTTGTGTATAGCGGCAAGGTCATGAACGGAATGAAGTTGTAGGTCAAACCAAAGATCACCATGAATGGCGTTCCAACAAGGTACTGATCTGGTGAGAGCAATCCAATTTGCTGAAGACCAGAAACAATCCAAGACTCGTTAGAGAAAATTTGCTTCCAAGCAAAGGTGCGCAGCAAAAACGAGATGAAGAATGGCGCAATTACAAGAGTCAGCATCAGCCCCTGAAGCAGAGGCCAGCGACGGGCCTTAACGCCAATGAAATAAGCCAGCGGGTAGCTGATGATTAGGGCGGCAATCGTTGCTAGCAGCGCGTAGAAGAACGAACGGAAAATCTGTGGCCCATATTGTGAAACAACATCTATGTAGTTAGAGACCTGAAAACCATAGTTATAGATAGGAAAACCGCTGGAGATGTCCATAGTCTGCAGTGAAGTCGCAATCAGCGAAAACAGTGGCGCAATAAAGAAGACCGCTAGGTAAAACAGGCCTGGCAAGAGAAGCAAAAGCGCAACCTTGCCACTGCCCTTGCTAACCGGTGCTGCGGACTTTTTTGAACCGCCGCCACCGTGACTAAAAGCTGCGAATGCCATTACTGAACCGTGATTGACTCGGTGATGGTTTCGCTGCCTGTGTTAGTAGGCAAATCAGAAAGACCAAAAGCGTGTTCAACTTTCCAGCTAACCCAAACCTGTGCACCAAGCTCGGTGACAGGGCTCTTGCCAATGTTTTGCGCAAAGACAGTCACGTTGCCGATTTTTGGAATTTCAATTAGGTATTGGTTGCTCACGCCGGTGAAGCGGATGTCGATGATTTCACCAGGACCAATTAGGTTGTGGCCTGCGCCAAGCTTTGGCTTTTCTTCGTGGAAGAAAGCCTTCTCTGGGCGAACACCAACGGCAATTTTGCCCTTGTGCTTTTCGGCACGATCTTTTGGCACTGTGATTTTGCTGCCTGCAACATTGATGCTGATTGAAGACGCGTTCTCTTCTTCGACGCTGCCAACAAAAAGATTTGATTGACCAAGGAACTTAGAAACGAATACTGTCTTTGGGCGATCGTAAAGCTTCTCAGGAGAACCCATTTGCTCAATGCGACCCTTGTTCATTACCGCAACGGTGTCTGCCATATCCATGGCTTCTTCTTGATCGTGGGTTACGTGCAAGAAGGTAAGGCCAACTTCCATCTGGATTGCCTTGAGTTCAATCTGCATCTGACGACGAAGCTTTAGGTCAAGAGCACCAAGTGGCTCATCAAGTAGCAAAAGCGATGGGCGGTTCACCAAAGCGCGAGCCAAAGCAACGCGCTGCTGCTGACCACCCGATAGCTGTGCTGGGCGACGAAGAGCAAGGTGGCCCAACTCAACCAAATCAAGAGAAGCCTGAGCCTTAGTCATTGGGTCATCAATCTTGCGCTGCTTCAAACCAAATGCAACGTTTTCAAGAACCGACATGTGCGGGAACAGTGCGTAGCTCTGGAACACCGTGTTAACTGGGCGCTCGTGAGCCTTGGTGTGAGTGACATCTTTTCCGCCAATAAGGATTTGGCCTTTGGTTGGCTGGTCTAAGCCTGCAACTAAACGAAGGGTAGTTGTCTTTCCACAACCGGATGGCCCAAGCAATGCAAAGAATTCACCTGCGGGAATGTGCAGGTCAAGATCTTCAATTGCAGTGAAGCCAGGAAACTCCTTGCGGATTCCTTTTAGTTCTAAGTCAGCGCCGCGGGCAACGAATTCGGTTGCCAACGTACTAGGCGCCTAGCATGACGTCTTGGAACGCCTTTGAGAATAGAACTGACTCTTCACCGGTTAGCGAACGGAATCCGTGCGCGTTTTTCATGAATTCTTCAGAAGGGAAAATCAACTGGTTCTCAGCCAAAGCTGGGTCAATCTTCATAGCTTCTTCTTGAGCACCAACAACTGGAGTCACGTAGTTAACCCAAGCTGCCAACTCGGCAGCGTTCTTTGGGTCGTAGTAGAAGTTGATTAGCTCTTCAACGTTGCGCTTGTGAGTTGCACCCATTGGAGTTACAAAACAGTCGGCAGAAATTGTTGTTCCTGATTCAGGAATGAAGAAACCGTACTTTTCACTTTCAGCGCTTAGGTTCAACTGCACTGTGTCACCTGACCAGGCAATAGCCGCAATGGTGTCGCCGTTTTCAAGGTCTTCTGAGTAGCTGTTTCCCTTGATTCGAGCAATCTGACCGTCGGCAACCTTGCCGGCGAAGAAATCAATCGCATCCATGAAAGCAGCCTCAGTAAGTGAAGATTCGCTGGTGATATCAATTCCGTTTGCCAAAAGAATTAGACCAATGGTGTCGCGCATTTCCGAAAGAACGCCTACGCGCCCCTTTAGTGCTGGGTTCCAAAGATCTTCAAGAGATGTTGGTGCGTCTTTGCCAGTTGCCTTCTTGTACTCAACCTTGTTGTAGGTGATGCCGGCAAGAATTCCCTGATAAGGAATCGCGTGGCTGCGGTCTGGGTCGTAGGCAGGATTGTTGTAAGCAGCTGCCATGTTCTTGTGATTTGGAATGTTAGCCAAGTCAAACTGCTGGGTGTAACCAAGGTTTACCCAACGCGCTGCCATCCATTCGGTTGGGCAAGAAACGTCGGCACCGATATCTTGGCCCTGGGCAAGCTGCTTTTGCACCTTGCTGAAGTAGGAATCGTTGTCGTCGATTTCGATTTTGTACTCAACCTTGATGCCACTTTGCTTTTCAAAGTTCTGCAAGGTTGGGTAGTTTCCGTTGTCGTCTTCATCCATGTAAAGAGACCAGTTGTGCCAGATCAAATTCTTTTCAGATTCAGAAAGATCTGTAGCCGGAGTTAATGCGGCACCGGTTGAACCACCAGGAGCACAAGCCGCAAGTGCCAAGGTTGCCGCTGTGGCACCCGCACCAGCTAGCGCTGCACGTCTAGTCATTTGGTGACGTCGAGCCATAACTACAAGCTCGCGCATCATTGGGTCTTCTGGAAGTGGCTTATTCATTGCCGTGACTCCTTAGATAGAGGGACCATCATCGGCCCTACCAACACAACCGGACACGCAAGGATCACGCATCTACTGAAATCCTGCCACAAAAATTTCGTCTAGAAACCAAAACTGGCACCAATTGGGAAATAGAAATATGAGCACGCTTTCCCGGGTGTCTGTGCGATTCCAGATCCCCAGCCTGAAGGAGCCTGCTGAAGTTCGGCTGGGCGCTTCAAATTTAGTTGAGCCAGTTCAATTGGGTCTGCCTCGGCCAAGGCAATTCGGGCCCTTAGGTTGGTGAGCATGGAACGCGGCACGCCTTGAGTGGTCTGAGTTGCAACCACCAAATGAATGCCAAGGGATCTCCCCCTGGCTGCAACGGCATTAAGTGAACCTGAAGCCCTTGGCGATTCGGCGAGCGCTGCCACCAACTCGTCAATGAATATGTAGTGCCTTGGCATGGGTCTTCCAATGAAAGCCAGGTCCTCAATTCTAGAGACCCCCGCAGCCGCCAAGGCAAGCTCTCTTCGGCCAACCTCGGCCTGAATCGACTGCCAGAATTCCTCAGGGTCGTGGCCGTCAATGTCGCTGGCAATATTTTTGACCTGCCCTAGCGTTCGATACCTGTTGAAGGTTGCCCCGCCCTTGAAATCAATCAGGGTCAGCTGGATTTCAGGCTGCGCCTTTATTACCTGACCCAAGAGCAGTTTTAGCAACTCACTCTTGCCTGATCCGGTGGGGCCAATGATTACGCAGTGACCAACCCCAGACTCAAGTTCAAGTTTCAACTCAAAGGCTGGGGCTTTTGATTTAGCCGAATAGGCGGCATAGACCACAGGGTGCCAATTCTTCTTCCAGAAGATTTCGTATTTGGGTAACTGGTAGTCGCCGATCCAGGCATTTGGCCCGTCAAAGGTAACCGGCTCACTCAGGTCTATTTCGCGCGAGTCACTAAAGCGCTTGGCACCCAGCCAAACCACCGCACTGCCAAGGCTCATCACCAGCATGTGCCAGCCCCCGCTGGTTAGCCCCAGATAGGTGCCAAAGAGAACCGAGGGCAACATCCAGGCAAACTGCATTAAAAGAGTTTGGGCCTGAAGCAATCGCCCCAAGCCCAACTTCTTTGAATCTGTGGATTAGTCGCCGATGTATGACATCACGTGCTTGATACGGGTGTAGTCCTCGAAGCCATACTGCGATAGGTCCTTACCGTAGCCCGAGTGACGGAAACCACCGTGAGGCATTTCGGCCGCCAAAGGAATGTGGGTGTTGATCCAAACACATCCAAAGTTCAAGCCCTTAGAGAAGCGCATGGCGCGGGTGTGATTCTGAGTCCAAACCGATGAAGCCAAACCGTACTTTACATCGTTGGCCCAGCGCATCGCCTCATCGTCGTTGGCAAACTTTTGCACGGTGACCACCGGACCAAAGATCTCGCTCTGAATGTGCTCGTCGTTCTGCTTCAAACCAGATAGCACTGCGGCTTCTAGGTAGTAGCCCTCGGTGCCAATTCGCACTCCACCGGTTTCTAGGTTGGCGTGGTTTGGCAGGCGGTCGATGAAGCCCTGAACGCGCTCAAGCTGGTTGGCATTGTTCACTGGACCATAAAGAATGTCATCGCGCTTTGGGTCACCGGTAGTGGCATTTGCCTTTACCTCGGCAACCAAGAGAGCCAAGAACTCATCGTGCACAGATTCGTGAACCAAGATGCGCGTTGCCGCGGTGCAGTCTTGACCTGCGTTGAAGAAACCGGCAATGGCAATTTGGGCAGCGGCCTTTTGAAGATCTGCGTCCTGAAAAACAATTACCGGAGCCTTGCCACCTAGTTCAAGGTGCACTCGCTTTAGGTCTGTCGCGGCTGACTTAGCCACCTCCATACCCGCACGAACAGAACCGGTGATTGACACCATCTGTGGAATCTCGTTTTCGATCATGGCACGCCCAGTGTCGCGGTTTCCGGCAACTACGTTGAAGACACCCTTTGGCAAAAACTCTGCAGCAATTTCGGCTAGCAAGAGGGTTGAGGCCGGAGTAGTGTCTGAAGGCTTGATCACCACAGTGTTTCCGGCGGCAATAGCCGGTGCAAACTTCCACACCGCCATGTTCAGTGGGTAGTTCCAAGGAGTTACCTGACCAATAACACCGATAGGCTCGCGGCGGATAGAAGAGGTGTGGTCGCGGGCGTACTCTGCTGTAGCTTTGCCCTCGAGGTTTCTGGCGGCACCGGCAAAGAAACGAATCTGATCCACCGAAGGTGCCATCTCGTATTCAACCAAGGTGCTGCGCGGCTTACCGGTATTCTCAGATTCAACATCGGCAGCTTCTTCGGCACGGGCCTCTAGAGCATCGGCAATTCTGAACAGGGCCAGCTGACGCTCTCCTGGGGTGAAGTTGCTCCACTCCTCGAATCCCTTTTGTGCTGCCTTATAGGCCGCATCAACATCGGCAGCCGATGAAATTGGTGCGGTGGCGTAGGCCTTGCCGTTTGCCGGGTTGATTACTTCACTGGTTTCGCCTGACTTTGAGGCTACGTATTCACCGTTGATGAAATTCTTTAGTTCGCGCATATTGCGATTCTAATCACGGTTTCGTGGAGCCAATATCACGATTCCGTAGCCAATTATCACGATTTGCTATCAAATCAGTAGCAAAAAGGGGAATCGGGTGCGGATTCGTTTGCTAAATGCCATTTTGACTGTCAAAATCGTCACATGTCACGAGTGTTGCGCACAAAAGCCAGCCAATTGGACGATGTTTCGAAATCGATCATCGAACAGTTGCAGCTGGACGGGCGACGCTCATATTCCGAAGTCGGTAAGAAGGTAGGCCTCAGCGAGGCCGCAGTGCGTCAACGCGTACAAAAACTTACCGACGGAGGCGTAATGCAGGTGGTGGCCGTCACCGACCCGACTCAACTTGGCTTTACCCGCCAGGCAATGATCGGTGTTCGATGCGGCGGAGACACTCGTGAAATCGCAGAGAAGCTAACTGCGATGCCAGAGGTGGATTACGTAGTCCTAACCGCTGGCAGCTTCGACATTTTGGCTGAGGTGGTGTGTGAGAACGATGAAGAACTCATCGCACTGCTGAATTCAAAAATCCGGACTCTGCCCGGAGTTACCTCTACCGAATCGTTCGTGTATTTGCAGGTAGCGAAGCAGGTTTACAACTGGGGAACCAGATGATTCCCCCGCAAACAAAACAGTAAAGAGTGATATTTCATGGCAACCACGGCAAGCACAGCAGGAAAGCTTGTGAAGGGAATTAAATCCCTGATCAAGGCTCCGGTTAAAAAACCGGCCGCAGCGATGGCAGACCGCGCCACCCCGCTTCTTGATGCACGAAAGACTGGCACAGAAGCGACACCAAAGATGCTGCAGCAGGCTGCAAAGGACAACATGTTCTTGCACTTCACCCGCCACAGCCCTTACTACACATCCAAAGGTGAGATTCCAATCATCACCAAAGCAAGTGGCCACCACTTCTGGGATCAGAATGGCAAGAAGTACTTTGACGGTATTTCAAGTTTGTTCTCAGTGAATGCAGGTCACGGTCGCGAACGTTTGGCAGAAGCTGCTGCAAAGCAGATGAAGGAGCTGGATTACTTCCCGCTTTGGTCACACGCTCACAAGCCAGGCATCGAACTTTCAGAGCGCCTACTTTCATACGCACCAAAGAACTTGTCTCGCGTGTTCTTTACCACCGGTGGTGGTGAAGCAAACGAAACCGCTTGGAAGCTTGCAAAGCAATACTTCAAGCTCATGGGCAAGCCAATGAAGCACAAGGTACTGACCCGCGCGGTTGCGTATCACGGTACTTCTCACGGTGCTCTTTCTCTAACCGGTATTCCTTCAATGAAGAAGGCTTTCGAGCCTTTGGTCCCATCAACATTCCGCGTACCTAACACCAACTGGTACCGCGCTCAGGATGATTTTGCCACCGAAGAAGAGTTCGCGCTTTGGGCTGCAAACCGCGTTGAAGAAATGATTCAGTTCGAAGACCCAGACACCGTTGCGGCGTTTATCTTTGAGCCAATTCAAAACTCAGGTGGTTGCTTCACTGCTCCAAAGATTTACTTTGACCGAGTACGTGAAATCTGTGACAAGTACGATGTGCTAATCGTTGCCGACGAGACCATTGATGGTTTTGGACGCACCGGTTCCATGTACGCATCAAACTTCTATGGCTTCGAACCAGACATGATGGTTTTGGCTAAGGGTATGACTTCTGCGTATGCACCTATCGGTGCTCTGCTAGTTGCTGAAAAGCTATTCGAGCCGTTCAAGCACGGAACCACAATCTTCCCTCACGGATACACCTATGGTGGTCACCCAGTGTCGGCTGCGGTTGCGCTTGAAAACCTAGACATCTTTGATGAAGAGGACCTAGTTGGCAACGTAGCTCGCAACCAGGATGCCTTCAAGGCTTCATTGGATACCCTGCGCGACTTGCCTATCGTTGGCGATGTTCGAGGCAAGGGCTACTTCTGGGCCATCGAGCTAGTCAAGGACAAGACCACAAAAGAGACCTTCAACGATGCCGAATCAGAGAAGCTACTTCGTGGCATTCTGTCTCAGAAGATGTTTGAAGAAGGCCTCTACTGCCGATCTGACGACCGTGGCGACCCGGTAGTTCAGCTTGCCCCACCTCTAACAATTGGTCCTGACCAGTTTGACGAGATGACTGCGATTCTTCGTGGTGCTCTAGAGCACGCTTGGAAGGCAATGTAGTAGTTCTACACAACTTAGGGTTCGCATCGAATTCGAACTTCATGGCAGGATAGTTTCCACTCATGAAGAACATTGAATTCGATGCGAACCTTTCGTTTAAGTCGTCCCTTGGCTGGATCACCGTTTTTTCTCGCGCTGAAAAAATTGTGCAGATAGAAATTATTGGTTCCTCCAATAAAGGCCCCTGCGGTAATCGGGTAATTCCCAACTTCGGTAAATCAAAAGCATTGCCTGAGGCCAAAGCAAAGATCTTGGAATACATTTCCGGTAAAAGCCAGTACCTAGACCTGAATTTCGGATATGAGGGCACAGAGTTTCAAGAAAAAGTCTGGAAGCAAGTTTTCAAAATCAAGTTTGGCCAGACCATGACCTATAGCGAGATTGCCGAAAAGATCGGAAACCCCGGTGCAGCCCGTGCTGTGGGCACAGCCGTTGGCTCCAATCCACTGCCGCTTCTGATTCCTTGTCACCGAGTAGTCGCAGCCGGAAATAAACTCACCGGATACTTTGCCGGCGAAGGTATCGAGACGCAACAGCAAATTATCGACATCGAGCGCGCAAGCAAAAAAGGCTTGAGCAAATGATCCGTAAATATGACGACGGACTATCTCGTTGCAAATGGCCGGGCAACGATGAGCTGTACATTCACTATCACGACACCGAATGGGGCGTACCGCTAACCGGTGATCAAGAAATGTTTGAACGAATTTGCCTTGAAGGCTTTCAAGCGGGTCTATCGTGGATAACTATTCTCAAGCGCCGCGAGGGTTTTAGAAAAGCCTTCAAAAACTTTGACTTCAAGAAAGTCGCCAAGTTTTCTGAGTCTGACATCGAACGGTTGATGAATGACCCGGGCATCATTAGAAACCGCGCCAAAATTGTGAGCGCGATAAAAAACGCAAACCTTGTTCTAGAGATGAGCAAAGCCGGCGAATCGCTTAGCGAAGTTCTATGGCAGTTTGCTCCCCCGGCAAAAAGGCGCACCACCTCGGCTAAGAATTTTGAGTGGCTGGCGACCAGTCCTGAGTCTGAGGCTATAAGCAAGGAATTGCGCTCTAGAGGCTTTGGCTTCGTTGGCCCAACAACCATGTACGCGCTAATGCAATCTATTGGCATGATCAACGACCATGCACCCGGCTGTTTCCGAAGAAAAGAACTTGCTTAGAGTTCTCTGAGTTTGCGCAGGTTTGGTCCTTGACTGAGGCAGACTTTAAAGATGAAGTTTGAACTTGCTAGAATCGCCCAATCAACACTCATTGGTGCATTTTTGGTTGCCTTGCCACTAGGCGCCGGAGCCTTGGTGCCTCAGTCACCGCTGATAACACTTGGCCAGACCGGCCCGGCTGCCCAAAGAGGTCTTGAGCAATCAGCAGATGCCAAGATGATGATGCCTAACCCATTCACTTATAACTATGTGGCCGGCAGTGGGCTTGACGATTCAGCTGGTTCAGGTCATGTTTTTCAATTGCAGCTAATTGGCGAACCGGAGCAAATCCTCAAGAACGTAGCCAAAGTTATGGGACTTACCGGTCAGGTGACCGAGCCCGAATATTCCACCAAGGAGTATCCGGCGCTTTCGATTGGTGCACAAGACGGTACAGCACCATCGGCCAACATCTACTTCAGCGGAACCGGTAACTGGTGGTACAACAACCCTGCAGCCTACCCAACCCCAGATTGCGGCGAATGGGCAATTGCAGAAGATGGCTCCAAGTATTGCCAGAGCTACAAAGAACAAAAGCCAACACCAGGACTAATGCCAAGCGATTCAGAGATGCTAAAGCTTGCACAGCAAATCTTTAAAGCCACCGGACTTGATGTAGCAGAGAAAGACATTCAGATCTCTAGCAACGAATGGGGCGCCAACGCCTACGCATCACTAAAAATTGATAACCAAGATTCGCCAATTGAATGGTCGATTAATTGGGGAACAAACGGGCAAATTGGAAGCGTCTCTGGCCACTCTGTAAAAGCAATTGACCGTGGTGTTTTCAGCACTATCTCGGCCAAAGCGGCAGTTTCAAGAATGAGCGATTGGCGCTACTCGGGCCAACTGGCTCAATCGGTGTGGGCTAAGTATCAACCCGTTGGCGGCGGCAGAGTTATTGCTTACGACGACATTGCCGTGGAGCCAGAATCATCCACCGACCCTGCCGTTGAACCCTCTGCCGAACCCACGCCTGAACCAAGTCCAAGCGAAGTTACCGTGACCATAAATAAGTCTGCTTCTGCCCAAGTGATGATTTGGGATAAAAAGGGAAACGCTTGGATTGTGCCGGGCTACATTCTGATTGGCGAAGAAGGTTGGATAACCCCAGTATTCAGCCTTGAAGATGGAATCGTTGAACTACCAGAGCCAGTTGAAATTTCACCAATGGTGAAGTAATTCAAACTCTCTAGTTTGCATCCTTGGTAATCAAGGTAATTTCCTTAGCCTGCACCTCAAGTTTTAGTCCCACTTTTTTGGCACAGGCCTTGAGCTCAGCAATAGTCTTTGGCTCTTTGGCTGCGACGAGCGCAGAACGCACCAACTGACCCTTTGCCTTTTTATTGAAGTGATTTAGCTGCTCACGAGTACCGTCTTCGCGTTCCACGAAAACATTCACAGTGTAAGCGTCAACTTCTGCAGGCAACGGGGCTAATTCGGCATAGGCCTTTGAGCGCAAGTCAATGACCGGTTCCTTAGCCAGCCGCGCCCAGGCAAACTCATTATGAACCTGTGGCCAAACTCGCTTTAGGTTGATGCCGCAAATAAGTTTGCTTGGCGAAACCTTGTAATTCGGAATCAAATCCGTTGCAGCGATAACTCCAAAGAGTGCTGACTGAATCAAAACCATTGTGCGGGCCCGGGACAGCTCATCGGTGTTCAAGAAATTATTGGCGGTTGGCGTGCCCTTGAGGCCGCGGCCATGGATGGCACCGTAAATAGTGCCGGTGTATCGGTGGATGGCAGGCATGGTTGCTGCACTTTTGATTTGAGTGTCTCCAGTTGCCTGGATGTAGGCCTCAAGAACCTTGTCGCGCACAGGGTCAAGGCCGCCAAAGGTGAGGTGCGCCTTTGTGATATTTATTGACCCGCCACCGGTTGCCTTGGTCTCAGAAGGCGGAATCAAGAAGAGCATGAAAAATAGCCTATTAGTTTCTGCGCAGATAAGTTTCTAGACTGGTGACATGGTCAAACTAACCAAGATTTACACTCGCACTGGTGACGAAGGCATAACCGGACTAAGCGACTTCAGCAGGGTTCGCAAAACAGATCCTCGAATCGAGGCTTATGCCGATGTCGATGAGGCAAATTCTGCGCTTGGTTTGGCATTGAGTTTGGCAAAAGGTGAATTTGATGCCCAGACCGTAGCCTTGGTAACCAGAATTCAGAACGAACTTTTTGACCTTGGTGCCGATCTTGCAACTCCAATCCACGAAACCTACGAGTATGAACCAATCCGAGTTCAAGAGGCGTGGATCAAAGAACTTGAAAATCAAATTGACGCTTATAACTCAAAGCTAGACAAACTTGATTCGTTTATTTTGCCGGGCGGAACATCCTTGGCAGCAGGGCTTCACCTTGCCCGTACCGTGGTTCGTCGTGCAGAGCGCGCCACCTGGCACGCAATTGAGACCCATGGCGTTGAGGCGGCCAAAAAGGGCGCCGACGCGGGTGGAGTGAACGTACTGGCAGCCAAGTATTTGAATCGCCTAAGTGATTTGCTTTTTGTTTTAGCCCGAACAGCCAATGCCCGTTCAGGTGGGGATGTTAAGTGGGTGCCAAGCAGCACCAGGTAAAGAAAAAACCTCCGAATTTCTTCGGAGGTTTTCTTTTGTAAAACTTTTAGATCAGAGTTTTAGACCAGTGAAGCGTTGCGAGCAACAACTGCCACAACATTGTTCTCCACCGAAAGGAATCCATCTTCGGCATTTGCCTTGATGACGTTTCCGTCCTCAAGGGTGATGCGAACCTCGCCCTCGCCAAGAATGGCAAGCATTGGTTCGTGACCTGGTAGCAGACCAATTTCACCTTCAACGGTCTTTGCAACGACCATCTTGGCTTCACCAGTCCATACGGCCTGGTCAGCAGCTACTAGTTCAACGCGAAGGGTGGCCATTATTACTTACCTGATTCCTTCTGGATGCGGTCCCATTCCTTTAGAACATCGTTGATGTCACCAAGGTTGAAGAACGCCTGCTCACCAACGTGGTCGAAGTCACCGCGAGCAATCGCAGAGAAGCCTTCGATGGTGTCCTTTAGAGGAACAGTCGAACCAGCAACACCGGTGAACTTGGTTGCCATGTAGGTGTTCTGTGAAAGGAAGCGCTGGATACGACGTGCGCGTGAAACGGTGATCTTGTCTTCTTCAGAAAGCTCCTCAACACCAAGAATCGCAATGATTTCCTGAAGTTCCTTGTTCTTCTGCAGAATACGCTTCACTGTGGTCGCGGTCTCGTAGTGGTCCTTGCTGATGTAGCGAGGGTCCAAGATACGAGAAGTTGAAGTCAGTGGATCCACCGCTGGGTAGAGACCCTGAGATGCAATGTCACGAGAAAGCTCGGTAGTTGCATCCAAGTGAGCAAATGTAGTTGCCGGGGCTGGGTCGGTGTAGTCGTCCGCAGGAACGTAAATTGCCTGAAGCGATGTAATCGAGTGACCACGGGTTGATGTGATGCGCTCCTGAAGAAGACCCATCTCATCAGCCAAGTTTGGCTGGTAACCCACAGCAGAAGGCATGCGGCCAAGAAGTGTTGAAACCTCAGAACCTGCCTGGGTGAAGCGGAAGATGTTGTCGATGAACAACAGCACGTCCTGCTTCTGAACATCGCGGAAGTACTCCGCCATGGTCAACGCTGAAAGAGCAACGCGAAGACGCGTGCCAGGTGGCTCATCCATCTGGCCGAAGACCAGTGCAGTCTTGTCGATAACACCAGACTCGGTCATTTCGTCGATAAGGTCGTTACCTTCACGGGTACGCTCACCAACACCGGCGAATACAGACACACCGTCGTGGTTTTCTGCCACTCGGTAAATCATTTCCTGGATCAAAACGGTCTTACCAACACCGGCACCACCGAAGAGACCAATCTTTCCACCCTGTACGTAAGGGGTAAGAAGGTCAATAACCTTGATACCGGTCTCGAACATGGTGGTCTTTGACTCAAGCTGGTCGAAAGCAGGTGGCTGGCGGTGAATTGACCAAGTCTCTTTAACTTCGATCTTCTCGCCTGGCTTAGCATTTAGAACTTCACCGGTCACGTTGAATACGTGCCCCTTGGTGACGTCACCCACAGGTACTGAGATAGGAGCACCAGTGTCGGCAACCTCTGCACCGCGAACCAAACCATCGGTTGGCTTCAATGCAATTGCGCGCACTAGGTCATCTCCGAGGTGCTGAGCAACCTCAAGAGTAAGAGTGGTCTTCTCGCCCGCTACATCTAGCTCTGTGGTTAGAGCGTTGTAGATAGCAGGGATGGCATCGTGCGGGAACTCGATGTCAACAACTGGACCAGTAACGCGTGCAATACGCCCTACTCCAGCCTTGTTCTTGGTCTCGGCCATTTCTCTTTCTTTCTCTTAGTCCTGGTTACCGGCGGTAGACAAAGCGTCTGCACCACCAACAATTTCGGAAATCTGTTGCGTAATTTCTGACTGACGCGCAGCGTTTGACAGGCGTGTGTAGTTCTTAATGAGCTTGTCTGCGTTGTCAGTTGCCGATTTCATGGCCTTCTGACGAGCTGCGTGCTCAGAAGCTGCAGACTGCAACATTGCGTTGTAGATGCGGCTTTCGATGTAAACCGGTAGCAGTGCATCAAGCACCTTGTTTACATCTGGTTCGAATTCGTATAGCGGGAAAACCTGAGAGTCAGAAGGTGACTCAACACCCTCAACAATCTCAAGTGGAAGCAAGCGAACAACCTCAGGAACCTGAGCAATCATCGAGATGAATCGGTTTGAAACCAAGTGAATCTCGTCAACGCCGCCATCTTTGTAATCGGTGTTGAATGCAGCAACAACTGCATCAGCGATTTCCTTGGCAGTGCCAAACTGTGGAAGGTCAGTTCCACCAATCCAGCTCTGAGTGAATGAACGTCGGCGGAAACCAAAGTAAGCCACAGCTTTGCGACCTACTAGGTAGTAAACAACTTCTTTACCTTGCTCTTTTAGCAAGTTAGTTAGCTGCTCTGCTTCCTTTAGAACGTTTGAAGAAAACGCGCCGGCTAGACCGCGGTCAGAGGTGAAAATTACAACCGCTGCACGATCAATGCGAGCTGGCTCGGTGGTAAGCGGGTGATCAACATTTGAGAATGTTGCCACTGCCGAAACCGCACGAGTCACTGCACGCGAGTAAGGGGTTGATGCTGCCACGCGCTGCTGTGCTTTGTTAATACGCGAAGCGGAGATCAGCTCCATGGCGCGAGTAATCTTCTTTGTCGTCTGTGCAGACTTAATTTTCTGTCTGTAGACGCGAAGTTGTGCTCCCATGTTCTCTCCTCGCTCTCTATATCTCGGTGGTTGTCAATGAAGGTCAGAAGAATTACTTCTTCTTGCCCTTAACGATCTTTTCCTGGTTTACGTCTTCTTCTTCAAGAGCAACTGAACCAGCTGAAGGTAGCGGGGTGCCGCCTTTAGTTGCAAAGCTCTTCTTGAACTTTGTAACTTCCTTCTCAAGCTCAGCTGTTGTGTCCTTCTCAAGCTTGCTGGTCTCACGAATTGTGGTCAGAATCTTGGTGTTGCGACGCAAGTGCTCTAGAAGCTCAGCCTCAAAACGTAGAACGTCTTCAACTGGAACCTCATCTAGCTTGCCGGTGGTACCAGCCCAGATAGAGACGGTCTGCTCTTCAACAGGGAATGGTGAGTACTGTGGCTGCTTTAGAAGCTCCATCAGACGAGCACCACGTGCAAGCTGCTGACGTGATGCAGCATCAAGGTCAGATGCAAACATCGCGAACGCCTCAAGCGCACGGTACTGAGCCAGCTCAAGCTTCAAGGTACCTGATACACCCTTGATGCTCTTTAGCTGCGCTGCACCACCAACACGTGAAACCGAGATACCTACGTCAATCGCAGGACGCTGGTTTGAGTTGAACAAGTCTGACTGCAAGAAGATCTGACCATCGGTGATCGAAATCACGTTGGTTGGAATGTATGCAGAAACGTCGTTTGCCTTGGTCTCGATGATTGGAAGTCCAGTCATTGAACCGCCGCCAAGCTCGTCGTTCAACTTTGCACAACGCTCTAGAAGGCGTGAGTGTAGGTAGAACACGTCACCTGGGTAAGCCTCGCGGCCTGGTGGACGACGTAGTAGAAGTGATACGGCACGGTAAGCCTCAGCCTGCTTTGACAGGTCATCAAAAATGATTAGTACGTGCTTGCCGCCGTACATCCAGTGCTGACCAATTGCAGAACCGGTGTATGGAGCTAGGTACTTGAAACCTGCTGGGTCTGATGCAGGAGAAGCCACGATGGTGGTGTACTCCATTGCGCCGGCCTCTTCTAGAGCGCCCTTAACACCAGCAATGGTTGAACCCTTTTGACCAATTGCAACGTAGATGCAACGAACCTGCTTGTTGACGTCACCTGAATCCCAGTTTGCCTTCTGGTTAATTATGGTGTCGATCGCGATTGCAGTCTTACCGGTCTGGCGGTCACCAATGATTAGCTGACGCTGACCACGACCAACTGGGATCATCGCGTCGATTGCCTTGATACCGGTCTGAAGTGGCTCGTGCACAGACTTACGAGCCATTACGCCAGGAGCCTGAAGCTCAAGTGCGCGGCGAGTCTCTGCCTTGATGTCACCCTGACCATCAATTGGGTTACCTAGTGGGTCAACAACGCGACCCAAGAATGCGTCACCAACAGGTACTGAAAGAACTTCACCGGTGCGGTGAACTTCCATACCTTCAACGATGCCTTCGAAGTTACCGAGTACAACGGTACCGATCTCGCGCTCGTCTAGGTTCAGGGCTAGGCCCAGAGTTCCATCGGCGAACTTTAGAAGCTCATTAGCCATCGCACTTGGTAGTCCTTCAACGTGCGCAATACCGTCACCGGCATCGATAACGTGGCCTACCTCTGAGCGAGAAGCCTTGGCTGGCTCGTAAGACTTTACGAAGTCCTTTAGAGCGTCGCGAATCTCGTTCGGGCTGATTTTCAGATCTGCCATCTTGGGTTCCTTCTTCTTTGTTGGAAAAGCTGACTTACGCCAGCTGAAGTTTTGCTGCGGTTAGACGAGAAGCCAGGCTTCCGTCAAGAATTTCTCCGGCCACCTGAACCTTTATGCCGCCGAGGATTGCTGGATCCACCTCAACGTTTAGCTTCAAGCTCTGACCGTATGACTTTGCAAGAACTGTCTCTAGGCGGCCAAGCTGAGCATCGCTCATTGGAGCAGCCACGGTAACTGTTGCCACCAGACGGTCGGCGAATGCAGAAACCTGCTTGCCGAACTGCTCAAGAACTAAAGCAACGCGACGGCGACGAGCACCGGTTACAGCACGACGAATTAACACCGATGCCTCTTCGCTTACTTTGCCCTTGGTCAAGGCTTCAACCAAAGCGATCTTGGCCTCGTCAGTTGCGTTTCGGTCACCAAGCGCAAACTGAAGATCCTGGTCAGAATCAACAGCCTGCTTGAAGGCAAACAATTCGCTTTCAACATTTGCCAACTTCTTGTTTTCCGCTGAAATTGCAGCAACGGCGTAAACCGCAACCTGCTCAAATGCTGAAACTAGATCTTGGCCGGTTGACCAGCGGAAGCCAACCAGAGTAGTCGCGAAATCAAGTGCAGTAGCAGAAACGTTCTTGCCGAATACGGCGTTCAACGCTCCTGACTTTGCCTTAGCCTCGGCGGAAGGGTCCGAGAGGATGCTGCGCAATTGAGTCGATGAAGCAACGGCTGCACCGATGCCAAAAATCTCTTCTGCGAACTTGATATCTGCTTTTGCAAGTAGCGGCTTAATCGCTGCCTTGGCTGCAGTTAGTGACTGTCTGGTTGCGCTTGCCATTAGTTCTTCTTGCCTGACTTGTCGCTAGCTTCTAGGTCTGCCAAGAATTGGTCAACCACTGAGCTTGCAACTTTGTCGTTCTGCAGGCTTGCACCAACAACGCTCGATGCAAGATCGATGGCAAGTGAGCCAACCTCTGCACGAAGTGAAATCAATGCTGCCTGACGCTCGGCTTCAATCTGTGCCTTTGCAGTAGCAGTCAAACGTGCCGCCTCAGCAGATGCCTGCTCCTTAAGCTCAGCCAAAATGACTGCACCCTCGGCGCGAGCTGCTTCGCGAATTTCTGATGCTTCTGCGCGTGCAGCTGCCTGCTCGGCTTCGATGTTTGCAGTTTTTGCTGCAGCCTCGGCCTGTGCTTTTTCAGCAGCTTCAAGACGACCTTCGATCGCCTCTGTGCGTGCATCCAAAGTTTTCTTGAAGTTAGGTAGGACCTTGAACCAGAAGAAAGCAAGCAGGATTACAAAGACAACCGAAGACCAAAGAATGTCGTAGCTGGCTGGCAAAAGTGGGTTAGGCGCTGCCTCACCCTCTGCTGCCGCAGCGAGAATTCTTGAAATCATGGTTTAAGTTCCTGACTTACTAAGCGAAGATGAATGGGGTTGCAAGACCGATAAGCGCTAGCGCCTCAGTAAATGCAATACCTAGCCACATTGTTACCTGTAGCTTCGCTGCAAGCTCTGGCTGGCGAGCGATTGATTCGATGGTCTTTGAAACAACTAGACCCACACCGATACCAGGGCCAACTGCTGCTAGGCCGTAGCCAACTACTGCTAGGTTGCCGGTCATTTCGGCGATGTTTGTAACGTCCACTTTGTATTTCCCTTCCGTGGTTTAGAACTGACGGTTGTCAGCTCTTAGTGCTCGTCTG